>WTJR01000147.1:17229-19051 GCA_011524755.1 Halieaceae bacterium | reverse complement strand
CCAGGCAGCAGCCACCAATCGGTCTCGCGCATCCGCCGCAGTGGGCGATGTTTTTATCAGCTCAATAATTTCATCGATATTCGCAAGCGCTACGGCTAAGCCTTCAAGTACGTGCCCTCGCTCACGCGCCTTACGGAGCAGGAACAGTGTCCGGCGTGTAACAACCTCACGTCGGTGACGAATGAACGCCTCAATGATCTCCTTGAGGTTGAGCACCTTGGGCTGTCCGTCAACCAAAGCCACCATGTTGATGCCAACGACCGACTGCAACTGCGTCTGTGCGTACAGGTTATTCAGTACAACATCGCCAACTTCACCTCGGCGCAACTCGATAACAACCCGCAATCCGTCTTTGTCGGATTCATCGCGAAGCTCGGTAATGCCCTCGATCTTCTTCTCTTTAACCAGCTCGGCAATGCGCTCGAGCAAACGCGCCTTGTTCAGCTGGTACGGAATCTCGTGGATGATGATCGTGTCCTTGCCCTTGGACTCATCCGTGACCACTTCGGCTTTCGCTCGAACGTAGATGCGCCCTCGACCCGTGCGATAAGCCTGAATAATTCCTGCTCGGCCCGTGATGATGGCCCCTGTGGGGAAATCGGGTCCGGGAATGTAACGAATGAGTTCGTCGACACTGATTTCAGGATTGTCGAGCAGGGCCAAACAGCCAGCAACCACTTCGCGCATGTTGTGAGGCGGAATATTGGTCGCCATACCAACAGCAATACCTGCAGAGCCGTTAACCAGTAGATTGGGAACACGCGTTGGCAAGACAACAGGAATGTGCTCGGTGCCGTCATAGTTTTCCGCAAAATCAACGGTTTCTTTCTCAAGATCGGCCAGCAGCGAGTGCGCCAGCTTGGTCATCCTGATCTCGGTGTATCGCATCGCTGCAGCAGAGTCGCCATCGATGGAGCCGAAATTACCCTGGCCGTCGACGAGCGGATAACGAAGCGAGAATGTTTGCGCCATACGAACGATGGTGTCGTAAACCGCCGAATCACCGTGCGGGTGGTACTTACCAATCACGTCACCAACGACACGAGCGGACTTTTTATACGCCTTATTCCAGTCGTTGTTCAGTTCGTTCATGGCGAACAAGACACGACGGTGGACGGGTTTCAAGCCATCTCGGACGTCGGGCAACGCGCGTCCGACAATAACGCTCATCGCATAATCCATGTAGGATTGCTTGAGCTCGTCCTCGATATTTATGGGGAGTACTTCTTGCGCTAAATCTTGCTGCTGATCTGACATCCGGTGATCTTTTTTTATCGGCGGGCACGCCGCCAAAACCCTGCAGTTTGTAAGGTGCAAATACTATCAAATTCAGCCTGTTAAGGCTACTTTTAGCAGGGCAGAAAAGTGGAAACTTACGATTTATGACATCAGCTAATTTTGCGGTTCACGCAGACGCAATCATCCCCGTCTCGGGGCCTGAAAATGTCCTTAAATCTCACAGCATTGTTGTGAGGCAAGGACTGATCGATGCGTTAATGCCGCATGCGCAGGCGCGCGCCCTGAGCGACATAGATCATGTCGAACTTCCGGGTCATGTGCTCATGCCAGGCCTTGTGAACGCGCACGGCCATGCAGGCATGACATTACTGCGCGGCTATGCCGACGACATGTCGCTGGCATCGTGGTTGAACGACAAAATCTGGCCACTAGAAGCCCGTTGGGTGTCTCCCGAATTCGTTCGCGACGGCACAGACATTGCGGCGGCGGAAATGTTACTCAGTGGCATCACAACGACCAGTGACATGTATTTCTTCCCTGACATCGCAGCCCAGAGCCTGCGCGCTGCGGGCATGCGAACACA
>WTJR01000147.1:10679-17129 GCA_011524755.1 Halieaceae bacterium | reverse complement strand
GTTGAGGCAACAGGCGAACGACCCATCGATTTGTTAGCGCGCATCGGTTTATTGGGGCCGCGAACACAGTGTGTCCATATGACAGCACTCGGGTCACAGGATATCGAGACTGTGGCGGCCCACGGTGCACACGTCGTGCACTGCCCGCGCTCCAATATGAAACTCGCGTCTGGCGCCTGCCCTGTCTCGAAACTACGAGATGCCGGTATCAACATCGCGCTGGGTACGGATGGTGCGGCTAGTAACAATCGACTGAATGGCTTGGCAGAGATGCAGTCAGCGGCCTTACTGGCAAAATTAGAGAGTGGCGAACCGACAGCACTATCGGCCAGCGAGGCCATCCAAATGGCCACGCTCGATGGCGCGCGGGCCCTCGGACTAGATCATGTCACAGGCAGTCTCGAGGCAGGCAAATCCGCCGACTTTATTGCCATCGACATGAGTGGCGTTCACATGGCGCCCAACCACCAGGTTGAATCCAATATTGTCTACGCTGCTTCTGGAAACGAAGTCACTCATAGTTGGATCGCTGGCAAAAACGCCGTGAAAAACGGACAATTGCAAAGCCTAGACAGCGATGCATTGAGGCACAAAGCCGCCGACTGGCGCGCTAAACTCTCCGCCTAATCCTGACGTATATGCAGGCAGCCGCCTGATTGAGATGACTAAATCATGACTTACAGCAATGTAGACCCAGACGAAATTGCAAAATTTGAGGCGCTGGCGTCTCGATGGTGGGATGAAAATAGCGAATTCAAGCCATTGCACGACATCAACCCGCTACGAGCCAGCTGGATCGATCAGTTCAGTGAAGTGCGTGGTAAGAAGCTGATCGATGTGGGCTGTGGTGGCGGATTACTGAGCGAGGCTATGGCACATCGCGGTGCAACCGTTACCGGTATTGATATGGGCGAGGCGCCACTCTCTGTCGCAAAAATTCATTTGCTCGAGTCAAAGCTCGACATTGAGTACCGCCAGACCACGGCTGAAACCATTGCCGAGGAACGCCCTGCCACCTACGACGTGGTGACCTGTCTTGAGATGCTCGAGCATGTGCCTGACCCGTCCAAAGTCATTCAGGCCTGTGCCGACATGGCTAAGCCCGGTGCCGATCTGTACTTTTCAACCATCAATCGCAACCCAAAGGCGTGGCTGTTCGCCATCGTGGGAGCGGAGTATGTGCTCAATTTGCTTCCCAAGGGCACTCATGAATACGACAAGCTCATCAAACCATCAGAGCTTGCTCGGTGGGCGCGCGCTGCTGGACTAACCGTCGAGGCAATGATTGGGCTGACCTACAATCCCATCACCAAACACTATCGACTCGTCGAGGGTGACGTGTCTGTGAATTACATGATTCGAGCGAGTAAGCCCGCGTGAGTCAGCGCGTCTTCGACGCCTTCGTTTTCGATCTCGATGGGACACTGGTCGATACAGCCAGCGAGCTCATCGCGGCCTATCAAAAACTCTGCATCGAGCTCGGCGGCGGCGAAAAGCCCTTCGATGATGCACGGAAATTAATCTCTCACGGTTCGGGGCGTCTGGTCACGGAAGCGACAGGTATCGAGGAAGGCGACCCCCGATGGGAGCCGTATCGGCAGCAATACCTCGACTGGTACGAGGAATTACTTGGCTCAACCGCCCAACCCTACGATGGGTTGGTCGAGGTTTTAAAAGCGGCTCATAGTGCGGGCAAGAAGTGGGGTGTAGTGACAAACAAATTTCGCCGCTTTGCCGAGCCGCTAATGAATGAGATGCCGTTCGAGCCCTCAGCAGGCGTACTGGTTACTCCCTGTGATGTAACCCACGCCAAGCCCCATCCAGAACCGATCTTGCTAGCGGCATCTGAGTTAAGCGTGTCACCCGAGGCAATGGTCTACGTAGGCGATCATATTCGGGATATCGAGTCAGGCAATGCTGCGGGGTGCTTCACCGTCGCGGTGAAATACGGCTACATCGAAGATCACGATAATCCAGAGCATTGGGGAGCCGACCTCTGTGTCGATTCGCCACAAGCGCTCTGCCAATGGATAAGGAATCAACTGTAATGCCTATCGCTCCCAGTGAATGGTCTCCCACGCAAACCGAGTTATCGGGAAAAACCATTTTGGTCACCGGTGCGTCAGAGGGTATTGGCCGTGCCGCCAGCCTTGCCTATGCGGGCTGCGGCGCGGAAGTGCTGCTCCTCAGTCGCAACGAGGAACGCCTGGAAGCCCTTTATGACGAGATAGTGGCATTGGGTGCGCCTGAGCCTGCACTACTTCCCATGGATCTAGCTAAAGCGACCCACGACGACTTTGTTACCCTCGCGGGCTCGCTGAGCGAGGCCTTGCCCAAATTGGATGGTTTGCTGCACAACGCCAGTTTATTGGGCGATCGAAAACCCATTGCCCAGACCCGAGCCGCCACGTGGCACGATGTGATGCAGGTAAACGTCAACGCAGGCTTCATGCTCACGCAGACCTTGCTGCCTCTCCTTGATCAAGCGCCTTCCGCATCCATTGTTTTCACCAGCTCAGGTGTGGGTAGAACCGGTCGCGCGTACTGGGGAAGCTACGCCGTATCGAAGTTTGCAACGGAAGGCTTGATGCAAGTACTCGCCGATGAGCTTGGCGCCACGTCGACCATTCGCGTTAACAGCCTTAACCCCGGCGCCGTCAATACCGCCATGCGGCGCTCTGCTTATCCCGCTGAGCCGCCGACCACCAACCCCAGTCCGGAAGATATTATCCATGAGTGGGTATATCTCATGAGCGACGCAAGCGCGCAGCTCAACGGGGAAGCGCTGAGTGCTCAGTAGCCTCTGGCATCCCAGCAGACTCGGGTAAGTAATCTAGGGCAAGTAAGCTAGGATAAAGAGTAGCGTTTGACAGAGATTGGCGTGGGCTAACGATCAATACCGCCTATTTGCAATCAGCGCGCGGCAGCACCCACCCGTTGCACATTCTTAGTGCGATTTGCGCTCTTTCTTGTTTCGCTTAGCGATATGTTTACCGCTCTTCTTCGCTTGACGCTCACGCTTGTCAGCTAACTTCTTTGAGGGTTGATAGACGGGCTTAGGCTCCATTTGGGCCATGGTGTACACCACATCAGCATCGCGCTGCTTCAACTCCATCCACTGCCCTTTTTTGAGCTTCGAGGGAATAAAAACATCGCCATAGCGAACACGCTTGAGCCGAGATACGGTCGTCCCCTGCGACTCCCAGAGGCGACGTACTTCGCGATTACGTCCCTCCGATAACACGACATAAAAGAAGCGATTGATGCCCTCACTGTCACTACCACCCTCTTGAATATCGGTAAAACGTGCAGGACCGTCATCTAACTCAACACCCGACTTCAAGCGATCCAGCATCGCGTCATCAACGCGACCCATGACACGCACAAGGTACTCGCGCTCGACACGCGTCGACGGGTGCATCAGCGCATTGGCCAGCTCACCATCGGTTGTCATTAGCAGCAGCCCAGACGTGTTGTAATCGAGACGCCCCACAGACACCCAACGTCCGGATTTTAAGCGCGGCAAACCGTCGAAGACCGTTGCCCGCCCCTCGGGGTCCTTACGCGAGCAGACCTCTCCCACCGGCTTGTGGTAAAGCAAAATTCGGTTGTCCAACAGCTGATCATTGGCGACGGGACGCCCTTTGAACTTGATCTTGTCACCCGCGACGACCCGATCACCCAGCTTCGCAGTCTTACCGTTGACCGTAATGTCGCCCGCCTGGATGCTCTCCTCGAGTTTTCGCCGTGACCCGAGACCCATGCGCGCGAGCACCTTCTGAAGTTTCTCGCCATCGGGCTTGACCGCCACGTCACCCACGATCAATTTTTCGGTTGGTGTGTCGGACTTACTCATTCTGAATCAACGGCCTCTTCGTCCTGTACAGAATCGACCGCAATACCCTGAGATTCAGGGGCTTGGGGTTCATTTTCTTCGCCACGCGAGTCATGAAACTCCTCAAGAGGCAGTGCACTGGTCATGGTTTCAAGGTCTTTTACATCGGCCAGAGGCGGCAACTGGTCCAGTGACTTCAAATTGAAGTAATCCAGAAACTCTCGCGTCGTGGCATACATCGCTGGTTTGCCCGGCACGTCGCGGTGGCCCACCACTTTCACCCACTCGCGTTCAAGCAGGCTCTTCATGATATTGCTCGATACCGCAACACCTCGGATGTCCTCAATTTCACCCCGTGTGATTGGCTGACGGTAAGCAATCAATGACAAGGTCTCGAGCAAAGCGCGCGAGTAACGAACAGGACGCTCTACCCACAGTTTGCTGACCCATGGCGACAGGTTTTGTCGCACCTGGAAACGAAAACCACTGGCTACCTCAGCCAGTTCAAAGCCACGTCCATCGCATCGCTCTGCCACTTCGGCAAGCGCCGCAGTGATATCCGACGTTGACGGTCGATCGAGCTCATCAAAAAGCTGCGCCAACTGCTTCTTGGACAAAGGCTCTCCGGCTGCCAGCAACGCACCTTCGATAATTTCAACCAAATCGTGATCACCCATAGTCCGCTTTACTCGCTTCTGGCCTTGATGTGGATGGGTGCAAACTCATCTGATTGCACAATATCCACCAAAGATTCTTTGATTAATTCCAATATGGCCAGGAAAGTTACCACGACACCCAGCCTGCCCTCTTCCACCTTGAACAGTGAGTCAAAGGAACAAAACTCCTGCTCTTGGAGAGCCTGTAACACATCTGCCATGCGCTCACGCGTTGATAAGGATTCACGTTTAATCTGATGGCTCTCGTAAAGATCCGCGCGCTTTAGGACCTCTGAAAACGCAATAACCAGGTCCTGTAGATTCACCTCCGGCAATGGCTTAGTGCGCTCCATGACCGGAGGCTCAGCCGATCCGACCCAGGTATCGCGCTCAACGCGCGGTAGCATTGCCATGTCCTCTGCCGCCTTTTTAAAGCGCTCGTATTCCTGCAGTCGACGCACCAGGGTTGCACGCGGATCTTCCTCATCGTCATCCGCTTCATTGGAGCGCGGCAGGAGCATGCGTGACTTGATCTCGGCGAGCATAGCGGCCATCAGGAGATATTCCGCCGCCAGTTCAAACTGCATGGCATCCATCAGTTCGACATACTGCATGTACTGCTCGGTAATTACGGCGACATCAATATCCAAAATATCGAGGTTTTGGCGCCGAATTAGATACAGCAGTAAATCGAGCGGGCCCTCAAAGGCCTCGAGAAAGACCTCGAGAGCCCGAGGCGGAATGTACAAATCCTTTGGCAACTCGGTAAGCGCCTCACCTTGCACAACGGCAAACGGCATCTCACCCTGCTGCGGTTGGCCCATACGCTTCTCAACGGCCGAGGAGACCCGCAACAAAGCCTCAGGCGCGGCTTCATTCGCGCTAATGTCGGAACCTTGCTGGGGATCAACCGGGTCCTGAGTCATGTTGTCGTTTGTATCTGTCACGTCAATCCTAGGACCTAAGCAAAGTCTGTCGTATCACCCAAGCCCTGTCTCAGAACTTGAGTTTCGTCGCCACTCATATCGATCACCGACGTGGGGTCTAAACCGCAATAACCGCCATCAATCACCAAATCAACGTCGCGCTCGAGCGTCGTGCGTATATCGTACGGATCGCTGAGCGGATAGTCATCTCCGGGCAGCAAAAGCGTCGCGGACATGAGGGGCTCGCCCAACTCTCTCAGGAGCGCTTGAGCAATAGCATTATCCGGAACACGCAAACCAATAGTCTTGCGCTTAGGATTCATCAAACGGCGCGGCACTTCTTTGCTGGCCTCAAAAATAAAGGTGTAAGGCCCGGGCGTTGAATGCTTTATTTGCCGGTACGCCGCATTATCGACCCGCGCGTAACGCGACAACTCCGATAGGTCCTGGCATACCAGTGTGAAGTTGTGGTCATCTTCCAACTTACGAATCTGCTTGATGCGTTCTGCACCCGACTTGTTGTCGAGGAGACAGCCAAGGGCATAAGCAGAGTCGGTTGGGTAAGCAATCACACCGCCAGACTGTAGAATCTCCACCGCTTGATTGATTAATCGCCCTTGCGGCGTCTCTGGGTGTATAGAGAAAAACTGGCTCACGCAGAAGCCTCCAATGCATCCCAGACATAAGCGCCATTGGGTAAGCGTTCGACATCGATACCGAGCTTCGGACCATACTCGAAATCCCGATGAAAATCGGATCCAACAGAGCACATCAATCCGTTGCCTTCAGCTAGCTGACTTAACCGTTTTAGATCAGTCTCGGGCTGACGACCGTTCAACACCTCGATTGCGCCCCCACCCGCTACTTTGAAATCGTTGATCAGCGCGCGAAGCTTCATGCCCGTCAGTCGATATTTCAGCGGGTGAGCGAGAATCGCCACACCACCTGCGCGAGTAATCGCCTGCACAACGT
Organism: Halieaceae bacterium; assembly: GCA_011524755.1. Taxonomy (GTDB): domain Bacteria; phylum Pseudomonadota; class Gammaproteobacteria; order Pseudomonadales; family Halieaceae; genus Luminiphilus. The sequence goes on along the minus strand of WTJR01000147.1, from coordinate 10,740 downwards.
CACTCAACGGTGGCCAGAACATTTTGACGTCGCCGATCTTGCCCGTACCCAGATACTTATC
>WTJR01000147.1:4887-10579 GCA_011524755.1 Halieaceae bacterium | reverse complement strand
TCACTCGTGTGTCTGACCGCTAGATATCCCGCCGTGGTGTCGTGGTCAGTCAGCGCAAACTGCTGAACGCCAGCCGCTTTCGCACGCCGCAACAGCTCCATCGGCGCCAAGGCGCCATCGGATGCGAGAGAATGAGTGTGGAAGTCGACGATCACAATTACTAAACTTGCAGCCTGAATGGCTCGTAATGAATACAGAGTCCTATGGTACCAGAGCCAAGATGAAGCAACTCCTAGAATTCTTACCGCTGATCATTTTTGTCATCGTCTTCCAAATGTCAGGTACAACGCTAAACCTTGGCAGCTGGGAATACACCTTTGATGGCATCTACACCGCCACCATCGCCTTGATCCTTGCGACGATACTGCAGGTGCTCATCGTAAAGCTGGTGTGGGGTTCGGTTGAAAAGCGATTGCTGGGGGTTGCGGGCGCCGTAATTGTGTTTGGCGGCGCAACGGTCTTACTCAGAGATCCCGTGTTTATTTTCTGGAAACCCACCGTGTTTAACTGGGCGCTGGCCGGTGTTTACGTCATTTGGCATGTGACCCGAGGCAAATGCTTCTTCCAGGAATTATTGCCAGATGAGATCGAGATGCCTAACCACGCGTGGACTCGGGTGACCGTGGTATCGACCTGTCATTTCTTTATGGTCGGTGCCGTAAATCTTTACGTGGCCTACAACTTCTCTATGGATACCTGGGTCTCGTTCAAACTTTGGTCTGCAGTGCTGTTCACCATACTTTGGGCGGTGATGATTGGCGTTATCATGGGACCTTATTTAAAAGACGATTTAAACGACGACGCAAGCACCGACGACAACGAGACAACAAAAACTTTTTAAGGCCTTTTGGGGGCAATCAACTTATGCGAATTATTGGATTAACTTTGCTCAGTAGCTTGGCGGCAGTGATGTCGGCAAGCGTACTGGCGCAGGAAGCCAGCGATGCACCCCCAGCGGGCGAAACGCGCTACGTTACGGACCTTATTTTTACCCCGATTCGCACAGGTCCCGGTGGCGACTATCGAATCATCAACAAAGGCCTCCCCTCAGGCACCGAGGTGATGTATTACGGCACTACTGAGGATGGTGTTTGGGCCGAGGTAGAAACTAGAGGTGGCACACGCGGCTATCTTAGGGCGCAGTACCTGCAAACAGACATACCTCGTGCAAATCAGCTCAATGCTCTCGAGGCTGAACTCGAAGCCAGTCGAGAACGGGTGGCGACGCTTCAGCAAGACCTCGATGAGGCAATGGAGCAGTTAACCTCGAGCGACTCTGATATGAGCTCAACAGCGACAGCACTCACGGAAACACGAGCTGAGCTCGCCGAGATCAAACGCATCTCGGCCAATGCGATTCAGCTCGACCAATTAACCAAAGAGTTGACTGGCAAGTTGGAGGACGCGAGCGCACGCAACGACCTGCTCAAACTCGAAAATGCCCGTTTGGAAGATCGCATAGCGAACAATCAACGCCTCGAGGGCGTGCTGTCTGTACTTGCAGGTATTGTCATCGCGTTGCTCATTCCTCGACTTACTGTCAAACGCCGACGCAATGATGGTTGGCGATAACTGCTAAAGGATACCGACGTGACCACTCTCAATACGCTCGTAAAGTACTTTCTGAGCCTGACCCTCATTGTTCTGAGCTCATCGGCGCTCGCGGAGAACCCGATCGTTAAGCTTGAAACCAGTGAGGGTGACATCACCGTTGTGCTCTTTGCTGATAAATCCCCAAAAACAGTTGAAAACTTTCTTGCTCACGTCGATGAAGGCTTCTACGAAAACACGGTCTTCCATCGAATTATCGACAACTTCATGGTTCAAGGCGGCGGCTTTGATGTCGACCTAAAGCAGAAGAAAACCGAGCGCAAAGTCATCAATGAGTCTAAAAACCGACTGCACAATGACCGGGGTACCTTGGCTATGGCACGGACCAGCGACCCGGATTCCGCTGGCAGCCAGTTTTTCATCAACCAGCGCAACAATCCTCGACTTGACTGGACACCTTTCAAACCGGGATACACGGTCTTTGGTGAGGTGATCACGGGCATGCGCATTGTCGATTTCATGGCGTCCACGCCCACAGGCAACGCTGTGGGTAAGACCGATAAAGGCCAGATGCCGTTGCAGAACGTACCACTGGATCCAATTGTATTACTGAGGGTGACGCGCGTATCACCATGACGGTTCTCAGCGTTAATCTGAACAAAGTCGCCCTGATTCGGAACTCTCGCGACACGACGTCCCCGTCGCCAGTCGAATTTGCCGCCGTTGCTATTGCGGCAGGCGCAGGCGGCATTACGGTACATCCGCGGCCCGATCAGCGACATATCCGTGTCAGCGATTGCCATGCTTTGGCGCAATCCGTCGATGTCGAATTCAATATCGAGGGCAACCCCTTCGCCGATCCCATGGTCAGTGATCGAGCGGGCGTCTCTGACTACCCGGGCTTTATGGCTTTGGTTGAGGCGACGCGTCCAGCGCAGGCGACTCTTGTGCCTGATGGCAACGCCCAACTCACATCAGATCATGGCTTCGACCTGCGCAAAGATGGCGATCGACTGGCACCCATTATCGCTCAGCTCAAAGACTGGGGCTGCCGCGTCAGTTTATTCATGGATCCGGAGCCTGAAGATATGGCTTTGGCAGCAGCGATCGGCGCCGACCGTGTGGAGCTGTATACCGAATCCTATGCCGTGGCGTTTGCCGCAGGCGATTACGCGCGGGCGCTCGATCGGTTCTCTCAGACCGCTGCAGCTGCACATGCTGCAGGCCTGGGCGTAAACGCGGGACACGATCTGAATTTAGTCAACCTCCCAGAATTCACTATCCCGCACTTACTCGAGGTGTCCATTGGACATGCACTGACAGTCGATGCACTGCGGTTTGGATTTGCAGAGAGTGTCAAACGCTACATAGAGGCGCTGGCCGCTAGGGCCTCCGAGTGAGTGAACCAGCTCAGCCCACCGAGGCTATAGACGAGCTACCACCCTATCTCGTTCCACACAGCCAAGCGCCCATCCGCCTCATTTACGAGGACACGGACCTGCTGTTGGTCGACAAGCCTCATCATTTACTGAGTGTCCCCGGCAGACACCCACTCAATCGCGATAGTTTGATTCGACGGCTGCAACCTCGCTATCCCGATGTGCAAGCCGTGCACCGTCTCGATCTCGATACGTCGGGCCTTATGGTCGTGCCAAAACGCCGCGAAAGCCTCTCAGAGCTGGCTAGGCAATTCCAGAGACGCCAGATCGAGAAAGAATACACAGCGATTGTGTGGGGAGAGGTAGCAGAGGATAGAGGCTCAATCGAACTACCCATCGCAACCGACTGGCCAAACCGACCTAAACAAATCATTTGTGAGGAGCGCGGCAAACATGCGCTGACTCACTTTGAGGTATTGAAGCGGAGTAACAACCGAAGCCTGATCAAACTAAAACCCGTGACAGGCCGCTCGCATCAGTTGCGTATCCACATGCAGTCGTTGGGACATCCGATTATCGGCTGTGACATGTACGCCCATCCCGAAGCGTTGGAAGCTTCCGATCGTCTGCTACTTCATGCGACGCGACTAAAGTTGTGCGCGCCCTCAACAGGCAATTGGCTTTCAGCCTTTTCCCCGATACCGTTTGATTTATAAAGGTAAGTGGCACCTCACCGCACCGAAGGGAAGCGAAGTGATTGACGAATTTACAGAGAGCGACGCCAGAGTCATTGTGGTCAAGCCGAATAAAAGCTCGACCTGGCGCGCCAACCTCTATGTGCTGATTGCCATATCCATTCCCTCACTGGGTGCAGCGATTGGTTTCACGCTTCTTGGAGCCTGGCCAATACTCCCGTTCGCAGGCGCGGAACTCATCGCGTTATCAGCAGCGCTGTATTACGTGAACTGGAATCTTGAATACCGACAGGTCGTTACTGTCTCCGACAATAACGTCAAGATTGAGAAGGGCTACTTTGTACCGAAGAAAACCTGGATTTGGGAGCGCGATGACACGGCGCTCAATGTCATTACTGCGAAAAACCAGTGGGAAGGACCAGCGCTGTGGCTTCACAACAGAGAAACGAGGACCAGTTTGGGGGAATTCCTCAATAAAGATGAGGCCGAGGATTTACTCAAGCGATTGCGTGGACAATTACCGGTCCGCACCTTCGGTAGCGAACGAAACGTCACGCTGTGAGACAATAACTACTGCGTTTTTCTCGGACTGATCGTCATGCCCCACCCGCAAAAAGTTGGTTTCGTCTCTTTGGGTTGCCCAAAAGCACTCGTTGATTCAGAGCGCATCCTGACGCAATTGCGATTCGACGGTTACGAGGTGTCCCCTTCCTATGAGGACGCAGGCGTTGTCATTGTTAACACCTGTGGCTTCATCGATAGCGCGAAAGAAGAGTCTCTGGCCGCGATTGGCGAGGCGCTTGAAGAGAATGGCCGCGTTCTGGTGACGGGCTGTATGGGCGGTGGCGAACAGGCGGACTTAGTCCTCGAGCGTCACCCAAAAGTACTCGGTATCACGGGTCCCGCGGCCTATGAGGAAGTTTTATCGGAAGTCCGACGGGTATTACCCAACCAACACACGCCTGATCCAAAAATCGATCTCATTCCTGCGCAGGGCGTCAAGTTAACCCCGCGTCACTACGCCTATTTGAAGATCTCCGAAGGCTGCAATCATCGCTGCCGGTTTTGCATCATCCCAAGTCTACGTGGCGATCTAGTGAGCCGCCCCATTGGTGATGTCATGCGCGAAGCCGAGCAGTTGGTTCGTTCAGGGGTCAAAGAGCTGCTCGTAATATCGCAGGACACCAGCGCCTATGGGGTCGACTTAAAATACAAAACCGACTTTTGGGACGGCCGTCCTCTCAAAACCAATATGCAAAGCCTAGCCACCGCGCTTGGTGATTTAGGTGCCTGGGTGCGAATGCATTATGTCTATCCGTACCCGCACGTCGATCAGGTCATTCCGTTAATGGCTGAGGGCAAGGTCCTACCCTACCTCGACATCCCGCTTCAGCACGGCAGCCCAACCGTATTAAAACGAATGAAGCGGCCCGCCGCCTCAGAGAAGACGCTTGATCGAATACAGTCATGGCGATCGGTTTGCCCCGATATCACGCTGCGCTCAACCTTCATTGTCGGCTTCCCCGGTGAAACGGAAACCGAGTTCAACGAGCTTTTGGACTTCATCAAAGAGGCAAAGCTTGACCGAGTGGGCTGCTTCAAATACTCCGCCGTTGAAGGCGCCACCGCCAACGAACTCGACAACCCTGTGCCTGAAGAAGTGAAGGAAGAGCGCTGGCATCGCTTCATGGCACTGCAACAGGAAATCAGCGCTGACCGTCTGCAGCAGAAAGTTGGACAATCGATCGATGTGATGATCGATGAGATTGGGGCAGATGGCGCTGTCGGTCGCTCAAAAGGTGACGCACCGGAAATCGATGGTGTGGTCTACGTTGCCGATGCCGCAAATCTGAAGCCGGGAGATATCGTCAATCGACGCGTCCTTGATGCCGACGATTACGACCTCTGGACCGCGTAAACCGGCAACCATGAACATTATCTTGTTGCGAGAAAACGATTGGACTAGCGGTCAATCCGTCTGTTTGAGTGACTATCGGGCGCAACACATCATCAGTGTCATTCAACCCGCGTTGGGACAAAGCCTGCGCGTGGGTTTGATTAATGGCC
>WTJR01000147.1:0-4787 GCA_011524755.1 Halieaceae bacterium | reverse complement strand
TAGCACACCCCAGTGGTGAGCATCGCCTGCAAACCGAAGACGGGAAACAGCGCTGTCTGCTCGTTGGACCAGAGGGTGGTTTTATCGACTATGAAGTTGAATTGGCGCAGTCGCTGGGTGCGACGGTTGCACATCTAGGCAACCGCATCATGAGCGTCGACACAGCCGTTTGCGCGGTACTCGCTCGAGATCTTTACTGAGTCGGGGTCTGTTTCAACCAAGCCATCGAGCGTGGCGTTCGCAGTTACTGGCTTAGGCCGTGACACCCGTGCCAATACCGCAGGCCACGCCAGTGCCGCCAATACCGCAATAACCCGCCGGGTTCTTATCCAAATATTGCTGGTGATACTCCTCGGCGTAGTAGAACTCAGATGCTGCTTGAATCTCTGTCGTGATACCGCTGTAACCTGCTGCCTTGAGTCGATGGTCGTACTCATCCCGACTCACTTGTGCTGCCTCTGCTTGGGCATCTGAATACGTGTAAATGCCGGATCGATATTGTGTTCCCCAGTCATTACCTTGGCGCATGCCCTGCGTCGGGTCATGGCTTTCCCAAAACACCCTCAGCAGATCGGCATAACTGACGAGCGTCGGGTTAAAAACCACGAGTACAACCTCATTGTGCCCCGTCTGACCGGTACACACTTCTTGGTAGGTGGGGTTGGGGGTGTAACCGGCAGCGTACCCAACCGCTGTGGTGTAAACGCCAGGGACCTTCCAGAAGACGCGTTCAGCACCCCAAAAACATCCGAGACCAAACTGCGCGGTTTCGAGGTGTTCAGAAAAAGGCCCCATCAAGGGTGTCCCAAGCACGGTGTGATTATGGGTGACCGGCATCGCGAACTCGCGCCCGGGGAGGGCCTCCTCTGCCGAAGGTAATGCATGTTTTCGTCGAATATCCATGATGTCCATGATGAAACCCCAGAAACAAAAAATTCATCAAAGCGCAGTATAGCGCTGAACTTTTGTCATAAAACGGGTCTAATCTCTTCAACATAGACAAAAAAGTGCATCGGCCGAGACAGATGGTAAGCCGAGGGAGAGGTTAAAATGCCAATTGCAGTATCCATACCCAACAGATCAACCAAAACGTCGGCAAGCAACCTGTCGAGCCGAAAACTGCTCGCTATTGCTGTGGCAGAGCCTCGGCTCAAAAGCGAGATCGACGTGCAGTCAGCCATTGTCGAGCTGCAAACTCGTCAACACTACCTCAAGGAGCTCGAGGCCCAGGGGCTTCTCAACGAGCGCTAGTCAGCTACTATCAGCCTGATACCCGACAACAGGTAGAGGGCTTCAGTATTACCAAGGAAATAGCAAATCGACCGCAGAGTGTGTCTGCCTTCGTCAGTAAGGCACGTGCGCTCAAGCGCGTGGCCGACGCACAAAATCGCCTTGTTTTTGCTCTCGACGCGACCGCTTCAAGAGAACCAACCTGGCATGTCGCACGCACGATGCATCAGGCTCTGTTCGATGTGGCAACCGAGGACGCAACCTTCGCACTGCAGCTCTGTTACTTTCGCGGTCTGATGGAATTCGAGGCGACACCCTGGATGACCAAGCCAGGTCCACTTCTCGACGCGCTGAACGCGGTTTATTGTCAAGGTGGGGCTACACAGATAGAGCGTGTGCTGCGGCATGCCCTGGGAGAATTCGAAGGTAGTAGCTCGATAAAAGCCATCGTCTACATTGGCGATGCCTGCGAGGAGAATGCGGACACCCTTAACGCACTGGCTGTTCAGTGCCGACTAGCGAGACGGCCCTTGCTGCTATTTCAGGAAGGGAGCGATGCGACGGCATCGCGCTGCTTTGCGTCCATGGCGGCGCTATCGGGCGGTGCCCATGTGCAACTCGACGACGCGAGTGGCGATCGCTTACGGGAGTTGTTGAAATCAGCTGTGCGATTTGTATTAGGGGGGCGTAAAGCACTGCAAGGTTCGCGCCGCGAAAGTGATAAACTATTGCTCAACAAGCTATCCTCGTAGCGCAGTTGGTCAGCAGGCTCGCTCAACGAGCATAACGCCGGTTTAAAAGGACATCATCGTGATTCGAGTCGTCATTGCCATTGCTCTTGCCGCTATCGCCATCTCCTACCTATGGCGCATCCGAAGCTTGCCGCCACACAAGCAGCGATCGGGCTATATCAAGTTTTTTATTGGTTTGGCGGTGGTCACGGTCATTTTCCTTACCGCCACAGGTCGTATGCATTGGCTGGGCGCTGCGATCACGGGTGCGTTTGTGTTCCTGAGACAAGTGCTCCCTTGGGTCATACGTGTCCTGCCCTTTCTCAATAAGCTGCGACAGCAACAAAGTGCGCAACAAGGTCAGTCGGCCATTCAAACCGATCACCTTTCAGCCACTCTGGATCATGCCAGTGGCTTAATCGAGGGTGAGATCATCGAGGGCCCACACAAGGGTTGGTTACTATCCGAACTTTCGATGAGCGAACTCGAGAGCTTGCTTGAGCATTATCAAACATCCGACGAGGAGTCTGCAGAGTTGCTACAGGCCTACATTGATCAGCGAACGCAGCAGGCTAATGAGGCGGAAGAAGAGCGAAGCGAGGCACAACGTGAGGCAGCAGCCGACAGCTCAAGAGCCGAAGCCTTAGCGACATTGGGTCTGACCGAGGGTGCAACAGAAGAAGAAATTATCGCGGCACACCGAAGTCTCATCCAAAAACTTCACCCCGATCGTGGCGGTAATGACTTTCTCGCTGCGAAGATCAATCAAGCCAAAGACATTCTGCTGAACGACTAACTGCCGAGTATTGAATAAGGAACCGCCGATTGTGGAGCGAAACTTCATCCTCAAAAATCAAGATGGGCACTACTGGGGACGTGGCAAAGAATGGGTCGACGGGTCAGACCGCGCCCGTGTTGCCCAATACAAGCACCGCGATGAGGCAAGTAATACGGTATTCGAACTGAGCTCGAAGGACTTCGGACTGCGGGCTGAGATTCTTGAGGTGCAGCTCAAGGACGGGAAATTGCCAAAGCTTGAAGTGAGCCAAGTGCCATTACCCGGATTTGACGAGGCGGACGATGAAATTGTGGAACCCGAGGTTGAAAACCCGGTCTAACGTCTCCACGTATGACTCATAAGCACTTTTTCTTCGGAGATACTGAATGCGTATTCTGCTTTTTCTGCTAACTAACCTGGCTGTTGTCATTGTGGTTGGCACTGTCTGGCGCCTCCTCGGTTTTGACAGTTTTCTCGAGGCCAATGGTGTGGGACTCGACTTCAATGCCCTCCTCGTCTTCTGTGCCCTATTTGGTATGGGCGGGTCGCTGTTTTCGCTCTTCATCTCAAAATGGATGGCAAAGCGAAGCACAGGCACACGCATCATTGAGACCCCCTCAAACCGCGACGAAGAATGGCTGGTTCAAACCGTCCGACAGCTGGCAGAAAACGCGGGTATTGGCATGCCTGAAGTAGGGGTCTTCCCATCCGATGCACCCAATGCCTTTGCCACTGGGTGGAATCGAAATAATGCACTCGTCGCAGTGAGCAGCGGCATGCTCCGGCGCTTCAAGCCCGAAGAAGTCAGAGCGGTCATGGCGCATGAAATTGGCCACGTGGCCAACGGCGATATGATTACGCTGAGTTTAATCCAAGGCGTCGTGAATACATTTGTCATGTTCTTCGCACGAGTGATCGGCCACACAGTAGACCGAGTCGTGTTCAAAAATGAGCGCGGACTAGGTATCGGTTATTGGATCGGCACCATCGTTGCCGAGATTCTGCTCAGCATTCTCGCGAGCATGATCGTCATGTGGTTCTCTCGCTACCGGGAGTTTCGGGCTGATGCAGCCGGCGCCGACCTTGCTGGCAAGGCGCATATGACCTCGGCATTGCGCCGGCTTCAAAGCGAAATGAACACACCGTCCGATCTACCGGGAGAATTGACTGCTTTCGGCATACGACCAGGCGGCTCAAAATTCGGTCAGCTCTTCTCTTCGCACCCGCCGTTGGACAAGCGCATAGAGGCTCTTCAAAACCGATGATCAAACGGGTCATGGCGAGGACCTTTGCCGGACTCGCTTTTCTGTTCAGTCAGTTGGTGTTCGCCTTACCCTCTCAGGCAGCAAACGACGTCGACTACTTGAGCTTTGCCACTGACGACGAAGCCAATACGACTGAAGTCTTCAGTAACGCGAGCCCTTCCGTTGTCTACGTCACGTCAACGGCGCTGCGACGCCAAATGTTCAGTTTGAACGTCATGGAAATTCCTCAGGGCGCCGGCTCTGGTTTCGTCTGGGATGACAGCGGCTTGATTGTCACTAACTACCATGTTGTCGCGAGGGCCAACCGCTTGACCGTGACCTTGAGCGACCAGCGCGAATTCGAAGCAAAGGTTGTGGGCCTGGCACCTGAGCGCGATCTGGCTGTACTCAGACTTCTCGATCCCCCTGAAGGACTTGTAGAGTTGCCTCTCGGGGACTCGTCCGAGCTATCGGTAGGTCGCAAGGTACTGGCCATTGGTAATCCGTTTGGTCTCGACACCACCTTAACGGTCGGTGTTGTCAGCGCTTTGGGTAGAGAAATTCAGTCTCCTAGCGGACGTCAGATCAGAGGCGTCATACAGACCGATGCGGCCATCAATCCCGGAAACTCCGGAGGGCCTTTGCTGAACTCGCTAGGTCAACTGATTGGCGTAAACACCGCAATTTACTCGCCGAGCGGCGCCAGCGCAGGTATTGGCTTTGCCATTCCGGTGAATACCGTTCGAGAAGTGGTCCCTCAGCTCATCGCCTATGGAAAAATACTCCGTCCCATCTTGGGTATTG
>WTJR01000220.1 GCA_011524755.1 Halieaceae bacterium | reverse complement strand
CCGGCAATGATCGAAAACGCAATGGCTTCCGGAATCAGTGCCAGTGCAACGACTAGCCCAGCTAAAACGTCATTTCGCGTGTTGGAAAACCACTCTTGGCGGATCGTATCCATGGATCTGTACTTTTTTGTTGATTGCCGAGCAGTACGTGCGGGAGCCAACGCCGGATTCGAATCTGTGCCGTGCACAAGCGAAGCTGATGAGATGCAAGCATGGTTTACCCGAGGTGGCGGCGTTACCATGAGCCAGCGCGATGTTGGAGAGACCTTATGACCACCGATGTATTACTCGTTGCAAACGATGATGACGAGTGGCCAGCCGGCGTCCTAGAGCTGGTGGGTCACCGTCTCTCCGTTGCACGTGTTAATGCCTCCGAAGAGTCGACACCTGAGATCGACTGCAGCTCGGTTCGAATTTTAGTCGGTGGTCCATCAAACCTTGTGCCATGGATCAACCGTTGCCCCAAGCTTGAGTGGATACAGAGCACCTGGGCGGGCGTTGATGCACTAGCGGGACACATTCCGGCTGGCGTTGTCGTAACACCCCTCAAGCATGTCTTCGGTCAGTCGATGTCAGAGTTCGTATTGGGCTGGATACTGGCACTGGAACGTCGCATCCTCGATCGAGCGCAAGCTTCGATCTGGGATGACACGCCCGAGATGGGCGTATTTGGAAAAACCATGGGCATACTAGGCACGGGCAGTATCGGAAGTGCCGTCGCTAAAACAGCCCAACACTTTGGTATCCAATGCCGCGGTTTGAATTCTGACGGACGTCCAATGGAAGGGTTTGAGACTTGCTTTAAAGCCGGCGATCATCGTTTTTTCGATGATCTTGACTATGTAGTCTCGGTCTTACCCAAAACCACTCACACCGAGAATGTTGTCGACACTGACGCACTCCAACGACTGCGTCCAAGCAGCATTCTGATCAACATTGGGCGCGGCAATGCAATCGATGATGACGCATTGCTCGCTGCGCTAGCCAATGGGTCAGTAGGGGCGGCTGTATTGGATGTATTTCGTGAGGAGCCGCTTCCCAAGTCACATCCCTACTGGCAACAACCAAACGTCTACATCACCTCTCATACATCAGCTCCGACGCTCGAACAGTTCGTGGCGCAGGCAATGGCGCCCAACTTGGAGCGTTTCATTGCAGGACAAGATCTGCTCGACACGTTTGATACCAGTAAAGGTTATTGAGTTGCCACCGAGCCCGGCATAACGGCCACGATTATCTCGTTACGACGCATAAAAGGCGGTGTCCACGGAGGGTTGTATTGGTTCAGCGTGGGATCGCCGAGCGGCTGAATACCTTGCTCTTTCAAAAACGCGACGAGGGTCTGCCAGTAACGCTCGGCTTTTTTGTCATTGACCCAACCGCTGAATCGGATGACAGCAGCGCGGTAAGCTGGCTCTTCCCTAAATTGAACACGAGTGTCATCAGGCGCTGGCAATTCCGCCATGGAATACTCGCGTGGCACAACAAACGCCATTTCTGCATCTTTCTTACCTGGCATCGTGCGCTGAACAGGCGCTGTCATCGCAATCTCCTGCTCCCTTTCGTTGCCACCGAAGATGTAGCCGGCCAACACTCGAAATCCTGAATTCTGTCCCTCGTTCATTTGCGTCGTCGCCAAAATACGCGCGTCATAATCGCGAATTTCGACATCGGGATCGTCCCACTGGGCAACCAGCGAATAGGTGGGCTCTTCAATAGCTGAGGTTGAACTAACGAACAAGGTTATGGCCAGCGCCGCGAGACCACTCAAAACAAACGCGAACTTCCGCATCGATAAGATCCTTTACGATTGATTAATGAGTCGTACGCAACACGCTCGAGCCAGATCAACGTCAACATGGCCAAAATCGTGTGCCGCGAGTTGCGGTCGGAGCGATCAGCTAAGCACAACCGATCACAGGTCACGACACTGCATCGAGACTCGCTTGCCGCCATCAAGCACGCGTTGCCCGTGTTCGACAAACCCGCGTTTACTATGAAAGTGCAGCGAGTGTGTATTGGGCGGCTCGATATCCATCTCGGCGGTCATGACCTTGCACCCATCAGCAAGCGCCATGGTGGAGAGTTCGTCATACAGTTGGTGCCCCAGACCCTGCCCCCGCGCGTCCGCAGCCAGCACAATGCGATCCACATAGACCATATTCCGCACCCGCGTTTCAAACCACTGATAATTCCCGTTGTCGTAGGGCGCATCATTCCGCATGGCAATAACAAAACCCAGCAAGCGCTCCCCGTCGTCAACCACAAGGCAATAGCTACAAAGGTCAAACAGTTCGAGAAAGCGGTGTGCATCCATGGGGCTAGTGACTGCGACAAATACCTCGTTTAACTCGGCTATTTGCGATGCATCATTGGGGTTGGCTGACCTAATTTTCATGAATTAATGATCTCGTCGTGGCGCATGCCAATCTTAGCTCCGCCGGCACTCAGGGTGATCCTAAAATACTGTCTTCTCGCATTTTCCGATTAGTTTCAAAGGGAGAGTTTCTATGCATCTGTAACCCTGAAAACCCTCGCATTTTCCGGCTTATCGCATCTCCGATGAGGGTCCGGGCAAATCCCTTGACCTCTACCCCACGGTACTCGATACTCGTTCGCGCTTGCTGTTTTGCCAAGCGCCCTCTGGGGGGGCTACAGAATAAAAACTTGGAGACACACCGGATGTTAGAACAACTGTACTCGGCGCCACCAATTCTGGGATTGGTCGGTCTCGCCATCGCTTTCTTTATTTACACGGTCATGTCACGCCGGGAGATCCCGGATGGTGAAGTTCAAAAAATTGGCGAACAAATCCACTTGGGCGCCATGGTTTTCATGAAGCGCGAATACACGTATCTGCTTATTTTTGCAGCAGTATTACTAGGACTGATTCTGGTGTCAGACCTGGGTAACGACACTGCATTGTCGTTCGTAGTTGGCGCGTCCTCATCAGCCCTCGCAGGTTGGCTGGGCATGTACGCTGCCACCAAAGCAAACGTTCGAACGGCCGTCGCAGCGAACGACGAAGGTGCATCGAGCGCACTCTCTGTCGCGTTTTACGGTGGCTCCATCATGGGTCTCTGTGTCGCTTCATTGGGCCTCATCGGTCTCGGCAGTTTGTACTTCTACTTCGGCGGTGATCCCAAGACCGCACACGCTATCCATGGCTTCGGCATGGGTGCTTCAGTAGTCGCACTTTTCTCGCGCGTTGGTGGTGGCATTTACACAAAGAGTGCTGACGTCGGTGCCGACCTGGTCGGTAAGGTCGAGGCTGGGATTCCTGAAGATGACCCCCGAAACCCTGGCGTCATTGCTGACAACGTAGGCGACAATGTCGGCGACATTGCCGGCATGGGCTCTGACATTTTCGAGAGCTACTGCGGATCCATGATCGCTTGCATGGCGATTGCTGCAACGATGAGCATTGATTCTCAGGCAGGACTGATGTTCCTCCCGCTTGCTCTCGCGAGTGTGGGTTTAGCTTCATCGATCATCGGCATTTTGATCGTCCGATCTCGCTCATCGTCCGAGCCGGCTACTGCGCTTCGCTACGGTACGTTTGCGGCTCCTATTATCTTTGTTGGCTTGGCCTACATGCTGGTGCAAGAGCTTGGTGTTGATACTTCAGTTTGGTACGCCGTGGTTGCAGGTGCCATTGGTGGCGTAGCCATTGGTCTGATCACTGAGTACTACACAGGCGGTAAGCCCGTCCGAACCATTGCAGGCTCGGGTGAAACAGGACCTGCCACGGTCATGATTACGGGCCTCGCGGTGGGTATGCAGTCGGTTGTGCTTCCAGTCTTGGTACTTGCAGCCATTATTTTTGCGTCTACGCAGCTCGCAGGTCTCTACGGCGTGGGTATCGCTGCGGTTGGTATGCTCGCTACAGTCGGTATCACAATGGCAATCGATGCCTATGGTCCGGTTGCGGATAACGCGGGCGGTATTGCTGAGATGGCTGGCATGGGCGAAGAAACCCGTGCGATCACTGATGGACTGGATGAGGTGGGCAACACCACTGCGGCCATTGGTAAAGGCTTTGCTATTGGCGCTGCGGCGCTGGCGGCCTTGGCCATTATCGCCGCGTTTGTTGAGACCGTCTCGGCTAACAACCCAGGCTTCTCGCTGGAGCTATCGAACCCCACCGTACTGGTCGGTATGTTCATTGGAGGCACGATCCCATTCCTGATTGCTGCCATCACCATGACAGCGGTCGGAGAAGCTGCATTCGACATGATCAATGAGATCCGTCGGCAGTTTAAGGAGATTCCTGGACTCCTCGAGGGCACTGCAGATCCCGACACAGCACGTTGTGTTGATATCGCAACGACAGCAGCACTTAAGCGTATGGTTTTGCCTGGCGTTATCGCTGTTGCATCGCCCGTCGCGGTAGGCTTCCTACTCGGTGCGGCATCGCTGGGCGGCATGCTCGCAGGTGCACTCCTCGGATGCGTTCTTATGGCATTGATGATGGCTAATGCCGGTGGTGCTTGGGATAACGCGAAGAAGTATGTTGAGAAAGGCAATCTGGGTGGCAAGGGCTCCGACACGCACTCTGCGGTTGTTGTAGGCGACACCGTTGGTGATCCCTTCAAGGACACCTCAGGCCCCTCGATGAATATCCTGATTAACGTAATGGCTATCGTTAGCTTGGTGATCGCACCACTGCTTTGATCTAGCCCTGATCGACAGAAGTAACAGCGAAGAGGAGCCTAGCTCCTCTTTTTTTGTTCAATCTATTTGCTCAATCTTTTACTCACCCACCATAGATGTCTCGGGATTAATGTCTCCGTAACAATCAGGTATTATTCTCCAGCATGTGGTGAAAGCGTGACGGCCACGACCACGCCTCCAGAAAATTTTTAACCCAAGTGCTTAATAAACGTGATGATCGGTTGGCAGATCGATGGCACGTCAGTGTTTGTCTTAGACAATAAGGCATCGCTTTAGGAGCACTGCCAGACGTAAACACACTATGTATAAAGTT
>WTJR01000172.1 GCA_011524755.1 Halieaceae bacterium | reverse complement strand
GCAGAAATTAGACCAAAAGCTGCCGGTATTTCTGGGTGGCCACTGAGACTCGGACGACAAGGTAGCAGTCACACTACAACTCTCTCGCGCGCGGGTAATCCCGACGTAGTAGAGTCGAATGAGTTCTTGAGCTTCCTTGCGCTTGTTAACAAACCCCAGATAGTCATAAAGCGTGTCTTCAGCGTCGGATGCAGGCCGCGCGGCAATCAAAAGCCCATTTTGCTCATCTCGATTCCACCGCAACAGGGGTTTTTGACTGGACCGACCAGCTTTCCCTGCGCCCACGATAAAAACATGATCAAACTCGAGTCCCTTGCTCCGGTGCAAGGTCATTAACTCAACACGCGCTGTAGTCGACTCAATAGTCGCGTGTTTTGTTTCTAGCCAAGTAACTAAACGGTCGGCGTCTAAACCCGCCCCCTCTGTTTCTTGATCTCTTAATTGCTGGAAGAAGGCGCGAGTGTCCGGCTCCTCTTCTGTTGGCAAGATGAGATCTCCACCGAGGCGTTTCCAGGTTTCCTCGACCCAGTTAACCAGGTTTAGACGATCACGCTTACCCTCAGCCCATAGGAGTGCTTTCAGGGCAAACACGCTACGCTTCTGACCATCCGTGGATAGCTCAACGCTCTCGTCTGCTATTTTCTCAACCGAAGCGGTCAGCGAGTATCGAGTCAGTATGGGGGTCAGCAAGCCTAGGTCTTTTAGCGTTAAGCCCACCATTGGACTGCGCAATAAAGCAATCAATGCGACAGTATCGGCTGGATTGGCTAAATAGCGGGTTAGCGACACCAGGTCCATGACCGCCGCTCTGCGGGAGAACGAGGTGAGATCCGAACCGACAATGTCTATCCCACTATCGCGCAACATTCGGGATATCGGCTCAAGCGAGGAGCGGGTTCTTGCTAGCACACCAATAGTGCTGTCATTCGATTGACTCAGTAGCTTGCAAATTCTCGAAAATACAAAGTTTGTCTCGCGCACTTGATCATCGGGAAAATTATGGATCTCGACTGCCTGCTCAAGACCTTCAGATCGCGTCGCCTCGGCTATGGTCATGGGCACAACGCCAAGTCGGCGATCCCCATACTTGGGTACAATCGAGGAAAACTGTCGGTTTACCCAGTCGATAACGCCAGCTTGAGAGCGAAAGTTGCGCGACAGTGATCGGTCGTTAAGCAGAACTCCAGCGATTCCCTCCTCCCGTGCTCTGAGAAAGAGACCCACGTCTGCATAGCGGAACCCATAAATACTCTGCATTGCATCACCCACGATAAATAACGTTCGCGGATGCCTAGGGTTCATGTGGTTGTGCTCAGACCAACCCCGGCAAAGTTTTTCAAGCAAGCGGTATTGACCTTGAGAGGTATCCTGAAACTCATCCACCAAAATGTGCGCTAGTTGATAGTCGAGTCGAAGTGCGAGGTCTGTGGGCTCTTCATCGGTTCCAAGCGCCGCTTCAGCAGACATGGCAATGTGGGTGTGATCAACCACACCTCTCGATCGAAAAACGGTCAGTAATTGAGCTGCCAGGGTTGGTAACACACGGGATAAGTGAAGCACCCCTTGCCACTCTTGATCATCGTTTGACGTGCTGGGTAAATAGGCGATTTCTACCAGCAAATCCAACCAGTCTGCCCGCTCCTCGAGCTTCGAAATCAGCCCAAGCACGTCGTCTTTCGCTGTTTGATCAACCTTGGCCTGAAAGCCGTTATTTTTATCGAGACGTTTTCTGGGCTTTTCGTCGCCCGTCAGAATCCAACGCACTACCCATTGCCAACTACATAGCTGAGCCGCTTCAGTACTGAGTTGAATAGGGCCTACCGGAATATCAACTTTTTGAGGCTCCACCAGCCCACTCGCTACATAAGCGGTCAAACGGCCCACAGCGGCATTTGCCTGGTGCTCAAGGTCTGACAGCCAGTGAGCGTCGATCGTCTCTGTAAGGGCTGACAGGCGCTCAGAGATAACGGCCTGAACGGTTGCTGTAAGTCGCTGGCTCGCGCCCTCAGGATCGGTATGCTGACCCAACTCTGGTAACCAATCGGCTCGGCGACCCAATAACTCGAGAAGCAATTCAGAGCAGCGCTGCCAATTGTTATCCATACTCAGCAGTAATTGACGCAGCGCCTCGCCACGACTCGATTCCTCGCCAATGAGTTCATACAACTCCGACGTCGCTTTCTGATAAAGCGGCAGCACATCATCAGTCACGGTGATACCACCGCCAAGCCCACTCAAGACGGGCATGACCCGGTTTAATTGCGCCGCTAATCCATCAATCGTGCGGATGTTCAAGCTCTCTGCAGTCAAGCTCCAATTCAAGGCCCTCGAATGCGCCAAGACTGCATCTGCCAGTGACTGGGTTCGCGCCTCATGCTCATTCTCTGCCTGAATACCCTGCTTAGCTGCGTCCAGTGCCTCCATCACCCGCTCGCGCATCTCTGCCGCTGCTTTGCGGGTAAATGTAATCGCCAGTACCTGCTCTGGACGTTCCACGGTGACAAGCAATGCAAGAACCCGCTGTGTCAGTAGGCTGGTCTTTCCCGAGCCCGCCGGTGCCGTAACACAAAAGCTTTTTGTGGTATCCAGGACCTCATGACGGACGGCTGCGTCACTCACCCGACAACTCCTCTTCAGCATCCCAATCGGACACTACGTGAGCTCGGCAAACAGCAGCATAGTGACAGTAGCGGCATGCACTGGGTGATGGGGTCGGTGTGCCGCTGCCATCAACAAAAGCCCTTACCAACGACCCCAGATCGGCCAGCCACTGATCTTTCAAGCCAGCTAACTCGCTCACACCAGCGCGATCCATGGCTTTTTTGTTCTTCTTATCGGCATCATCAAGCCCAATATCGGCTCCCAGCGCCAAATAGCCTGGCTCGTTCATTGATACTTGGCCAATGGCGATTGTTTCCACGTCGGCGATGACCTGGCTGTAACATGGAAGTTGAGGCGACTTGAGTGGGCTTTGGGACCAATCTGTTGCCGACTGTCCGGCGCTCGATTTGTAGTCGATGACAATCCGCTGTCCGGTACTCAGGCGGTCCACTCGGTCGACTTTCAGCGATAGATTAAGCCCTTCACACTCCCATTCGAGGGGTTCCTCACTTAACTCCACGGTGAAACCTATATCTCTGCTGCCCTCAACCTCGAGCCAAGCCGCCAAAATGCCACTCAGTCTATGATGCTCCAAGTCCAGCGAGGATAGCCCTACTCTCTCTCTGACTGGTGCTTTCAAACCCCTGACCGCCTCATCAGCCGCCGCCTCAATAAGCACCTCACGATCCACTGCCGTTAATGTCTTGATCTGATCACTGTTCTTCAACGAGCTAAACAAGTGTTTGAGCGCCTCATGAAGTACGCCACCTCGCTCACCGGGCGTGAGTCCTTCTGCTTCATCCTCCAAAGGCCTGATACTCAGTCTGTGATTCAGGTGTGCTTTCAATGGGCAAGACGCTTGTTGTTCGAGAAGCGATACCCCTCCTGCTTGCTGGTTGGGAAGATTCGTGATTAAACCTACGGAATCATCGATCGATTCAAGAGGCACAACGATACGTCTGTCACTGCGCGCATCACTGGGTGCTTCTTCACGACTCAGGTCGCAAAACCGGCTGGCTAGTTTGGCCGTGCCATCCGAGACTCGGTGATACGTACACGACACTTCGCCTACCGAACTCAGTTGTCCAATAAGTCTCGCCGCAACTTCTTCGTGAGCCTCCTCGTCAATTTTGCTGATCTGATACGACCGACAGATCTCCCAGGGAATAAAACTCAACAAACTGGGCTTGGACGGCAAAGATTCGGAGGTCGCTCCAACTATCCGGATAGCTTCAAAAGACAAGCCGGTAGTGTCGGCCAGGCTCATCACCTGTAGCTTCCCCACTTCCGTCTGTGGTTGAAAAAGTTTCTCGGATAGCACTGAACGTAGACGCGAGACGAAAAGGGTTAGCGGGTACGGCTCATGATCGAGTGAATTGGCCTCGATCTCATCAAAAAGCCCATCAACCAACTCCAGCTGCTGATATTCCACGGAGTCCAATCCGGAGGCGGATGGCCAGCCTGCTGCCTGTAAAAGAGAAGATACGCGTTCTCTCCATTCGCAGGCAGACAAGCGCAATGATGACAACCTATCAACGCGAGCCGCGGACAAGGCCGTCTCCAGAGGGCTTTTTGGCACCACCTTGCCTAGGGCTTCCAGGACATGCCGCAGTTCAAATCTGGCCCGTTTTGAGTTGAAAAGATGTGCAATAACCGTAGCTTTGTCATTGCGATCAGTGTCTAGCCAACCAAAAAACGGCGAACGGAGTAGCGCAGTTAATTCAGCGCGCCCTAGATCTCGAACAATAAGACCTAGTAGCAAGAGCGCGTCACGAAACATAGGCACTTTGGCCAGTTCTATGCCGCGACTAAAGTTCACTGGAAGATCGGTGAAGACCTGATCCGAGCTGCCAAACAACTCACGTAACTCATGCTCTAACAGCGGCCTGTCGCGCTGATAATCAGCGAGAACTATGGCGCTCACCCGACTTATCTCATGCTGGTGAAAGCCCCATGTCGCTGCCGCCGCTATCTCTGCCTCACGAGTCGGGTATCCCGCCGTAGAGATACCGCTCTCAATGGATTCAGAGTGAAACCAACGAGTTACTTTAAATTTGCTGGCCAGAGCAGTCTCCACCGAGGGCACGGGCGTCTCTTCCGACAGAAACCATACCTCCGAGCCCCGCTCCTTTTTCTCATTGGTTATCAGCTCAGGAAGGTCTTCCGGCATTACCCAGCCTTCCTGCTTTAAGCGAATATCCACTCGATCAAGCCACTTGAGAAAACACGCGGTATCCGATTCCGAGGCAAACAATGTGCGTACCTGCTCAGATGCCACTGGCACCCGATGATCCTTAAGCGATGCTCTACATCTCGCCGCCAATGCCGCAGCAGCCTCAGGCTGCAATAAGCTAAACGCATTGGTTTGTGACTCGTACCGCGAAATCACCTCTCGCCACAGGGCCTCGACTTCAGAGCTAACTAGCAATCGTCTAGGGGTCTCGCTCGCCTCTGCCTGCTGCCGCCATTCCTGGCGAAGCCATGCATCCAGAGAGAGAATCTTGGGAAAACGAGATACCGAAGAGCGGTACTGAGCCGACTCGCTGACAAGGTACCGTGCTAAACGCTGTGTCGCTGTTATCACGGTGACGCCGTCGCCGACTGCGCTCGAAATAGCGGCGATATTCGGCAGGGGCGATACAGCTGTCATAGTCATGTGGATGTTATACAGCAAGCCTTGGGTCGATTAAATTGCGAATCATCCCGTCGTTATCATGACTACGCCACTTGTTCGGGGTATGCTCCGCTCTCACTTTTTTGAGCCCACAGAAGTAATGAGCCAATCAAGCATTCACAACGTCAATGTCGCGTCACAGCAGGCCCTAACGGCACCTGTGGCACTTCGTTCATCTGTACCTGTTGATGAGTCGATTTTCAGCTTTGTCAGAGAATCTCGCGAGGTTGTTAGCAACATTCTGGATCGCAAGGACCACCGTCTTATGGTTGTGGTGGGACCCTGCTCTATTCACGATCGTGACGCCGCAATCGACTACGCCGCTAAGCTAAAGGCGTTGTCAGACGAGCTTGACGATACGCTTTACATCATCATGCGTGTTTACTTCGAGAAACCTAGGACGACTACAGGGTGGAAAGGCTTAATTAACGATCCATCACTCGATGACTCTTTTGACATTGAGGCCGGCCTCAAGCTCGGAAGGACACTTCTACGTGATCTCCTTGCGATGGGTTTACCGACCGCTACTGAGGCGCTCGACCCCATTACTCCACAATACCTGCAAGACTTAATCTGCTGGTCAGCGATTGGCGCTCGGACAACGGAGTCGCAGACGCATCGAGAGATGGCCAGTGGCCTCTCGTCAGCGGTTGGGTTCAAAAATGGTACCGATGGAAGTCTCGATGTTGCGATTAATGCGCTGAAATCAGTGCAACATCCACATCGCTTCCTAGGGATTAATTCTGAAGGGGTGGTTTCGATTTTTGAGACCCGCGGCAATCCTTATGGCCACGTTGTCCTGCGTGGCGGCAGTAACGGCCCCAACTACGACAGCGTTAATATTGCGAAATGTGAATCTGCGCTCGCAAAAGCGGGTCTACCCTCCAACATCATGGTGGATTGTAGTCACGCTAATTCCAGCAAGGATCACAACGTACAGCCGCTGGTGACACGTGATATCAGCAATCAAATATTGAAGGGCAACAAGTCGATTGTTGGATTGATGCTAGAGAGCCATCTTCACGAAGGCCGTCAGGATATCCCCGCAGACTTGAGAGATCTGCAATATGGCGTGTCAGTCACGGATGCCTGTATGGATTGGGATACCACTGAGACCAGCTTGCGTGAGCTCGCTGACAGCTTGCAATCTACGTTACGGGATCGACAAGAGGCCTAATAGTACGCGTTACTCCGATCTGTATGATCGGTCATATCCCGAACACCGGCCAATTCAGGGATCTGCTCGGTTAACGTTTTCTCGACGCCATCCTTGAGGGTGATGCTAACAGCACTGCAGCCCTGACACCCCCCGCCGAAGCGCAAGATCGCAAAGTTATCTTCGGTGACTTCTACAAGTGAAACGTCCCCGCCATGCGCGGCAAGCGAGGGGTTTACCTCGTTGTAGAGCAAATAGTTAATACGGTCCTCAATGGGGCTATCAGCATCGACACGCGGCATTTTCGCATTAGGGGCTTTTATCGTGAGTTGTCCGCCCATTCGATCCTTTGCGTAATCAACGACCGCATCTTCCAGAAAGGGAATACTCCGACTTTCGATCCACGCATTGAAGTGTTCAAAGTCATGCTGCTCATCGCTTGCCTGCATGTCACCTTCCCGGCAATAGGCAATGCAGGTCTCAGCCCGTGGTGTACCTGGATTATTGATAAAGACTCTAACGCCCAGCGCGTCCGCCTGCTTATCCAACAGTTCTTTTAAATAAACACGTGCTGATTCGGTGATGGTGACCATGAATTTCTCCGTCTGACGCCGCTAGGGTAACAGAAATCCTGTAAAAAGATTCTTACACTTGCATTACGCATATATAAAAATAGAATATCCATATAACGGATACGAGCGCACCGATGTCATCGAAATTTAAACAGATCTTGCAGAGCACTCTGGCAGCAGCCTTTGGCGTGCAGAGTCACAAAAATAGGGTACAAGACTTCGAAGAAGGGAATGCCGGCTGGTTTATTCTAGCCGGCATCATCTTTACGGTGGTGTTTATCTTCACCGTCCTAACCGTGGTGAACCTTGTTGTCGCTTAAGCGGGAAGACCCGACAGCCACTCCACAACACTCAATACAACCACTGACACAATTACAACGGCAACAACCGCATCGGCTGTGCTGTCATCAAGATTACTTTTTGCCATAAATCCCCCAGAAAACAGGCAGTTATGAGGCAGGCTTAAAGCGCTGCCTCGAGTTCAGGAAGGGCCGCGAACAAATCGGCAACTAGACCATAGTCCGCCACCTGGAAGATGGGCGCATCTTCGTCTTTGTTAATCGCGACAATCACCTTGCTATCCTTCATGCCGGCGAGGTGCTGAATCGCACCAGAGATGCCCACCGCTATGTAGAGGTCGGGTGCGACGATCTTACCCGTCTGACCAACCTGATAATCGTTAGGGACAAAGCCCGCATCGACCGCTGCTCGCGATGCACCAATGGCTGCATTCAACTTGTCGGCAATGCCTTCGAGCATTGAGAAGTTATCGCCATTCTGCATACCACGGCCACCTGAAATGACGACCGATGCTGAGGTAAGTTCAGGTCGGTCAGAGACCGCAACTTCTTCACCGATAAAGCTAGAAACGCCAGCGTCGTGAGCACCATCAACTGCCTGTACTGACGCGCTTCCGCCTTCAGCTGGTACTGCATCAAACGCCGTAGTTCGCACGGTGATTACTTTCTTGGCATCTGAGCTCTTCACAGTCGCAATAACGTTGCCCGCATAGATTGGACGCTCGAAGGTATCCGCATCGATAACCGCTGTGATGTCAGAGATCTGCGCCACGTCAAGCAAAGCAGCAACGCGAGGCATCACATTTTTGCCGTTGGCTGTGGCTGCAGCCAATACCGCGTCGTATCCCGCTGCAACGTCTGCAACCGCAAGGCTCACATTCTCGGCGAGCTGGTTTTCATAAGCGGCGTTGTCAGCAAGCAATACCGAAGCCACACCAGGAACCGCTGCAGCTGCGTCAGCCGCTGCCTGACAGCCACTACCCACAACCAAGACATCGATGTCGCCACCCAACTGCTGTGCGGCCGCTACGGCGTTTAATGTGGCTGCTTTGAGCGTTTGATTATCGTGTTCTGCAACAATTAACGTCTTCATGAAATCACCTTCGCTTCGTTCTTGAGCTTATCGACTAACTGCTCAACTGATTCAACTTTTATACCTGCTGATCGCTCCGCCGGTGGCTTAACACCCACCAAGGTCACGTGTGACTGGATATCGACGCCCAGATCAGCCGGTGAAACAGTTTCTAGAGGCTTCTTTTTCGCCTTCATAATATTCGGCAAAGATGCATACCGAGGCTCGTTCAAGCGAAGATCGGTGGTTACTACCGCGGGGAGCTTGAGCTCAACCGTCTGCAAACCGCCATCAATCTCACGGGTTACCTGTACTGTGCCGTCACCTACATTAACTTCAGAAGCGAACGTGCCCTGCCCCATACCGGTCAGCGCAGCGAGCATCTGACCTGTCTGGTTGTTGTCACCGTCAATCGACTGCTTGCCTAGGATAATCAGATCAGGTGATTCAGAGCCGATCACTCCCTTCAAAAGCTTGGCAACCTCTAGCGGCTCAGGACGACCTTCAGCTTCAACGTGGATGCCCCGGTCTGCACCTAATGCGAGTGCCGTGCGAATTTGCTCCTGGCAGCTCTTGTCGCCAATGGATGCAACAACAACTTCAGACGCTGTGCCTGCTTCCTTAAGGCGTACCGCTTCCTCAACTGCAATTTCACAGAATGGGTTTATCGCCATTTTGACATTGTTCAGCTCAACATCAGAGCCGTCGGCCTTGGCGCGCACCTTCACGTTGTAGTCCACAACGCGCTTAACTGCGACGAGTACTTTCATAGCATCTCCACTGAAAGTTAACGTGTTCAAAAATAGTAGTGATCAGAGATCAATTTGTTGCCCGCATTACTACATTTGCGAGGCGCGATACTTTAACATACCGCGAGTTCAAAAAAGCGATAGTTCATGCATATTTTGTGTCGATTTGGCCTATTGCGATAGTTAATTGGAGGTGACTAGTGGAACGCGAATCCATGGAATTTGATGTAGTGGTAGTCGGGGCGGGACCTGCGGGTCTTTCGGCGGCCATTAAGCTCAGTCAATTAGCGCAGGAACAAGAGCGTGAGGTCAGTATTTGCGTGGTTGAGAAAGGCTCAGAGGTGGGTGCTCATATCCTCTCAGGCGCAGTTCTGGAAACCACAGCGCTCGATGAACTCTTGCCGGACTGGCGATCAATGGGGTCGCCACTGAACACCGAAGTGACCAAAGACGTGTTCTATTACTACACTTCCGGCAAATCGGCTGCACAGATACCAAATCTGTTCCTGCCGGCACCCGTCCACAACGATGGCAACTACATCGTTTCCATGGGTAACGTCTGCCGTTGGCTTGCCGAGCAGGCTGAAAATATGGGCATTGAGGTCTACCCAGGCTTTGCCGCTGCCGAGCTGCTATTTAATGACGATGGTTCGGTAAAAGGTGTTGCCACTGGTGACATGGGCATCAGCGCGGAGGGAGAACAGAAAGACTCCTACATGCCAGGCATGGAGCTACACGCGAAGTACACGCTCTTCGCTGAGGGGTGTCGTGGACATTTGGGCAAAGAATTGATCGCCCACTTTGGGTTAGATGAAGGTAAAGACCCGCAACACTACGGCATTGGCATTAAAGAGGTTTGGCAGATCAAGCCAGAACTACACGAGGAAGGTAAGGTCATCCATGGACTGGGCTGGCCGCTGTCAGAGAGCGGTTCCTCCGGTGGTGCCTTCATGTATCACGCAGAGAATAACGAGGTTTACATAGGCTTAATCACCGACCTGAATTACTCGAACCCTCACGTCAGTCCTTTCGAAGAATTCCAGCGCTGGAAGACTCACCCCAAGACTGCAAAGTACCTTGAGGGTGCGGAGCGTCTTGCCTATGGCGCTCGCGCGCTGGCAAAAGGTGGACTTAACTCACTACCCAAGATGAACTTCCCCGGTGGACTCATCATTGGCTGTGACGCGGGCACGCTCAATGCTGTCAAGATTAAAGGCAATCACACTGCTATGAAGAGCGGCATATTGGCAGCTGAGGAAGTCGCAGCAGCGCTTATGTCCGAAACTCCGGCTACTGATCTAGTGGGCTTCGAACAGCGGGTTGCAGACTCTTGGCTGGGTAAGGAATTAAAAGCGAGTCGCAACTTTGCAGGGTACATGCACACGTTTGGAGCGCTTTTGGGATCCGCTGCAGTGTGGTTTGACCAAACCATTATGCGGGGCAATATGCCCTTTACGCTTCGCGATAAAAAGCCTGATTACGCCTGTCTTAAGCCAGCGGCGTCATCAAAGAAAATCGATTATCCAAAGCCTGACAATGTGCTGACGTTTGATCGTTTGTCGTCGGTCTTCTTATCAAATACCAACCATGAAGAAGATCAGCCCTGCCACTTGCAGCTGGCTGACACCGCGATTCCGATTCAGGTCAACCTTCCGACTTACGACGAACCCGCTCAACGCTACTGCCCTGCGGGCGTATATGAAGTAATCACCGATGGTGACGAACCGCGCTTTCAGATTAACGCTCAGAACTGCGTTCACTGTAAGACCTGCGATATCAAGGATCCCTCGCAGAATATTCGCTGGGTAACCCCTGAAGGCTTGGGTGGACCGAACTACCCCAA
The DNA here is from genome assembly GCA_011524755.1 of Halieaceae bacterium. Lineage (GTDB taxonomy): Bacteria > Pseudomonadota > Gammaproteobacteria > Pseudomonadales > Halieaceae > Luminiphilus. The sequence continues at coordinate 8,380 of WTJR01000172.1, read as the reverse complement.
TATGTGAGACCCCCAACATGTGTCCACACCAAAGTCCCCTGCTTTAGCTGCATAGTTAAAGCAGGGAGTATTTTTGGCCGCCACTCTCAACGCATCCGTCATCATCAGCCATGTCTACTAGGCGATACCACGCTGCACGCGTGAATAATGCAGTCAGCCTGTTGGGTAGTGATATAAACGCAGCACCGGCTGCAGCTGGCTCTGGTGTCAGTCCTGTCTCGTCATTGAGGTAGAAAACACCGCCTGAGTTGAGGATAAGGCCAAGGCGACTCTCCCCTGTCTTTGTATCATCGACGCGCGTAGCGTCTACGACCATCAGTGGATGTAATGCCACGTCGACTTCCACTTTCTCTACCGGGGTAACGAGGTAATAAGCGCCATCGTCCTCACGTCGTAGTAGTCCAGCAAACAGCGATACCAGCTCGACGCGTTTTATTTCAGATCCCTCGTGAAACCAGCGCCCATCGCGATCAATGGCTATATCCACAAAACCACAATGACTGGGATTCCATTGATCAAGCGGGTAAGGCTGACGACCGTTGACACTGCCAGAGAATATGGGGGCCGAATCTCCTACCGCCGTAACAGACCCAGCATTACGCACGAGTCGCGCAAATGCATCGTCAGCCACGAAGAGTCACCTTAACGAATGACAACATCGCCTCTTCGTTTCAAGTCAGCCATGAACTCCTGCCGAAGCAGTGACGCACTGACGTCTGATACTTCGCGAAGTAAAGCGTCCCTCTCGACACCCACCATGGTGTCTTCACGACCGGCTTGAGTCCTTGCAAGCTGAACAAGCGCATAACTTTCATCATCGAGCCGCACGGCACTCACGGTTTCAGTGTCTGTAGACCGCTTACTGAATGCTGATTGCAGCACCGATGAGGGTAGGTTGACGTTTTGCCGGGTGGCAGCCAACTCAACCCGCCATTCGTATCCCTTAGCCGATGAAACAGACTCGAGCGTCTCGCCTGCCGAGAGCGATGCATTGACCTCATCAACCAAAGTCGTCATAGCACGATCCTTGGCCTCGGACGCAAGTTGCGCCTCGATACCGTCACGAACCTCCGCTAACGGTTTTATGCCCTCAGGTAGACGTTCCTTGACAGCCAGAGCGACAAAGCGAGAACCCGATAGCTCGATCACGTCACTATTGTTGCCGTCGATCAAAACATCTTCCGAAAACGCTGCGTTCCGAAGCGATGATTCCACAAAGAGACCTTCACCTTCATCCCGTGAAAATGGCTGAGATGTCGATACTGAGAGGCCCAGTTGTTCGGCAGCAGTCGCCAAACCGCTTGAGGTGAAGACGAGATCACGGAGCTGATCAACCGCGATCAGCAAATCGCGCTGAGTCTGGGCAGCCTGCAGACTTTCAGTGATTTCGGCGCGCAGAAGATCATCTGGAACCTGCTCCGCAGCCGACCGGCTTTTAACCAAAATAAAATGAGTTCCGGCATCCGTCATCACGGGGGACGAGACACCACCCACTTCCAGAGAAGCTATCGCATCTTCCATTGCATCGGGAAAGACTGAGCCGTCTGTAAAGCCCAGGTCACCGCCCACGAATGACGAACCAATATCGTCTGAGGCGTCAGCTGCAACTGCGGCGAAATCTTCATCCGCGGCGAGTCGAGACCCCACCTCATCTATACGTGTAGCGTAGGCCTCGTCTGTTTCGTCATCCTCCTGAATCAATAGGATGTGGGCCACCTCTGACTGCGCCTTCGTCTCATAGTCTGCAAGTGCATCAGCGAGTTGAGCCTCCAATTCAGACTCGTCCACAGGCAAAGCGTATTGAGCCGGATTTAACTCGATATACTCCACACTAAGACGCTCGGGTTGAGCGAATAATCCCGGATTAGCGTCATAGAATGCCGTAATCGCCGTGTCATCAATGTCAGAGGTGGCGGAGAGCGCCGTGTCCGGCACCACTAAGAAACGTACGTCTCGACGCTCGACTACGACGTCAATGGCTGCTTTCGCCTCTACAGGCGTTATGAAGTCCGCATCAGCAATGATCGACTCCAGTTTGATAAGTTGGTCGGTGTTGCCTTGCTCTGCGCGGTACTGATCGGGCGATAGACCATTGGAGCGCAATACATCGCGGTAATAATCAGCAGAGAAGCTACCGTCCACCTCAAATGTTGGGTTGCCAATAATGCTGCGGCGCACTGCCTCGGGAGACGCGGTAATACCAAGTGTCGTTGCGTAATCCTCAAGAAGCGCGCGATCGACCAGATTATTTAAGACCCCAGGTCTCAGCAGGTCGTCATCAAGCAAGCTTGGATCCAATTGATCACCGTATATCTCCGATAACTGGCGGCGCTGCTGTTCGATCGCAAATTGGAGCTCATTAAAAGAGATTTCGCGATCATTCACCTTAGCCGCGCCTGATTGAGCACCACCGAAAGTTAACGACTCGGCGCCCGTTAGGACGAACGACAACACGATTAACCCAATAACCACCAATACCCATGGGCTCTTCACGCCCTCTCGCATGCTCTGAAGCATTAGATTTACCCTGCTATTACCCTGAAGAAATTAGTTGCCACAAAAAAAGGCGCACGAGGCGCCCTTTTGATTCTCAGCCCCAGCTGAGATTTTACACCATTAAGAGTTGCACGCGTCCTTCAACGCCTTACCTGCCTTGAAGCCAGGTGTGTTCGACGCAGCAATCTTGATTGTCTCACCCGTGCGTGGGTTGCGACCGTCGCGTGCTGCACGTGGCTTCACAGAAAACGTTCCGAAACCTACGAGAGATACGCTGCCACCTTTAGAAAGCTCTGAAGTAATGGCTGCAACGGCTGCATCAAGTGCACGACCAGCAGCTGCCTTTGGGAGATCTGCTTCTGAAGCGATAGCATCAATTAGTTCATTTTTATTCACGATAGATCCTCGTTGTGTGCTTTAGGAAAATGCCTGAAAGTGAGATCCAGCCTACCTATGCGGGCAATCATGGTCAATCGCGAAATGTAAAAATTTCTTAATTTTTTCGCTCAAACGGACTTAAATTGCGTCAATGAGACGTTGCTCTCGCTTCACCCTCTTCTTGCCCCTCGGAACTCGCCACTTTTGCATCACTTGTGCCGGCCAGATACTCATCGTCGCTCAATGGTTGAGGTGACGATTCAAGGGCTATCTCAAGTACTTCATCAATCCATTTCACAGGTTTGATGTCGAGGTTATCCTTGATGTTGTCCGGCACCTCTGCGAGATCACGCTCATTCTCATGAGGAATGACGACCGTCTTAATGCCACCACGGCGCGCAGCGAGCAGCTTCTCTTTCAGTCCACCAATGGCCAGAACCTCGCCTCGCAGGGTGATTTCTCCCGTCATAGCGACGTCAGCGCGCACCGGAATATTCGTGGCGACACTCACGAGCGCGGTACACATTCCAATGCCAGCGCTTGGGCCGTCCTTCGGCGTCGCACCTTCCGGCACGTGAATATGGAGATCGTGCGTATCGTGATACTTGGCAGGAATACCCAGGCCCTGTGAGCGCGAACGAACCACTGTCATCGCAGCCTGAATCGACTCTTGCATGACGTCGCCTAGGCTACCTGTCCTTACGTGACGTCCTTTACCACTAACCGATGCCGCCTCAATCGTGAGGAGTTCACCACCAACCGACGTCCACGCTAGACCCGTGACCTCGCCAACCTGATTAGCCTCGTCGGCCACACCAAAGGTGAACTTGCGCACACCCAGCAGATCCTCAAGGTTCTCAGACGTGACCTCGGTGCCGGACTCCCAGTCCTCGAGCGCTAGCTTCTTAACAACCTTACGGCAGACCTTAGCAAGCTCTCGCTCCATCGCGCGAACACCAGCTTCGCGGGTGTAGTAACGGACAATATCGAGAATTGCTTCGTCCGCAACGCTAATTTCAGCGGGCTTCAACCCGTTTACCTTGACCTGCTTAGGCAGAAGGTATTTACGCGCAATGCTGAGCTTCTCGTCCTCTGTGTACCCGGGGATTCGAATGACTTCCATCCGGTCCAACAATGGGCCAGGAATATTCATGGTGTTCGAGGTGCACACGAACATGACATCTGACAAGTCGTAATCAACCTCAAGATAATGATCATTAAACGCGTGATTTTGCTCCGGATCGAGCACCTCGAGCATTGCTGACGCAGGGTCCCCGCGATGGTCCATGCCCATCTTGTCAATTTCATCCAACAAGAACAGCGGATTACGGACCCCGACCTTGACCATCTTTTGAATCAACTTACCCGGCATCGACCCAATATAAGTACGTCGGTGTCCCCGAATCTCGGCCTCGTCACGCACCCCACCAAGGGCCATGCGCACAAACTTACGATTAGTCGATTTAGCGATAGACTCACCCAATGAGGTTTTACCTACCCCGGGCGGTCCAACGAGACAAAGCACTGGGCCTTTAAGCTTTCTGACCCGCTTTTGAACGGCCAGGTATTCCAAAATACGGTCTTTTACCTCTTCCAGTCCGTAATGATCCTGATCGAGGATGGTCTGTGCTCGCTTGATATCGTGCTTAACCTTGCTGCGCTTTGCCCAAGGAACACCCACCAACCACTCAATGTAGCCCCTCACCACCGAGGCTTCAGCCGACATGGGCGACATCATTTTGAGCTTATTCAACTCGGCATTCGCCTTTTCGATGGCTTCATCCGACATCTTGGCTTCATCAATACGATTCTGAAGCTCATCGATCTCATTAGGTGCGTCGTCCATTTCGCCAAGCTCTTTCTGAATGGCTTTCATCTGCTCATTCAAGTAGTACTCACGCTGGCTTTTTTCCATCTGCTTTTTGACGCGACCACGAATTTTCTTCTCGACCTGGAACAGATCGATCTCTGAATCCATTAGAGACATCAAGTGCTCAAGTCGAGCTTTAACCGCTGACATCTCTAAAATGTTTTGCTTCTCCTGCAAATCCACGGACATGTGCGCCGCTATCGTGTCGGCCAGCCGACCGGGCTCATCAATCCCGGAGAGCGACGTCAGTACTTCATTGGGCACTTTTTTGCTGACATTCACGTACTTTTCAAAGTGATCTACCGTTTCGCGAATTGCTGCATCAGCATCGGCATCATCCAGATCCTCACACTCGATCTGTCTGACCGTTGCCATCGAAAAGGTTTCACCTGTATCAATAGCTTCAATAGCCGCGCGCTCACTACCCTCTACTAGCACCTTAATGGTGCCATCAGGCAATTTGAGAAGCTGAAGAATCGTGGAGACGGTGCCCACCTGGTACAAGTCATCCACATCGGGATTGTCATCCGGGGCGTGGCGTTGAGCGACTAGCAGTACTTGCTTATTACCTGCCATGGCGTGTTCCAGCGCTTCAATCGAGCGCTCGCGGCCGACAAACAGCGGAAGCACCATGTGGGGATAAACCACTACGTCGCGAAGTGGCAGTAACGGTAGCTGAAGTGCGGATGTATCGCTCATAGTCATCTCCATGTGTTCAGGGTAGAGATGGGGGCTTTTTCACCAATCTCAAGCCCCGAGACGCATCAATTTATGCGTCTTGAGCAGCAATCGTCTCGTCTTGTGTTTCGTAAACAAGCAAAGGTTCAGAGTCGCCGTTAATGACCGACTCGTCTACCACGATCTTGGCAACACCAGTCTGTGATGGGATGTTGTACATGGACTCAAGCAGGACATTCTCCAGAATAGACCGTAACCCACGCGCGCCGGTCTTTCGTTCCATCGCCTTGGTAGCAACGGCACGCAATCCGTCTTCGCGAAAATCGATTTCTACACCTTCCATGTCGAACATCTTGCGGTACTGCTTGGTAAGCGCGTTCTTGGGTTCGGTCAGAATTTGCATTAGCGCAGCGACGTCCAGCTCTTCCAGCGTCGCAATCATTGGCAAACGTCCGACAAACTCAGGAATCAATCCATACTGGACTAGGTCTTCAGCCTCAAGGTCATGCAAACTCTCGGCAAAATTCTTCTGCTCTGATTGACCCTTTACGTCGGCCGAAAAACCAATACCGCCTTTCGCTGAGCGGTTTTGAATCACTTTATCCAGTCCGGCAAACGCGCCACCGCAGATGAAAAGAATATTGCTGGTATCAACCTGCAGGAACTCCTGTTGAGGATGCTTTCTGCCACCCTGCGGCGGTACTGACGCCACGGTTCCTTCGATCAACTTTAGAAGTGCTTGCTGGACGCCCTCACCTGACACATCACGCGTGATGGAGGGGTTATCGGACTTCCGAGAAATCTTGTCGATCTCGTCGATGTATACGATGCCCATTTGAGCCTTCTCAACATCGTAATCGCACTTCTGCAGCAATTTTTGGATGATATTTTCGACATCTTCACCCACATAGCCCGCTTCGGTCAGTGTGGTTGCATCAGCAATCGTGAAAGGTACATCCAGTAAGCGGGCAAGTGTTTCGGCCAGCAGTGTCTTACCAGAACCCGTCGGGCCTACTAGAAGGATATTTGACTTGCCCAACTCTACATCTGAGGCTTGGCCTTCGCCGGTGCGCAATCGCTTGTAGTGGTTATAAACAGCTACGGACAGAACGCGCTTGGCTCTGGATTGCCCAATCACGTACTCGTCTAGAATTTCGTTAATTTCGCGAGGCACGGGTAGCTTATCGGACGCTTCTGGCGCCGCAGCTTCCTGAATCTCCTCCCGGATGATGTCGTTACAGAGGTCAACACACTCGTCACAGATGAAAACGGATGGTCCCGCAATTAACTTGCGGACTTCGTTCTGGCTTTTCCCGCAAAAAGAGCAGTAAAGCAGTTTTCCGTTTTCGTCGCTGGTACTGTCACCCGTCATCGCGTCTGACCCTGTGTCTTGCCTATCTTCTTACCACAAAGATGATAGGTTTCTACGCCTATTGCAAGGCGACAGATCTAGTTTCTAGAAAAAGGCGTTAGCGTGATGTGATGACCTGGTCCACCAGACCGTATTCAACGCTCTGCTCTGCACTCATGAAGCGGTCACGTTCGGTATCGCGCTCAATTACGTCCATCGGCTGGCCCGTGTGCTCAGATAGCATTCGATTGAGTCGCTCGCGCAAGAAGAGGATCTCCTTGGCCTGAATCTCAATATCGCTCGCCTGCCCCTGGGCACCGCCACTTGGCTGATGAATCATGGTGCGAGCATTTGGCAGTATGAGTCGCTTACCTTTAGCACCACCACTCAGCAAGAAAGCCCCCATTGATGCGGCTTGACCGACGCACATGGTACTGACTTCAGGTTTGATAAATTGCATGGTGTCGTAAATCGACAGACCTGCAGTCACGGACCCGCCCGGGCTGTTGATGTATAGGTGAATATCCTTGTCAGGATTTTCAGACTCCAAGAAGAGCAACTGAGCCACAACAAGATTTGCCATCTGGTCTTCAATCGGACCCACGATAAAGATGACGCGCTCCTTTAACAGGCGAGAATAGATATCGAACGAGCGCTCACCACGTGAGGTCTGCTCAATCACCATTGGCACTAAACCCAGTGCTTTCTCGTTTCCTGTCTCGTAGCCGTACGACATCCCTTCTCTCCTAATTAACTAGCAGCGCCTAATGCTGTGTCGCTGCGCGGGTCCGCTGCAGTGCGTCCTGGTAACCCGTTGCTTCCTCAGTGACTTTAGCCTGTTCAAGCAACTTTTCCACTACCGCATCTTCCAACACACGCGACTCAATGCCCATCAATTGGTTGTTGTCTTCGTAGTACCAGTTGATGACTTCCTCTGGATCCTGATAGGTAGAGGCAATCTCCTCAATCAGCTCGCGCACTTTGTTTGGTTCAGCACGGACGCCCAAGTCTTGGACAAGTTCGCTCACTAGCAAGCCCAATCGGACACGCGTTTCAGCGCGCTCGCTGAACATTTCGTCAGGGAGAATACTCTTAAGATCCATATCTGGACTTACACCACCGCCAAACTGCTGGAACATCTGGCCCCGCAGTGCATCAGTTTCCTGGGCAATCAGACTCTGCGGAATCTCAAGCTCTGGGTGCGCCTCTATGATGGCATCCATGACCTGCTGCTTGACGTGCGCGTCGATCGCACCCTTGAGCTCTCGCTCCATATTCTTCTGAACTTCAGCTCGGAAAGCCTCGACATCATCACCCTCTACGCCATAAGAGGCGAAAAGTTCGGCGTTGAGCTCAGCTAGTTCCATCGCTTTCACGGCCTTCACGGTCACTTTGAACTCGACCGCCGCGCCTTTGAGCTCCTCGGAGTGATAATCCTCAGGGAATGTCAGCTCAAGCGTACGCTCATCGCCGGCAGAAGCACCAACGAGCCCGTCCTCAAACCCAGGAATCATACGGCCTGAACCGAGCTCTAGCGCGGTATCTGTACCAGCTCCGCCATCGAAGGCCTCACCGTCTTTGAATCCCTCGAAATCGATGGTCAGCGT
>WTJR01000083.1 GCA_011524755.1 Halieaceae bacterium | reverse complement strand
TAGAGTGAGTCGTATTGGCGTCCGTCATAAAGAATCTCGTGAGTAGTTAAGCGTGCGTTATTGAGTAATAAGTGATTCAGCGCAGGCGATGCTCAGTCATATGAATGACGGATGATCGCTCGAGATCGAGCACTCGCTCGCTGCTCTCTGTCAGTACATGAATATTTGACATCATTTTTGCCTCGTCATCGCCATCGGCGAAAAAGGCGGTGAGTGAATTTGCGGCCTCAATCGGAAAGTGTTCCTCAACAATCCCGTCGAGCGGCTCGTGCGACGAGCGGAGCACCCGATTTTGTCGGTAACCGAGGGTGTTCTGGGTATCAAGAGCCACCTGCACATGCTCCTGAAACCAGATGTGCTCTAACGCCTCATCGGACAGGCCCTCACGGCGCTCGAAGCAGCAGAGTTGGATTGTTCCACTGAATCTCTCTCCACTGCGCAGCGGTGGTGTCAGCGGTGTGGTGCCTTTGCACCAGTGAACTTCTGCGCCCAACTGCTCGGCAACATCAACAGCCCGTTGCCAGTCGATGGCAGACTCTGAGAACTCGAGCGCCAGACGTCCGCGGGGGAGCTTGCCAGTGGGGTTGCGGGTCCACATGGCCGCTTGGTCGCTGTGTTCATCGCAGGTGCCGACATAGGCGTTCTGGGCTTCAGGAAAGGCCTCCAGCGCGTGCATCGCAGCGTCATGCTCTGGTGGCTCGGAAAAGAACAGAAAAATCAGACGGTGCGTGTCTGGCTCAGCCAAAGTAACGCTCCTTGATGGCCGCTTTGAGGAGTTTTTTCAGGGCATTTCGGGCTAATGGCTCGTCGGTAAAAACGACGTGCTCGGGTACTTTGTAGCCGGCAAGCTCGGCTTTGCAGAACGATTTAATGGCATCGGCGTCAGCAGTGGCTGATGCCTGCAGTTTCATCACAACGCCCACTTCCTCACCCCAGGTGTCATGCTCTATGCCGACAACCGCGACTTCTTCGCATCCCGGGTACTCGAGCAGACAGGCTTCAATTTCTGACGGATAGATGTTCTCACCCCCGCGAATAATCATGTCTTTGACACGACCACAGATGTACAGGAAGCCCTCGTCACTGATGTAGCCGATATCACCGGTCCCCATCCACCCATCAATTGGCTTATCCGACTCTTTTCCACCCGAGAAGTAGCCTTGAATGGCGGCTGATGAACGCACCCATATTTCACCGGGCTCGCCTGAAGGCACCTCATCACCGTTTTCGTCCCTGAAGCTGAACTCAACGATGGGGCTCGGAAACCCTGAGGCCGTCGGTCGCTCAGCAAAGTAGCGCCCTGTGAATGCGGCGCCTGATCCCATGGTTTCGGTCATTCCCCAACCGCCACCGGACATGGCCGTTCCGGTTTTGGTGGCATAGAGCTCTGAGAGGAGCTCTGGCGTCGCCGCCCCGCCGGCGCTGACGTTGGTAAGGTGCGCGGCGTGCTCGTCGCTGAATGCCTGATTCTTCAATAGCTCGAGCAACATGACCGGTGCGCCCATCAGTACCGTGATTTGCTCTTCTTTGACGATGCGCAGTGCCTCTTGAATATCCCACTTGTACATCATGTACAGCGCACGACCGTGTCGGAGGTTGATGAGCGCCTGAGAAAGCAAGCCACTGATGTGGAATAGGGGTACGGCGAGGAGGGTTTTTGGCAGCGTGGGGCTGGCCAGCTGCTTGTTCATTTCCTCCATATTGGTCATGTAGGTCCCTGCACCGATGAACTCGACGTTCATGAGCGCCTGACAGCAATTAAAATGCGAGAGCAGGGCACCCTTTGGCCGGCCAGAGGTTCCTGATGTGAACATGAGGATTGCCGGATCGTGTCGATCCACCTCGGCGAGTAAGGGCTCATTCGGCGCAGGGCGCTGTCGGATGTCGCTGAGTAAGGTGTCCCGCGGATCGTCGCTCTTATCCACCACGACCGCGGGCAGTTCGGCGTTGAGCTCACGGATGAAGGTCAGTCGATCGCTATCGCAAAAAACCAACTTTGCCTCGCTGTCTTCGAGGCCTTGGGTCAGTTCCTGCGCTTTACCCCAGCTATTGAGGGGCACGGCTACAGCACCGATGGTCACCGTGGCGACGAAGGCAACCAGCCACTCGGGGCGATTTCGCATGGCGATCGCGATGGGGTCACCTTTTTGTATCTGAGCCTCATTAACGAGCCAGTCGCAGGCCTGGTCAACGGCCGTAAAGAACGCGCCGTAGGTCCAATCCTCACCCTGATACTGCAAAAATAGGTTGGCGTCGTGGTTGCGGCCAGCGGCGAGGAAGGCACCCAAGCTTGTTTCCGCATTTTTGAATGCTTTGAGAGGGACCCCCGCCACGTCTACCGTTTCAACTTCAAACGGCGCTGTTGGCGCGGTCAGCTGCGCCACGGCATCAAAATACGGTTTCGTGTAATCGCTCATTGGAGATACATCAGTCTTGTTTTTTTAGGACTCTAAACCAGATGCCGATGACCCGACAGCCTCAGTCGAGGGGCCATAGTCTGATCAGCCTATCGCCCCAAAGCGTCTCAGATTGCAGTAAATTATGGCTTCGATAATGTGATGCCACTGAGGTTATGAGACCGATCATGGACACGAAACTGACCGAGCTGTTGGGTTGCCGCTATCCCATTATTCAAACCGCGATGGGCTGGGTGGCTGACGCGCGCCTTGTGGCCGCGACCGGAAATGCCGGTGGTTTTGGGTTCCTTGCCGGTGCTGTCATGACGCCCGAAGAAATTGAGCAGGGCATTCTCGACATCAAAGCGGCCTCTGATGCGCCGTTTGGGGTCAATTTCCATATGTACGTGCCGCATGCCGAGCAAATCGTTGATCTTTGCATTGAGCACAAGGTGCGCGCCGTCAGTTACTCGCGCTCCCCCTCAGCGGCCACCGTTGAGCGATTGAAGGCCGCGGGCATTGTCTGTATTCCCACGGTCGGCGCCAAACGCCACGCGGTTAAGGCCGTCGAAATGGGGGCTGATGCGGTTGTCATACAGGGCGGAGAGGGCGGCGGTCACACGGGATCGGTTGCAACATCAATCCTTCTCCCACAAGTGCGCGATGCGATTGACGTGCCCATCGCGGCTGCTGGCGGCTTCCGTGACGGGCGCGGTCTTGTCGCCGCACTGGCGATGGGGGCGGATGGTATTGCCATGGGCACCCGATTCTTGCTGACGCAGGAGTCGCCGGTTCCCGAGGCGACAAAGTCTATTTATCTCGGCACGCCGCCCGAAAAGATTGTCGTCAGTACGCGGTTGGATGGTTTGCCTCAGCGCATGATTGCGAATGCCTATCTCGACCGGCTGATTCAGGCATCGCAACTGGGTTTGCTCGTACGAGCGGTCAAAAACGGACTGGCCTTTAGTCGCATGACGGGAGGCTCACTCATAGCCACGTTAGGCGGCGCCTGGAAGATGTATCGTTCGGGTGACTTGTCATTCGGTCAGACCCTCATGGCCGCTAACTCACCGATGATGATTCAAGAAGCCATGGTGAAAGGGAATCCGGAAGACGGTATTTTGCCCTCGGGGCAAGTAGCCGGGCTGATTGACGACTTACCGACGGTTGCGGATTTGGTGGCAAGCATCGTGTCGGATGCAGAAACAGCCGCAAGTGCGATACAGACCACCGTTGGCTCAACCACGAATTTAGAATAAGGATTGGTTTATGGCTTTCAACTCGACAGTTGACGCAGGTATTGCAGAGGTCATCTTCAATAAACCGCCGGTAAATGCGTTTAACAGCGCCGAATGGGCAGGCATTGCCGCTGAAATCAAGGCTTTGGGTGCCCGGAGCGACGTTCACGTCATTATCGTTCGCGCAGAGGGCAAGGGCTTTTGCGCCGGCGTCGATATCAAAGAGCTAGGTGCTGACCCGAACATGATCGTTCCGGTCAACAAGGGGAACTACGACACCTTTGAGGCCATTCACCGCAATCCGAAGCCCGTGATCGTTGCGCTGCATGGCTTTGTTCTGGGCGGCGGTATAGGCATTGCAGGCGCTGCGGACATCATAGTGGCGTCTGAATGCGCCTCGTTCGGCGTGCCCGAGGTCGATCGCGGTGCCATGGGAGGCGGTGCCCACTTACAGCGCATGTTCCCCGTTCAAAAGGTCCGCTACATGTACTTTACGGGTGAGTTTATTGATGCCCACGAGGCTCATCGATTGGGCGCCGTGGAGCGTGTGGTGCCGAGAGACCAGCTCGTGGAGACAGCACGATCCATAGCGGCAAAAATAGCCGAGAAGAGCCCCATCATGATTTCACTGGCCAAAGAGGCGCTCAACGGCATTGAAGATGGCAATCTCGAGGACAAATATCGCAGCGAACAGGGCTTCACCCTCGAGGCCTATCGTCACCAGGACTCGCAGGAAGCGCGCGATGCATTCAATCAAAAGCGAGATGCAAGTTTCGATTAATATTTCAATTAAAACAATAATTTAAACAATAAATAAAAAGTAATTTATAGGATTTATTTGCCATGATTGACTACGAAACAGCTAAGACTGCCTGCGAAACTTACGTGCGTTCACTCGAAAACAGCGACCTTGAGACGCTGCTCGACCTGTTTGCCGATGACGCCTCCATCGAGGACCCCGTGGGCACCGATTTGCGCGAGGGAAAAGACGTATTACGTGCCTTTTACAGCGAGGCCTGCCAGGGCGTTGCTAAAGCCGAATTGACGGGTGCTCCTCGTCTGGCGGGCAACGAGGTAGCGTTTCCTTTCAATGTGACGGCCGGTGCCCCCGGCCAAGAGATCGTGATCAACATTATCGACGTCTTCAAGTTCAACGAGGACGGCAAGGTTGTGACCATGCGCGCTTTCTGGGGCCCGGACAACATGGCGAGTTAGTCGTCACCCAAGGTCTTGGTGCCGTTGGCCCGGGGGAAGTCAAAAAATCGCTTCCGATGACCGCTAATTGCCGTTCATGGTTGTGGCTTGGCTAAGAGCGTGGGTTAAGCGCCCGGGTTAAGAGTAAGTCACCACGCTCTTCAGTAGCAGACTCACCAGCATCGACTGGCGCGACACACCCG
>WTJR01000072.1 GCA_011524755.1 Halieaceae bacterium | reverse complement strand
GCGGCTCCCGGACGAGTGGACTCTCCTCCGATATCAAGGATTGCTGCCCCATCGGCAACCATCTGCTCAGCTCGCTCCAGCAGGCGATCGTGAAGAAGCCCCTCATTAGAGAGCAGTTGGCCACCGTCAGAAAATGAATCGGGCGTCACATTGAGGACGCCCATTATTTGAGGTGTATCCAGCGATAGGACTCGCTGGCCACACTGGAGAGTCACCGACACGTTTCTCAGTGAGTAACGGGATCGCCCATGGCATCGTCATTCGGAGATGACGCCTCTGGATCTGACGGTGAATCAGATGGACCATCGGACCAATCAGAGGGAGGGTTTGGCTTACGGCCTTCCATGATCGCATCGATCTGCTCAGAGTCGATGGTTTCGTACTGCATCAAAGCCTCGGCCATCATATCCATCTTGCTGCGATGCTCCTCGAGCAAGTCGCGCGCCTTCTCGTAGCACTCATCGATAATGGCACGAACTTCTTTATCGATCGCTAGCGCTGTTTCATCTGACATAGCTTTCGAGGGTTGTGCCGCAGTCCGACCCAGGAACACTTCCTCACCGCCCTCGTCGTACATCAGAGGACCCATGGCATCAGAAAGACCCCATTTGGTCACCATATTGCGAGCAATTTCGGTCGCACGCTGAATATCGTTGGATGCGCCTGTGGTAATTCCTTCTTTACCCAAGGTCATCTCTTCCGCCACGCGGCCACCAAACAAGCTGGTGATCTGGCTCACAATATGACGCCGGCTATGGCTGTACCGATCTTCCTCGGGGAGGAACATGGTGACACCCAATGCGCGTCCTCGTGGAATAATCGACACTTTATATACCGGGTCGTGTTCTGGCATGAGGCGCCCAACAATCGCGTGTCCCGCCTCGTGATAAGCCGTATTGAGCTTCTCTTTCTCGGACATGACCATGGAGCGGCGCTCGGCACCCATCATGATCTTGTCCTTGGCCAGCTCAAACTGCTGCATGCCAACCGTTCGCACGCCCGCTCGCGCTGCAAACAGCGCTGCCTCGTTGACGAGGTTTGCCAAATCCGCACCGGAGAAGCCGGGCGTACCCCGCGCAATTTTTGATGCTTCCACATTTTCTGCAAGCGGCACCTTGCGCATATGCACCTTGAGGATCTGTTCTCTACCTCGAATATCTGGCAAGCCTACAGTGACCTGACGATCGAAACGGCCCGGACGAAGTAGTGCTGGATCCAGTACGTCAGGACGGTTGGTCGCAGCAATAACAATGACGCCATCATTTCCACCGAAACCATCCATCTCAACCAGCAACTGGTTTAGTGTCTGCTCACGCTCATCGTGACCGCCGCCAAGCCCCGCACCACGATGACGACCGACCGCATCGATCTCATCGATGAAAATGATGCATGGAGACTGCTTTTTCGCCTGATCAAACATGTCGCGAACGCGCGATGCGCCCACACCGACAAACATCTCGACGAAATCTGATCCCGATATAGAGAAGAACGGCACTTTAGCTTCGCCAGCAATCGCCTTAGCCAGCAAGGTTTTACCTGTTCCGGGCTGTCCCACCATGAGGACCCCACGCGGTATACGTCCGCCCAACTTCTGGAAGCGACTGGGATCACGCAAGAACTCAACAAGCTCTTGGACGTCCTCCTTGGCTTCATCGACGCCTGCAACGTCGGCAAACGTTGTCGTAATCTGGTCTTCACCGAGCAGCTTTGCCTTGCTCTTACCGAAGCTCATGGGGCCACCTCGGCCACCGCCGCCACCTTGCATCTGGCGCATAAAGAACATGAAAACCGCCAAAATAAGCAGAATAGGGAAGCTAGCAACCAATAACTGCGTCCAAACCGACTGCTGCTCAGGCTGCTTGCCCTCGACCACTACATTGTGGGCAAGGAGGTCATCCATTAATTTTGGATCCTCGACCATTGGTCGAATAGTCTCAAAGCTGGAGCCATCAGTTCGCTCTGCCGAGATCGTCAAGCCGTCAACAACCACCTTTGAGAGACGGTTGTTTTGAACCTCTTGAATAAAGGCCGAGTAACCCAGCTGCTCTTTCTGGCCCTGGGTATTGAAGTTGTTGAATACCGACAGCAGCACCGCCGCTATCGCTAGCCACAACAACATATTCTTCGCCATATTGTTCAAATCACCATCCTCCGGACTGACCTTGGCGCTTATCGGCCCACCAGTATAGCGGGGTATTCGCAAAGCGCGCACTTAAATGACATGGAGACGCCAAGGTGCTATTTCAAGGATTTACGGGAAATTTCTGCAACTGGGTCTAACCCTTGAACCCTTTAGCCACCACATAAACCTCTTTTGAACGTGGTCGGGAGGCAGCTGGCTTTCGGCTATTCACCGACTGAAAGTTGCTGCGAACTGATTTCAACCAGTCATCAAAGCCTTCCCCGTGAAAGACTTTTGCCGCGAAGACACCACCCTGTGGGAGCATCTGAACAGCGAGATCGAGCGCAAGTTCAACCAAATACATGGCTTTTGGCTGATCGACATCGACAATACCACTCATGTTCGGAGCCATATCGGACATCACAACCGAAGGCTGGTCAGTGCCAATCACCGCTTGAATCTCATCGAAGACCGACTGCTCGGTGAAGTCACCCTGAATGAAGTCAACGCCGGCAATGGCATCCATAGGTAAGATATCGCTGGCGATAACCCGCCCCTTGTGTCCTACCAGCTGAGCAGCGACCTGTGACCAACCACCGGGTGCACTGCCCAGATCAACGACCGTCATGCCGGGCTTGATGAATCGGTCCTTCTCGTTCAGCTCTAGGAGTTTGTAGCAGGCTCTTGAGCGATAACCATCAGCTTGTGCGCGCTGCACGTAAACATCGTCTCGATGTTCCTTCAGCCAGGCTTTGCTTGACCCACGCTTCTTCGCCATTTTTGGGGACTCCTGAAACAATGCCCGCTAGAATAGCAAGCCTTCATCCACAAACTGCAGCTAATGAGAGCCACACCTTGGAAAACCGACTACTAAAACAGTACCGCGCCATTGCGCACAAACTTCACCCCATTGTAACCGTCGGTGGACAAGGTTTAACCAGTGGCATTGAAACGGAGCTTGATCGGGCACTGACCGACCACGAACTGGTCAAGATCAAAGTCAGCGTTGGAGACCGTGAAGCACGTGACGCTGTGATCGAGCAATTAGTCACGTCATGCGGAGCCGAGCTGGTTCAGAAAATTGGTCACACGGCTACGCTACTGCGTCATTCGGAAAACGCTGATCCAAGAAAGTCGAATCTGCAAAGACCTCTCTGATGTCCAACATCCTGGAATTCCCCAGTCGCGAAAAACAGGCCTACGCCTTCCTAACGGATCAACTCGGATCATTGTTGCGAGATAAGGGTGCAGACGACGTCCTGATAGCCCATGCCACCGAGCTTTTGACAAAGGTCTATGGCGACCTTCAGGGAGATTCAGACTTTTCCTTTAGCGTCAGCCTGCCCAACGGATTAGATGTCGATGAGGTGCAACAGCTGCAAGAGGAAATTGGCTCGGGCATCGAGGCGCTGCGCCAGCACCACCACTCGATCATGATTCGCATGGCCGCGCAGCTATTGCTCACCGAATTAGAATTATTCCAGCGAAGCCGGGATTAGCCCCATCTAGCTGAGTAGTACTCCGGCTAGCTGATAAACCCCAAACGCAGCCACCCAGGCAAGGACGAGATAGCCGGCCATGAGCGCCACGGCAAAACGCGCGGACTTGGCCTCGCGTGCAAGTAGCGCAACAGTAGACACGCATTGAAGTGCAATCGTGAAGAACACCACCAACGCAGTCCCAGAGGCGACAGTCAGTCCCGATGCCGCCATCTGATCAGCGAGCGGAGCCGGGTCCTCATCTGCTGACTCGATACCAAAGATAGTACCCAAGGTACCTACGAACACCTCGCGCGCTAGGAAGGAGGCTATGATGGCAACGCCGTAACGCCAGTCTAAACCAAGCGGTGAAAAAACAGGCTCAATGAAACGTCCTATAGACGCAAGCCAGGAGCTAGACAGGTCCTGTCCGCCGTTGGGGAAATAGCCAAGAATCCAGACCACGACCGTGACAGCGAAAATAACGCTGCCCGCCTTTTGCACGAAATGCCCGGCACGATTGAGCGCTGTCTTAACAATCGTTCGAGTGACAGGTAATCGGTAGGCCGGTAACTCGAGGATAAAGGGCTGACCGGTGCGATCCTCATTACTCATCCGGCCAACAAGCGCTGCAACCGTCAGCGCGGTAGTGATGCCGAAAAAATAGATGCCTGACATCACCAGACCTTGCCAACCTATGAGCCCACCCAGTGCCGTCTCGTTGGGAATCAAAATAGCAATGAGAAGTGCATAGACCGGCAGTCTTGCCGAGCAAGGCATGAGTGGAATTGCCACATAGGTCAGCAACCGCTCCTGCATCGATGATAGGGTGCGCGCCGCGTAAATAGCGGGAATCGCGCAAGCAACACCAGATAAAAGCGGCACAAAGCTTTTTCCCGACAAGCCGAACACGCTGAGCGGGCGATGACAGATGAGCGCGGCACGAGCGAGATAACCCGAGTCCTCGAGGGCACCGATAATGAGCGTCAAGATGAAGACGAGAGGCACGAACACAAGGAACGCACCGAGCCCGCCAAAGATGGCGTCGTTCACAAAATCAGCAACAACACCTTCTGGCATCACGGACGCTACTGTGGATCCCATGGCGATTACCAGCGCCTCAACACCGTCCATCAGCGGAGCCGCCCATGTGAAGATCGCCTGAAAAAATAGCGTCATGATGATGACGAACGCCAATCCACCCGAAACGGTTCCCAGAAGCCATTGATCCAATCGAGCTTGACGGCGGACTAGAAGATCTCCTGCGGGGGCAAAACGTTCACCTATTTGCTGAGCCGTGCCTGTGATTAATGCATCTGGTGTGTCCGCCCAGGGCGCAACGCCGAGTCCTGCTTGTTGTATGCCCCTCACTGCCTCTGCGACACCAGCGCCAGTGCGGGCACTAACAGGGTATACCGGAACACCCAACGCAACGCTTAAGCCGGATACGTCGAGCTCGAGCGCATCGCTTTCGATGAGATCCATCATATTGAGAAAAACGACAAACGCCTTGCCGGCAATGGCGGCATCACGGGCCACCTGAAGACAATAGGTGAGGCCCTTCTCGAGCCGAGTTGCATCCAGCACCATAGCCACCAGCGCGTCCTGAGGCTCTTGCAGCGCAGAGCGCAAATTGGCGATCGCAACCTGCTCCTCAGCTGATACTGGATTCAGCGAGTACGTTCCGGGGAAATCCCAGAGTGTCACTTGGGGGTTCGAACTCAAACACCCTTTGCCGACATCAATGGTAATCCCGGGATAGTTGGCAACCTTATGCTTAAGGCCCGTAAGCCGATTGAATAAAGCGCTCTTTCCCGAGTTGGGCGCGCCCACCAGGAGTACATCCGTCATCGAGCAGCCTCGCCGGCAATCCTGACAAAGTTTGCGGTTTGCTTATCTAGGCTATAGGTAGCGCCCCCTACCGCGTACACACGCGGGGCGCCAAAACCCGGTTGCATCACGCAACTAACGCGCTGACCTTCTCGAAAGCCAATATCGATCAGACGCTGAACTGCATCGTCGGCGGTATCACTGCAAATGGACACTATGTCCCTGGAGTCACCAACTGCGAGCTCCCAAAGTGAAAGGGATGGCATTGATTTCGAGGACATCAGTGTTGAAGGGTTCGGATAGAGTAAGGTCTAGACGTGGCGAACCTTATCGATCTCGTAATAGATGTCGCCACCGGGGGCCTTAACGACGACCTCATCACCCTCTGACTTACCAACCAAAGCGCGAGCGATGGGTGAGCTGACAGAAATCATATTCTGCTTCACGTCTGCCTCATCCTCACCAACAATTCGGTAAGAGACTTCGGTATCGTCATCGACATTGATCAAGTCGACAGTGGCGCCAAAAAGAACGCGGCCGGTGTGGGCGAGGGTTGTGATATCGATGACCTGCGAGTTCGACAACTTGTACTCGAGCTCCTTGATTCGTCCCTCGGCAAAACTCTGCTGTTCCCGCGCAGCGTGATACTCAGCATTCTCCTTGAGATCACCGTGCTCTCTCGCCTCTGCAATCGCCGCAACGATTCTGGGGCGATCGACTTTTTTAAGACGCTCCAGCTCTTCTCGGAGGGCCGCTTCACCAGCGACTGTCATTGGAACTTTATTCATTTGCCAAACTCACATGGAGATCCTGCAGCCTGCGAACCTGCCCATCAGGCTCTTGTTCCATCGACATACAAATGGCTTCGGCCGCTGCTAGCGTTGTAGTGTAGAACACCTGATGCTGCTCGGCACTCGATCTAATAGAGGCTGAATCCAAGATGGCCGTGCGACCCTCCGTCGTATTGATAATCAGTGAGGCCTCGTCGTTCTTAATCAAATCGACAATGTGCGGACGCCCTTCCGCTACTTTGTTAACAGAGCGGACGTCGAGACCAGCCTGCTGAAGCGCCTTTGCCGTGCCTTTTGTCGCAGCGAGAGTGAATCCCGTTGATACCAGTCGCTTGGCAACTTCAACGGCAGCCGCTTTGTCTGCATCGCGAACACTGAATAAGGCGAGTCCTGACTGAGGCGTCACATCGCCCGCACCCAACTGCGCCTTGGCGAAGGCATCAGCAAACGTGGGGCCGGTACCCATCACTTCACCTGTGGACTTCATCTCTGGCCCCAATATGGGGTCAATGCCGGGGAATTTGTTAAAGGGTAATACCGCCTCTTTAACACTGTAATAGCTCGGCACCACCTCGCCCGTAAACCCTTGCGACTCTAAGCTTTGCCCCGCCATGCACCGTGCGGCGATTTTTGCCAATGACACACCGATGGCCTTCGATACGAAAGGCACGGTCCGCGACGCACGTGGATTTACTTCAATCACGTAAATCTCATCATCCTGCCAGGCGAGCTGAACATTCATCAGTCCCTTGACCTCAAGCGCCACAGCCATGGCTTTCACCATGTCGCGCATCTTGTCTTGCACATCAGCCGGCAGGCTGTAAGGCGGTAACGAGCAGGCGGAATCACCCGAGTGAATCCCCGCTTGTTCGATGTGCTGCATGATGGAACCAATGACGACGTCGTCACCGTCGGAAACCGCATCAATATCCACCTCAATTGCAGCACTCAAGAAACGATCTAACAGCACTGGCGAGTCATCGGATACCTGAACGGCATCGCGCATGTACCGAAGCAGGTCATCTTCGCGGTACACGATCTCCATGGCACGGCCACCGAGAACATACGACGGTCTCACCACCAGCGGGTAGCCGATCTCTCGCGCCGCAGCGACAGCCTCATCAACACTGCGCACTGTCGTATTTGCCGGCTGAAGCAAGCCCAAGGCCTGAATCATCTGCTGGAATCGCTCTCGGTCTTCCGCTCTATCGATCTGGTCGGGGGTGGTTCCAATAATGGGGACACCAGCCGCCTCCAAGGCGCGCGCCAACTTCAGGGGCGTCTGACCCCCGAATTGCACGATCACACCCTTAGGCTTCTCGAGGTCGACAATCGCCAAGACATCCTCAAGTGTCACGGGCTCAAAGAAAAGCCGGTCCGAGGTGTCGTAGTCGGTCGATACGGTTTCAGGGTTACAGTTGACCATGATGGTTTCATAACCATCTTCGGCCATGGCCTGCGCCGCGTGAACACAGCAGTAATCGAACTCGATACCTTGGCCAATACGGTTTGGGCCCCCACCGAGAACAATAATTTTCTCACGATCGCTTGGCGCCGCCTCACACTCCTCCTCGTAGGTTGAGTACATGTAAGCAGTCGCCGAAGAAAACTCGGCCGCGCAGGTATCGACTCGCTTATATACCGGTCGCAAATTTAAAGCCTGGCGATGCGCTCGCACCGATGCTTCGGAATCACCCATGACGGCGGCAATTCGCTTATCCGCAAAGCCCTTGCGCTTTAAGTTGCGCAATTCCGCAAACTCAAGATCAGTCACTGAGCGACCCTCAAGTGTCCCCTCGAGACGAACGATGTCCTCAATCTGAACCAGGAACCAGGGATCCACACCGGAGTAGCCGTAGATCTCTTCCATTTCAAAACCTGCTCTGAAGGCATCCGCGAGATACCAGATTCGCTCAGCACCAGGATGGGTCAACTGTTTTACCAGTTCAGCACGCGAGTCGTCGTCGGTAACGACCAATCGCGGCTCGAAACCCGCTGATCCGACTTCCAAGCCGCGCAGCGCTTTTTGAACAGACTCCTGGAAGGTACGACCAATGGCCATCACTTCACCCACAGACTTCATTTGCGTCGTGAGCTTGGCGTCCGCTGTCGCAAACTTCTCGAAGGCAAAGCGGGGTACTTTCGTGACGACGTAGTCGATCGAGGGTTCAAATGACGCAGGCGTCACACCGCCGGTAATGTCGTTGGCTAACTCGTCGAGGGTGTAGCCGACAGCGAGCTTGGCGGCGACCTTCGCAATCGGGAAGCCCGTGGCCTTCGATGCCAATGCAGATGATCGTGATACCCGTGGGTTCATTTCAATCACGACAATGCGGCCTGTGTCAGGGCACTGTCCAAATTGAACGTTGGAGCCGCCCGTTTCAACACCAATCTCGCGCAGTACAGCGAGAGAGGCGTTTCGCATGAGCTGGTATTCCTTATCCGTCAGGGTCTGAGCGGGTGCTACCGTAATCGAGTCACCGGTGTGGACGCCCATGGCATCGAGATTCTCGATAGAACAAACGATGATGCAGTTGTCGTTCTTGTCTCGAACGACCTCCATCTCAAACTCTTTCCAACCAATAAGCGATTCATCGATAAGCAACTCATTGGTTGGCGACAATTCGAGACCGCGCTTACAAATGGTCTCGAACTCCACTCGGTTGTAAGCAATACCGCCGCCGGAGCCACCCATGGTAAAGGACGGGCGAATGATGCAAGGGAAACCGACCTTCTCGAGAACACCAAACGCTTCCTCCAGCGTATGGGCAATCTCGGCGCGAGGCGTTTCCAGTCCGATCTTCTTCATCGCAATATCGAACTTTTCGCGGTCTTCGGCTTTATCGATGGCCTCTTGTGTCGCACCAATCATCTCGACACCGTACTTAGCCAGTACGCCTTCGGCGTCGAGTTTCAGGGCGCAGTTCAACGCTGTCTGACCGCCCATGGTCGGAAGCAAGGCACAAGGCCTCTCTTTTTCGATAATTTTGGCGACGGTCTGCCACTCCACGGGCTCGATGTAAGTCGAATCGGCCATGGCAGGGTCCGTCATGATCGTGGCGGGGTTTGAGTTAACGAGGATAACTCGATAGCCCTCCTCCCGAAGCGCCTTGCACGCCTGAGCACCCGAGTAGTCAAACTCACAGGCCTGGCCGATAACAATCGGTCCAGCGCCGAGGATCAAAATGCTCTCAATGTCGGATCGTCTTGGCATTAGGCGGCTCCTCTCTGAGAGACGGCGGTGTTCATGGCCTCGATAAAGGCATCAAACAAGTACTTCGCATCGTGCGGGCCCGGGCTCGCTTCGGGGTGGCCCTGAAAACTGTAAGCGGGCGTGTCAGTTCGACGGATTCCCTGAACCGTACCGTCAAAGAGCGAGCGGTGAGTAACGACCAGATTGTCTGGCAAGTCGGCATCTGCGACCGTAAAACCGTGGTTTTGACTGGTCACCATCACTGTCTTATCAGCCAGGTCTTGGACCGGATGGTTGGCTCCGTGATGACCGTGACTCATTTTTTCGGTGCGAGCACCGCTGGCCAACGCCAAAATCTGGTGTCCTAGACAAATACCGAAGAGTGGCAAGCCTGAAGCCATTACCTTTTGCGCCAGATCAATGGCGTAGTCACAAGGCTCGGGATCTCCAGGTCCATTGGACAGAAAAACACCGTCGGGGTTGTGGGCCATGACGTCTTCATAAGAGCTCTGGGCCGGCATAACGGTCACACGACAACCGAGATCAACCAGAATTCGAAGAATGTTGCGCTTGACGCCAAAGTCGAGTGCCACCACATGATGGGTGGGCTCCGGTCTCGTTGGTGATTCCACGCCCAACTGCCACGTGGGCTCTGTCCACTCGTAGCTTTCATTGGTCGTCACAACCTTGGCCAAATCCATTCCCTTAAGGCCCGGGAATGACTGGGCCTCCGCGATGGCCACTGCTTCATCGGCCGCATCGCCCGTCAGGATACAACCCGCTTGGGCGCCCTTTTCACGAATAATACGCGTCAGCTTGCGCGTATCGATGTCCGAAATACAGACGGTGTTATTGGCCACCAGATAATCAGACAGGCTTTGTTCGGAGCGGAAATTGGAGGCAACTAGCGGTAAGTCTCGAATAATCAGGCCAGCAGCATGAACAGCGTTAGACTCTGCATCAGCCGCATTCGTGCCGGTATTCCCAATGTGGGGATATGTGAGTGTAACCATCTGCTGAGCGTAAGACGGATCGGTCAAGATCTCCTGATACCCCGTCATCGCCGTATTAAAAACCACCTCTCCCACAGTTTTTCCATCAGCACCGACCGATCGGCCGCGAAAAACTGTGCCGTCTTCAAGCGCTAAGACAGCAGGTTTATCCACTCGACATCCTCCAGAGAGTCACTTGCCCGGTGCCCGTGAAGCCTCTCTTTGCCTCACTATTCTTCAACCGGATTGGCACCAGATATGTTATTGTTTCGCGCACACAGTAAGGCGCCGGACTGACCCTAGAGTCGCCGACCAATTCATCAATGCGCTAAGACTCAATTGTACGGTTATGACGGTTTAGTGTCCACGAAAAAGGACCGAATCGACGTCCGTTTCAACGTCAAAATTTTGCAGTTTATCGGGGGCCCTCAATGGCCAAGACAACAAGACAGACAGCCGCAATTACCGGCGCTGGAGACGGCATTGGACGCGCTCTAGCGATTAACCTGAATGAGCGAGGTATCGATCTTTACCTCTGCGACATCAGTCAAGAGCGCTTGGATACAACGGTGGCAATGTTGGACACAACCCGGTCATCTGTCTCCACAGCCCTGGTTGATTGCGGCAACAGAGCCGAAATCGAAGCGTGGGCAGCCACGATCACAGCAGACAACGACTGCTTGGATTTTCTCTTCAACAATGCGGGCGTGGCCTACGGGGCGCAGTTCCGTGAAGCATCACTCGACAACTTTGAGTGGCTAATGAACATCAACTACTGGGGCGTGGTCTGGTGCACCAAAGCACTCCTACCTCTATTAGAGGCCTCACCGTCAGGCCATCTGGTTAACATCTCGTCGATTTTTGGCATGGTGGGAATCGCGACGCAAAGCGCCTACAACAGCGCGAAGTTTGCAGTGCGCGGTTTCACGGAATCGCTACAAGCTGAATATCGAGGCACGCCGCTCACTGTTACCTGCGTACACCCGGGTGGCATCGCAACCAATATTGCACTGCGCGCACGAACCGATGGCGAATCTTCAGAGGTCAGTGCCGAAGAGCGCGATGAGTCCTTTAAACAAGTCGCAAGAACCTCCCCGACCAAAGCCGCACAAGTCATCATGAAAGGCACATTGGCGGGGCGTCGTCGCGTGTTCATCGGCTGGGATGCCTGGTTCATGCACACCATCACCAAGTTCATGCCCACTTCTTACCACGCAATTACTACTCGGTTGGGATCAAAAAACGATGACATTGGCTGAGGCTGCCCAGACAGCCGAGCCGACAAAGCTTAGTCGTTCATCGTTTTTCATTCTGATTGCGGGGCTACTGGCGAATGCTGTCGGTCAGGCGTTCATTTTTGCCATTCTGCCGCCCTTGGGGCGGGAAGTTGCGCTGACCGAAATACAAACGACATCGATCATCTCGACGTCCGCCCTAGTCTTTACCTTTCTGTCTCCTTGGTGGGGTCGTAAGTCAGATCAAGTCGGTCGGAAAATTGTCATTGTGATCGGCCTGACGGGGTATGCGGTCGGAACGGTGGTATTTGCTGGCGTATTTGCTCTCGGGATGAAAGGCATCCTGAGCGGATGGGCGTTGTACTTCACCGCCTTGGTTTGTCGATGCATGCAATCATCACTCATGGCGGCTACCAGTCCTGGCGTCACAGCCTACGCGGCTGACCACAGCTCCCGCGCTTTTAGAACACAGACCTTGGCTCGAATCGGTACGGCGAATAGCCTCGGGTTGATTATTGGCCCTGTGCTTGCCGGGCTCCTAGCGGGTTTGGGATTGCTGGCACCGCTTTATATCGCTGCGGTATTCACGTTCATCGCCGTGTTTGTTGTCTGGAAATACCTGCCCGAGGGCGACAACGCGGGACCCGCGCGAAAACGCGCGCCTCGGCTGTCATTTCTCGACGCGCGATTGCGGGTTTACTTGTTGAGTGCTATCGGGACCTTTACGGGTTTCTCTGCTATTCAACAAACACTGGGGTTTCGAATACAGGACAGCTTGTCGCTGACAGGCGTTGAGACCGCGCAGTACACGGGAGCAGCCCTCATGGTCTCCGCCTTCTTTACGTTAGCGCTTCAGCTGTCGGTGTCTCAGCGCTACACGGGGCCTGCGCTTAACCTGGTGCGCATGGGACTTGTTGCTAATCTGATCGCCGCGGCTGTCGTGACAGCGGCTCAAGGGCTTGCTGGCCTCTTGGTCGGAATGGCCTTTATGGGCGCAGGTCTGGGCCTACTGGGCCCCGCGATTGCGGCGGGGGCCTCGCTTGCCGTGAGCCGCGATGAGCAAGGCGGTGCTGCGGGCCTCATAACGGCCTGCCCGGCCGCGGGCTTTGTTATAGGTCCTATCCTCGGTGGCGCGCTTTATCAGATAAGTCCAACTTACCCACCGCTCTTCGCGGGCATCATCACGATACTGGTGTTGAGCTATGCGATGAAATCGCGTCCAAGCCTTGTGGCTGAGGAAGACTAGTCCAGGCGTTCGATGGCGGCGCGTATGCCCTCGGGAATGGGCGCTGATCGATTGGCTTCGCGATCCACAAATGCATGAGTGAAGCGTCCTGTCACACTGCTCAGTTCCGCGTCTTCAGCGAACACACCAATTTCCCAGGTCACAGACTTTTCACCCATACGACTGATGCGCAGTCCGAGCTCGAGCCCCTGTGGGTAACTCAGGGGTGAAAAATAATCGGCCGATGAGTTAACAACATAGCCGACAACGGAATCGACACCCGGACGCATGCCCCCTTCCTCGATCAGGAAGCGGTTAACGACTGAATCGAAAAAGGCGTAGTAGGCAACGTTGTTGATATGTCCGTAAATATCGTTGTCGGCCCAACGACTATTGAGCGGATAGAACACCGAAAAGTGCGATCTTGGGGACGGCGTTGCTCGCTCAGTCATGCCCAACCACGCCAAGCTTCTCGATAGAGTTGCAATGCTGTCGGCTCATCCACCTCGCGCGGGTTGTTGATCAACAAGCGTTGCTGGAACATCGCATCGCTCGCCAACATGGGCAGATCCGACTCGGGAATGTTGGCCTGCTCCAGGGTCGCCGGTAAGCCGCTCTCGGTGATAAGCCGCTTGAACCAATCGATAAGACCCAGCGCGGAATGCTCGGCTCCGGGTAAAACGGCTGCAAGCTCCGCGTAGAGCTCCGGGCAGGCTTCTGCATTGAAATTCAGTACCGCAGGTAACATCAGGGAGTTACTGAGCCCATGCGGTATGTGATAGTGCCCCCCTACGGGATAGGCCAGTGCGTGCACCGCGCCAACGGGCGCATTGGCAAATGCCTGTCCCGCGAACATTGATCCCAGGAGCATGGCCTCGCGTGCCACCCTATCCTCGGGTGAGGTCAGGACAGTTCTAATATTCTCGGATAGTAGCTTGAGCGCTCTCAGCGCCAACATATCCGAAATGGGGTTTTTCTTGATCTTCGAGGTGTAGGCCTCGATTGCATGCACCATGGCATCGATACCGGTCATCGCCGTAATGTGGGCAGGAAGCCCTACCGTCAGCGCCGCGTCGAGGATAGCAACATCGGGTAGCAGTACCGGTGAACTCACGCCCGCCTTGGTCGTTTCACCGGTGGTAATAATCGCAACCGGTGTGACCTCGGACCCTGTCCCAGCCGTTGTTGGCGCCAAAAACAGGGGCTTTCGCGGGCTGGATACCATACCCACGCCGTAGATTTCTGAGAGAGCCTGTTGATCATTTGCCAACACGGACACCACCTTGGCGACATCCATGGAGCTGCCGCCACCAACCGCAATAACCGAGTCACAATCGCCAGCCCTAAAAGCAGCGAGGCACGCACCCACGACCCGTTCGGATGGATCGGGCTCGATACCGTCAAACACTGAAACGCTGTCGCAACTATTGCGAAGATGATCAATTGCGGGCGCGACAACACCCAACTCGATCAACATGGCATCGGTCACGAACAGTGGTCTTGAAAGGCCTCGCTCGCAGAGCAAGTCAGGCAACTGCAAGACAGCGCCTGACTGCACGAGTGTCGTCTTAACCGATTGGAAGGAGAATCCGTCCATCACTTAGAAGGTGAAAATGACCTTGCCTTTGGCTCGCCGCTCCATCATTGCGGCATAGCCAGCTTCGTAGTCTTCAATCGGGAAGACATCGGTTACAACCGGATTGAGCTTGCCGTCATTGAACAGCCCCCAAAGCTCTTCGACGTTCTTCTGCTGCTCCGCAGGCTCTTCGCCCAGGAAGCGTCCCCAAAAAACGCCGACCAAAGCGCAGCCTTTGAGAAGGGTCAGATTGAGCGGGATGCTAGGGATAGGCCCAGAGGCAAAACCGATGACTAAGTAGCGACCATTCCAGGCCATACTGCGCACAGCAGGCTCCGCAAAATCGCCTCCAACGGGATCGTAGACCACGTCGACACCTTTGCCACCAGTGATTTCCTTGATGCGATCTTTCATCGACTCATTGCTGTAGTTGATGACCTCATCTGCACCGAGCTGCTTGCATAGCTCAAGTTTTTCATCCGAGCTTGCTGCCGCAATCACGCGCGCACCCATGACCTTACCCAACTCAACAGCCGTACTGCCCACACCACCTGCAGCACCCATGACCAGCATGGTCTCACCCGCTTTTAACTGGCCGCGCTGTTTGAGCGCGTAGTACGACGTGAAGTAGGTCATACCTACACCTGCCGCGGCTGTGAAGTCGATGCCATCCGGCTTTGGCAAAAGTGCGTTTTCGTTGACCACGGCCTCGCTGGCAAAGCCACCGACGCCACCCAACTGAATGACACTGTCCCCTACTGACCAGCGAGTGACCGCGGAACCTACCTCGGTCACAACACCGGCAGACTCACCGCCTGGCACAAAGGGCATCGGTGGCTGCATCTGGTATTTGCCTTGAATGATCAGCACGTCGGGGAAGTTAAGACCGGCAGCCTTAACCTCCATTCGCACGTCATTGGGGCCTAGCTCAGGTGTTTCCCAGTCATGGACCAGATTGAGCTTATCGGGGAGCCCATGCTCGCTACATACGACCGCCTTTGCCATCTTAGTAGACCTCAAACAGACCGGCAGCGCCCATACCGCCGCCTACGCACATCGTGATGACGACGTACTTAACACCTCGACGCTTGCCTTCAATCAGCGCGTGCCCAATCATGCGCGACCCGCTCATACCGTAGGGGTGACCGATCGCAATTGCACCACCATCGACGTTCAGCTTGTCGTTATCAATCCCTAGCTTATCTCGGCAGTAAATAACCTGAACCGCAAACGCCTCGTTCAGCTCCCAAAGGCCAATGTCATTGACCGTCAGGCCGTGCTGCTTGAGTAGCTTTGGCACAGCAAATACAGGACCAATACCCATCTCATCAGGCTCACAGCCGGCTACCGCCATTCCGCGGTAAGCACCCAATGGCTCAAGTCCCAATGAAGTCGCGAGATCACTGCTCATGACAACTTGCGCTGACGCACCGTCAGATAGCTGAGATGCGTTACCCGCTGTAATCGTGCCGCCCTCAATAACAGTGCGAAGGCCTTTAACGCCTTCCAGTGTCGATGGACGTACACCCTCATCAGCTGTGACGGTAACCTCCCCCGTGGACTGCTCACCCGTCGCTTTGTCGTAGACAATGCGCTCACAGGTAACGGGCACCAGCTCAGCGTCGTATCGACCTGCCGCATAGGCAGCAGCGGTTCGCTCTTGTGACTCGAAGCCGTACTCATCCATCGCATCTCGCGAGATGCCATAGCGCGCCGCCACAACTTCCGCGGTTTGGAGCATGGGCATGTAGATATCTTTATGCATCCCAACCAACTCGTTATCGACAAGACGGTGGCCATTCATGTGCTCGTTTTGCACCAATGAGATGGAGTCCAAACCACCCCCTACAACGCAATCCATACCGTCGTACATGACTTGCTTTGCAGCTGTTGCAACCGCCATGAGACCCGACGAACACTGACGATCGATCGTCATGCCCGATACGGTGACCGGTAGGCCCGCGCGAAGCGACGCATTTCGGCCAATGTTCATGCCAGAGGTCCCCTGCGTGAGGGCTGCGCCCATGATGCAGTCTTCTACGCGATCACCTTCGATACCCGCGCGCTCGACAGCAGCGCGAATGGCATGAGCACCCATTGTGGGAGCCTGCAGGTTATTGAACCCACCGCGGTACGCTTTACCGATGGGTGTTCGAGCTGTTGAGACGATTACTGCTTCTTTCATTGTTATGCTCCGTGGCCCCGTGGGGCTAATGTCGTGTAAGAATGTTAGCGTTCGTTAATTTATTCGAGCGAAATGCCTTTGGCCTGTGCGGCTTTGCCCAGGAATTTGAAGGTTTGCTCAAAGCCAGCCTGGAGTTGCTTTGGCTCACTGTTAGCAATGGCATCCCAGTTTTCCGCGATAGCTTCGGGCGTCTGATCGGCGTCATCGAGATAAATACCATCTGTCTCAACGATCTTGGCGACCGCATAGCCACCTGCACCCGCCGCCAATATGGTTCGCGTCGGCGCGTCCTGAGAGACCAAATACAATACTGCCGGCGTCACGGTCTCTGGGGTCATCAGATCAAAGGCTTTTTCGGGAATGAGCCCTTCTGTCATTCGCGTGCCTGCCGTGGGCGCCAACGCATTTATTTTGACGTTGTTTTTGGCACCTTCCTGAGCGAGTGTGTTCATCATTCCGATCACG
Organism: Halieaceae bacterium; assembly: GCA_011524755.1. Taxonomy (GTDB): domain Bacteria; phylum Pseudomonadota; class Gammaproteobacteria; order Pseudomonadales; family Halieaceae; genus Luminiphilus. Next base: position 2,339 of record WTJR01000072.1, on the reverse strand, counting down.
CCCATCTTCGCGGAACCGTAATTGGTTTGACCGAAATTGCCGTAAAGGCCGGAAGACGATGTCGTCACAACCACGCGCCCGTAGTTCTGCTCGCGCATGATGTCCCAGACGGCCTTGGTGCAGTTAACGCTGCCCATCAGGTGGACATCGAGCACCAGCTTGAAATCGTCGAGACTGCCCTTGCCGAAACTTTTATCTCTCAAGATACCGGCGTTGTTGATGAGGATATCAATGCGGCCCCAACGCTCCATGGTTTTAGCAACCATGTCCTGCACCTGCTCGAAGTCAGCAACGTTCGCACCATGCGCCATTGCCTCTCCACCAGCCGCCTCGATTTCAGCCACCACAGCCTGAGAGGCCGCGCTACCGCCGCCGCTACCATCGACCGTGCCACCAAGATCATTGACAACAACCTTTGCACCGCGAGCTGCTAACTGAATTGCGTGGCTACGACCTAAACCGTTGCCAGCGCCTGTAACGATCGCTACCTGACCGTCATAACGAATTGTCATTCTCTCTTCCTTACTCGTAGTCGCTCTCTATTAAGCGATGAACTGCATTCCCAGCCACTCAGCGTAGAGCGCTGGGGTTTCCTCTCCCTCGATTTCGACGGTGACACCCGTCTTCACCAGAAATCGGTTGGCGTCCTTGCGATCGACGTTCAACACCTCGGTGTGCGCGCGGATACGCTTACCCGCTCGTACCGGGGCCAAGAAGCGAAGCTTGTCGATGCCATAGTTGACTCCCATGACCACGCCTTTCACACCAATTGAGTTTTCAGAACTCAATTTCGTGAGCAGCGATAGCGTGAGAAATCCGTGAGCAATCGTTCCACCAAAGGGTGTCTTCGCGGCCGCCTCTTCGTCGATATGGATGAACTGATGGTCTTCAGTACAGTCAGCGAAGGTATTGATCCGCTCCTGCTCGACAACCATCCAATCGCTGGGGGGTAACTTCGTGCCCGCCATGCTCTCCATGTCATCGGGTTCAACCCATTGTGTAGGCATCTCTCGTATCTCCTATTTGCTTAACCGTCGCGGAAGGTCGCACCGGTCTCCTCGACCATGGTGTACCCCTTCAGCTCGTGTCTTCCGACGACCATGCGGTGAACGGCGTCAGGTCCGTCGGCCAATCGAAGCGTGCGCTGACCAGCCCACATATTTGCAAGCGGCGTGTCATTCGAGACGCCAATACCGCCGTGCATCTGAATGGCATCATCAATCACTTTGAGGGCCATGTTAGGAACAACCGTCTTGATCATCGAGATCCAGATACGCGCCTCTTTTGGATCAACCGTGTCCATCATCCAAGCCGTCTTCAACGTAAGCAGTCGTGCCTGCTCAATGTTCATCCGCGCATCCGCGATAATGTCGATGTTGCCGCCGAGCTTCGCCAGAGGTCGCCCAAAGGCCGTTCGCGTTGTTGCGCGCTTACAGAGTAAGTCGAGTGCCTTCTCTGCAGCACCGATGGAACGCATGCAGTGGTGGATTCGACCTGGGCCCAAACGTCCCTGAGAAATCTCAAAACCACGACCGGGGCCCAAGATAATGTTGTCCTTGGGAACGCGGACATTATTAAGTTTGACGCGCATGTGACCATGCGGGGCGTCAACGTTGTTAAACACAGTCAATGGACGGACGATTTCTACTCCGGGCGTGTCCATCGGCACCAAAATCTGAGACTGCTGAAGATGCTTGGGCGCCTCGAAATCAGTCTTCACCATGCAGATCATGACCTTACATCGAGGATCACCTGCGCCACTGGTCCAGTGCTTCTCTCCATTGATGACCCACTCGTCACCCTCGAGCACCGCATGCGTGCAAATATTGGTCGCATCAGACGAAGCGACATCGGGCTCGGTCATGCCAAAGCAGGAACGAATCTCGCCGTTCATGAGTGGCTCAAGCCACTGCTTCTTCTGAGCCTCAGTCCCGTATTTGTGGATGACTTCCATGTTGCCCGTATCGGGGGCACTGCAGTTGAAAACCTCGGCACCAATATAAGAGCGGCCCATTTCCTCTGCGAGGTAAGCGTACTCGACCGTGTTGAGGCCAGTGCCATTCTTATCGGTCAGGAAAAAGTTCCAAAGCCCTTGAGCTCGCGCTTTTGACTTTAAGCTCTCAAGGATTTCAGTCTGACGATCGGTAAATTCCCAGGGAGACCCGATCTCGATTTGCGCTTTATATTCTTCTTCCAGTGGAAGTACTTCGTCGTTAATGAAATTGCGGACACTTTCGAGAATGGGCGCAACTTTTTCGGAGACACCTAAGTCCATAACCTACCCCTTTTATGACGTTATGTTCGGCTCTTTGAGTGATTCAAGGACGCAGGGTTTACCA
>WTJR01000104.1 GCA_011524755.1 Halieaceae bacterium | reverse complement strand
GCGAGGTAGCGATAGCTGTCAGCGTCATCGGTGATCAGTTTTCCCATCGCCGGTAACGCTGAAAATGAGTAGGCATCGTAGACCTTTGACAGTAACGGCGATGTCGGCTTGGAAAACTCGAGTACCAGCACGCGACCACCGGGCTTTAGAACGCGGTGCATCGACCTAAGTGCTTTGGCTTTATCAGTCACGTTTCTGAGGCCGAAGGCAATCGTGATGCAATCAATGCTGTTGTCTTCGAATGGAAGGAACTGGGCATCGGCCTGCACCACATCAATGTTGCTCAGCGCACCCTTGTCGATAAGGCGATCGCGGCCGACGGACAGCATGGCGGCGTTAATATCTGCCAAGATAACTTTGCCATCAGCACCCACGAGTTTTGAGAACTTTGCAGCGAGGTCGCCCGTACCACCTGCAATATCGAGGACGGTCTGCCCGGACCGAACGGCACTGAGCTCGATGGTGAAGCGCTTCCAGAGCCGATGAAGGCCGCCAGACATCAGATCATTCATAAGGTCGTATTGTGCCGCGACGGAATCGAAGACCTCACGGACACGTCCGGCTTTTTCTGCCGTTTTGACTCGCTCGTAACCGAAGTCAGTAGTGTCGTCAGTCAGATTGTCTTGGGAGCTCATGGCCAATTCCTATTATGGTGGACGTATTGTCTCAACCTATGATCTTTACAATGTTTGTGTCGGGGTCTCGTGACTCTCCCGCCTGCGCTAACTTGGCTAAATAGTCAGCCCACAACCTATCTTTGTTTTCAGCAAGCTGCGCTAGGTACGTCCAAGTGTACAGTCCGGAGCTGTGCCCGTCGTCAAAACTAAGCTGTACCGCATAGTGTCCTACTGGCTGAATGTCGGTGATACCAACTTCTTTTTTGCCAGCTTGCAACACTTCCTGACCAGGTCCATGCCCCTGTACTTCAGCCGAGGGCGATAGAACTCTGAGTAATTCAGCAGACAGCTCTACAGGATCTTCGCCAGGGAACGAGAGCGTCAAGACGCGTCTGCCACTGCTGTAGTTAATAGCTTCGGGTGCCTGAACGGTCATTGAGTTCAACCTATACTCACTGAGCGCGCTTTAGGAGCAGCGTATCAATATCTGACTGTGCGGTAAGCGCTCTTGCTTTGGCCATCGCCGAGCGACTATCGAAGGGGCCAATGTACACACGGTGCCAACTTCCCGTATCGGTATTCATTTGCTCAATTGATGATTCTAATCCCAGGAGAGCGAGCTCTCCGCGGCGCCTATCGGCATCGGCTATGGCTCGAAAGGAACCTGCCTGAAGCACGTACTGCGTGTATTCAGATGGACCGGTTTCCACCGAGCGCCCTGTATCTAGGCTAAAGGACTCATCTTCCAACGTGTTGAAGAAGGTGAAGCTGGGTTGTGGTGTCGACTCCGCAGTCCCAGCCGTCGAGGGAGTGATCGCTGCGGGTAGGGCTGTTGGATTGATGCCCGCGACGATGCCCAAGCTGGCAATGGCGCCTGTCATGACGCCGACGATAAATCCATTGACGTGCGAGGCGTTAAATAGCGGAGTGTCCGCAGATTTTTTCTTGGTTTGTGAGGTTGTGCGGCGAGTTGCACTCCCCGTGCTTCGCTTGCGCTTGGTACTTGTTGATGGATTTGCCACGATCACATCGCCTCAGGTGCAGAGACACCGAGAATGCTGAGGCCACTCGCGATGACTTGCTGCGTCGCGGTGGCGAGCGCAAGCCGTGCCAGGCTGATTCCTTCATCGGCTTCCATTATTTTGTGCGCGTTATAAAAGGAGTGAAACTCCGATGCCACATCGCGTAGGTAGTTAGCCACTGCATGCGGCTCTAGGCGCTTTGTGGCTCCAGCAAGCACCTCTGGGTATTTACTGAGCACCAAAGCCAGCGACTGCTCCTCGCTACTATTTAAAAGTTCAAGGTGCTGAATGCCATCGGCCGCCGTCCACTGCCCAAATTGCTCAAGTGCCTTACGCTGAACGCTGCAGATTCGTGCGTGTGCGTACTGAATGTAGTACACGGGGTTCTCATTACTTTTTGATAGAGCAAGGTCGATGTCAAACGTGAGCTGAGACGTTGCTGCACGGGCAGTGAGGAAGTAGCGTGTGGCGTCCCGACCCACCCAGTCGATGAGGTCTCGGAGGGTGACGTAGCTCCCGGCGCGCTTGGATAACTTAACCTCTTCACCGTCGCGCATGACGGTCACCATCTGGTGCAGCACGTACTCTGGCCAGCCTTCGGGAATGTCTGTCTTCAGACCCTGTAATCCCGCCCTTACTCGGGTGATGGTGCTGTGATGGTCGGCTCCCTGCTCGTTAATAACGCGCTCGAAACCCCGGTCCCATTTGTTGTGGTGGTACGCCACATCGGGAACAAAGTAGGTGTAGCCACCCTCGCGCTTTCGCATAACACGGTCTTTGTCATCGCCAAAATCAGTTGTGCGTAGCCAAAGCGCTCCGTCCTGCTCGTACGTAAATTGATTGTCGATCAGTGTTTCGACTGTTTTCTCAACTGCATTCGACGTGTAAAGCGATGACTCGAGAAAATAGCAGTCAAAGTTGACGTCAAATGCTTTTAGATCTTCATCTTGCTCACGGCGGAGCCAGGCGACTGAAAATGCCTGTATGTTTGCCACGTCCGCAGCATCGCCGGAGGCCGTGACTGTTCGGTCTGCCGCATTCACGGTTTGCTTATTCTGATACGCGGTAGCGACGTCTTTTATATAATCACCCTGATAGCCATCGGCGGGCCAGGTGGTATCACCTGGCTCCACACTATCGATTCGGGCTTTCACGGACAGCGCAAGATTACTGATCTGCTGCCCCGCATCGTTGTAATAGAACTCCCGATACACCGACCAGCCAGCATTGTCCAAGAGCCTGCAAAGCGCATCGCCAATCGCAGCCCCTCGACCATGCCCCACATGTAGAGGGCCCGTTGGGTTCGCTGAGACAAACTCCACCTGAACGCGCCTTCCCTGCCCTTCATTTGAGCGGCCATATGCCTCACCCGCTGTCAGAATGGCCTCGACAACCGCAAGATTGCTCGCTTGAGAAATGTGAAAATTGATAAAGCCTGGACCGGCGATATCGCACTGCGTTATCACGTTATTTTGGGGTAGTTGCTCGATGATGGCTGCCGCCAAGTCGCGCGGCGGCATGCCGGCTTTTTTGGCTAGCACCATCGCTGCATTCGTAGCCAAGTCGCCGTGCTTGGGGTCGCGCGTGTGGTCAACCTGAGGCGTCGGAAGCTCACCCTCTGGCAGCGTGCCCTTCGCTTGGATTGCCCTAATTGATTGCTCGATTAAATCAACTACCTGATCTTTCATTGATGTCGCTTGATCTGTTGTGACGTGGAACGCCTTGTCTGTTGGGCCCTATTGTATCTCGTTAGAGCGTTTCCGTTGGGTCGATTTCAACAAACCAGCTGACTTTTCGCGCTAATTTTTGCTGTGATCCGATGTCTCTTGCAGCCTCCAGCAGTGAATGCACTGCTCTGCGGGTCTGGGCGTGCACAATAATCTGATAGCGATACATGTTGGCACGACGTGTCATCAGTGTTGGCATGGGGCCAATTAAGCGCACCTCGTCCCGGATCGGCAGCTGTTCACGCAGGGTATCCAGAAAATCTATAGCGTCTTTTTCCTGTTTGCTATCGCTGCGAATCAAGCCCATGGCTCCCTTCGGTGGCAGGCGAAGTACTTCTCGGCGAGTTAAGAGGGCACGTGCTTGGTCCGTATAAGATCGTTCAACTAGCTGCTGCATCATGGAGTGGTCCGGACTGCGGGTTTGTATCAAGACCTTCCCTGGGAGACTGGATCTGCCAGCGCGCCCTGCAACTTGAACCAGCAGCTGGAGCAGCCGCTCCTCCGCCCGAAAATCAGGGCTGTATAGGAGGCTATCGGCATCGACCACGACAACACAGGTTACTCTCGGGAAGTCATGTCCTTTGGACAGCATTTGCGTGCCTAACAGTACGGCCGATTCAGCGCTGGCGATACCGTCTAGGGCTTGCGAGAGAGTTTCCATGTTTTTGATGTTGTCACTGTCAATTCGGAATACCGGGGTCGTGCTGAAGTGACGATTCATCAAGATCTCTAGTTGCTCGGTGCCGATGCCCCGACTGCTTAGGCGATTACTATTGCACTGCTGACAGTAGGTCGGGACACTCGTTTTGGTATTGCAGTAATGGCAGCTCAAATGGGGTGGTGTCCGATGAACGGCCATGGATGAGTCACAGTGTTGGCAGCCTGCAACCCAACCGCAGTCTTCGCACTGCAGACTGTGAGCAAATCCCCTTCGGTTGATGAACAGTAGTGCTTGCTCTTTTCGCTCAAGTGCGAAGCGAATCTGATTGATCGCCTCGTCTGATAATCCACTGCTGAGTGCGAGGCCTCGGGTATCGATCAGAGAGATATCAGGCAACGCGCTGCCGTGTGGCCGTTGCATCAGCGTATGATGCTGATACCGGCCCTGGTCGCAGTTAGCAAGTGTTTCCAGACTGGGTGTGGCGCTTCCCATGATAATTGGACAGTTGCAGATCTGAGCGCGTTTAACAGCGACATCTCGCGCTGAGTAACGGGGGTGATCCTGCTGTCTGAAAGACGGGTCATGCTCCTCATCGACGACAATAAGACCTAAGGTCTGGAAGCTACAAAATACGGAAGAGCGAGTGCCAAGCACTACGCGGGCAGCGCCTGAACGCGCCATCGCCCATGTTCGACCTCGCTCAGCCTCAGTGAGTCCGGAATGTATGAGCGGTACTTCACATCCCAACGCTGCCTCGAACCGGTGTTTGGTTTGGGGTGTAAGACCAATTTCGGGAATGATGACCAGTGCCTGTTGACCCCGTGCTATCACCTCCTTGATACATTCGATGTAGATCTCAGTTTTACCACTGCCTGTTACTCCCTCGAGCAGATGGGGTTTGAAGCCCGTCATTTGTGCCTTCAGCGTGCTGCAAATCCCTTGCTGTGCGTCAGTCAAGTTCACTGTCGGTTGAGGCGAGTAAGCCGGAGGTTCTGCTCGTTTTCTTTCTGCCACGCCCGATTTGATGAGGGCTGATACTACCGCTGCAGAGAAACCCGCTTTGGTAAGACTGGCAATCGGGACGGTGTGCTCACCGATGAATTGAGCCGCGGCCCGTTGTTTGGTCGCTCTGACAGGGATTTTATTTATCGTTTCCGTACCGTGCCGTATGGCGATGTGATCAGCTTCGGCCGTCCATGCGGGGCGACCTTTTCGCTCGGGTGTCGCCAAGCCCAGCTGTAATGCCTCGCCATGAGGAATGAGGTAATACTCACAGAGCCATCGAAGTAACTGTAGTTGATCCGAACCCAGCAGCGGCAGGTCGTCGTCCAATAGCGTTTCCACGCATTTGAGTGCAGTTGCGGCGGGGAGCTCACTCCGTCTGTCTTCGAGAAAAATCCCAATCACATCCCGGCCGGCGAACGGGACTTTCACTCGAGCCCCCGGTTGTGGCGTATTTTGAGCGGCTGAGGGCGGTAAATATTCAAAAACCCGGTGTAGTGGCGATGGCACCGCGATTACCCATACAAGAGGGCTTGAATTGGCTTTGGGCTCTGGTATCATCCGCGCTCTTTTTTACTAGACACCCACAAGGTGCTCGAGGGCAACATGAAGGCAGATATTCATCCGCGTTACGAAGACATCACTGCACGCTGCAGCTGTGGCAACGAAATCAAGACGCGTTCAACGCTTGCGCAGGATATCACTATTGACGTCTGCAGTCGGTGTCATCCGTTTTTCACCGGTAAGCAGAAAATCGTTGATTCTGGTGGTCGTGTCGATCGCTTCAACAAGCGCTTTGCTGGTCGCAGCTTAAAGAAGTAAGCGTTTGGTTCGTTTCAAAGACGCCGGCTTATGTCGGCGTTTTTTTTGCCCAAAAAAAGTGGCGCCTTAGAACAGTCCATCTAAATCCTCGGCGTCGGTATTATTCCGGCCGCGTTGATTGGCGGGCGTAAACTCCTGAAGGAAAACCTCCCACATCGATGAGGATTGGCTATCTGTTCGTTGTCCTGACTCCTTGTCGATTCGCAATCTAACAACCCCAGGCGGCATCTCTGCTGCTGCGCTTTCTGGTGGTAAGGCGACTCGCATAAAGTCGATCCAAATCGGCAGTGCCGCAGTGCCGCCGAACTCCCTGCGGCCCATAAGGCTGTAATCATCAAAACCTACCCAGGTGGTGGTGACTAAATCTCGGTTATAACCCGAGAACCAGGCGTCTCTTGGACCGTTTGTAGTTCCTGTTTTACCGGCGAGATCATTGCGTTCGAGGACGCGAGCGCGTCGCCCAGTGCCGCGTTGGATCACGTCCTCCAGCATGGAGGTCAGGACGTAAGTAACCCGCTCGTCGATAATTCGCGGCGCTTCTCGGAACTCGGGCTCGGGATCTTCTAGCAAGTCCTCGATTCGGGACGCCTCGAGGAACTCATCGTCCGAGACTTGCCGTTCACATGCAGCGCAGGCGATCAATGGGTCGGCCTCGTAAATGATATTGCCGTCGACGTCTTCAATTCTGTCGATGAGCCAGGGCTCAACTTTAAAGCCGCCGTTGGCAATTGCTGTGTATCCACTGGCAACCTCGAGTGGCGTGTAGGCATGGGTACCCAGTGCGAGTGTCAAGTTGGGCTGCATGTCGTTGACATCGAAGCCGACTCTAGCCGCCATTTCGATAAGCTTACGGACCCCGAGTTGCTGAAGAACGCGAATTGATACCAGGTTTCTCGAGAAGGTGAGCGCTTCTCGAACGCGGGTTGGGCCGTAAAATCGACCGCTGTCATTTTCGGGGCGCCACAAGTCCTCATCGGTTAAGTTCCCGACGACGACTGGTGCATCATTGATCAATGTCGCTGGGTGGATACCGTTCTCGAGAGCTGCCGCATAGAGGAACGCTTTGAAATTGGAGCCGGGCTGGCGCTTTGCCTGCGTCGCTCGATTGAATTTGGACAGTACAAAGCCCATACCGCCCACGAGGGCCTTGACCGAGCCGTCGCTTGGATCGAGCGATACTAGTGCCCCTTGAACGCGAGGTACCTGGGCGAGACGAAGGCTATCGCCTTTTTCGCTAACTCGTATCAAATCACCGACCGACAGCAGGTCGCTGATAGTTTGAGCGCTGCCGGTTCGTCTGTCTTCATCTAAGTAGCGGCGAATGCGGCGGAGATCCTCACGCCAAGAGAGAAAGCCGTTGCTTCCATCTCGTAAGAGCACGCGAGCCCCGTCCTCAAGCAACTCGGTAACAATGGCGGGTCGTAAGTCGGCGATAACTGGCATGGCGCGAAGTGCACTCCGCCAGCGTTTGTCTAACGCCTCGGGCGTTTCTTCCTCGAGCGGCGGATGTTGCTGCTCAGGTCCGCGCCAGCCATGGCGATTGTCATAGGTAATAAGCCCATCAATCACGGCATCGCGAGCAGCCTGCTGCAAATCCCCATCGACGGTTGTGTAGACCACATACCCATCGGTGTAGGCGTTGCTGCCCAGTCGCTCGACCGCGAACTGGCGTGCCATTTCAGCAACATAGTCTGCATCTACCTCGACTTTCAAGCCATTGAAGGATGAAATATCCGTGCTGGCGACTGCCTCGTCATGGGTCGCTCGATCAATCATGTCGAGCGATAGCATGCGACCTAAAATCCAGTTTCGCCGGATTTCACTGCGCTTGGGGTTACTCAAAGGGTTATTGCGAGAAGGCGCTTGCGGCACCCCTGCCAACATGGCGTGCTCCGCGACGGATAGCTCGCTGAGTGATCGTCCATAGTATGTTTGCGCCGCGGTTTCGAAGCCGTAACTCCGGTGGCCTAAAAAGACTCGATTCACGTAGAGCTCTAAAATTTCTTCTTTGCTCAGGCGCTGCTCAATTTCCAGTGCAAGGAGGATTTCTGTGAACTTCCGGATGAAAGTTTGATCCAGCGTTAAGAAAAAATTTCTTGCCACCTGCATTGTGATGGTCGAGCCGCCACTTTGCTTACTGCCAGTCGCCACTAACTCCGACACGGCACGCGCCAATCCCAGGAAATCGATTCCCGAGTGTTCAAAGAAGCCGTCGTCTTCCGCAGCAAGCAGTGCATCAATAAAGCTCTGAGGCAGATCCTCATAGCGTGCCGGTATTCTTTTTTGCTCACCGAACTGGCCGATCAGTTGCCCATCGGAACTCATGATGCGGAGCGGTGTTTGTAATTTGATGTCGGTGAGTGCCTCAGCCTCAGGTAGCTTTGGACTGAGATACAAATACAAACCGGCCAGCCACCACACAGCGGCAGCTGTGATCAGTACGAGAGCTTTTGCGCTTTGTTTGGCTACCGACAAGCCTTAAGTCTCCGGCCTTAGTTTTGGTTGGAAATGCGACGCAGTCGTCGTAGATTCATCTGTATATCTTAACTCCCAAGTCGCACTTTATCCCAACCTGTGTTGCAATAAATGATTACTAGTGTGGGCAGCCAGCCGGCGAACGAGAGATAACATGCGCGTATTTTTGGTCGGTCCCCCCGGGGCCGGTAAATCTACCGTGGGTAGGCACCTTGCCGCACACTTGCAGGCGACGTTCTTCGATCTTGACGAGGTGATACAGGAGCGCGCGGGTGCAGATATCCCATGGATTTTCGATGTGGAAGGGGAGTCCGGTTTTCGTGATCGTGAGTCCGCTGTCGTCAAAGACTTTGCATCGAGAGACAATGTGGTGATTGCGACCGGTGGTGGTGTTGTTCTTAGACCCGAAAATCGCACCGTTATGTCGAACGCGAGCACGGTTGTCTATTTGGAGGCGTCGATATCGACCCTGGTGAGTCGAACTGAAGGCAAGACCAAACGACCACTGTTGGTGGGAAAGGATGTCAGGAAGGTGCTTCAAGAGATAATGGCCGTGCGGGAACCCCTCTATCGCGAAGTTGCGGATGTCACGGTCGCATCAACCGGTGGATCTGCTAAAAAGCTCGCAGGGGTAATCGCGGAAAAACTTACAGCCTTCAACAAGGGTGAACTATGAGTCCCAGAGCACCAGAGGTAATGGTACGACTTACCGCAGAGGGGTCTGACAGAAGCTATCCAATCCATATCGGTCCGGGCTTACTTACCCAGGGAGGCCTATTGCGAGCGCTTGTGGGTGATCGCAATGTTTGTCTCGTTACCAACGAGACGGTTGCGCCATTATTTCAATCATCTGTTTTGGATGCTCTGCACGACAATGATGCAGCTAGCCGCAGAGTAACTGTCGTTGAATTACCCGATGGCGAGGCGCACAAGACGCTCGCGTCCTATGAGCGCATCCTGACGGCTGCCCTGGAGGATAAGCACGAGCGCAGTACCATATTTATTGCGCTTGGCGGAGGCGTTATTGGTGATATGACTGGATTTGCCGCCGCTTCGTTTCTCCGTGGCGCCGATTTCATTCAAGTGCCAACGACGTTGTTGTCACAGGTTGATTCTTCTGTTGGCGGAAAGACGGGTGTCAACCACCCGATGGGTAAAAATCTGATTGGCGCTTTTCACCAGCCCATTGGCGTCATCATTGATACTCAGACGCTGGAGACCTTACCGGACCGAGAATATGCTGCGGGCATGGCTGAGGTTATTAAGTATGGCCTGATTGCTGATGCCAACTTCTTCGATTACTTGATTGGTCACACGGAAGCGCTGGTGAGGCGTGACGAAGCGCTGTTAGCTGATGTGATTGCACGATGCTGTGCGATCAAAGCCGACGTGGTGAAGCGGGATGAGCGCGAAGGTGGTGTTAGAGCTATATTGAATTTTGGACACACCTTTGGCCATGCGATCGAAAAGGAGCAGGGCTTTGGCGTTTGGTTGCATGGCGAGGCGGTGGCGGCCGGTATGGCCATTGCCGCACGGATTTCGGCGGGTCGCGGTGCTATCGAGCCCGGCACAGTCGAGGCGTTAACCGGTTTCTTGCAAGCTTTCTCTCTTCCTACCCATGCACCCGATGGTATGTGTGTTGATGCCTTCATGTCTGCGATGCAGGGCGACAAGAAAGTTCAGGCGGGAAAAATCCGCTACGTGCTACTCGAGTCATTGGGGAATGCCTTTGTAACCCCAGGCCTAGACGAATCCGAAATAGCGCTCAACTTGTAAAACCCTCAAGAGATAGGGCGGTCTCATTTTGCGGTTACGCAAATTGTAGATAAAGGCCCAGAAGTGTAAACTGTGCGGCCTTTTTGGCTTTGCGCGTTCATGGCGTCAAGCCCCAGTTTTATCAAGCGAGCAAGCTCAGACATGAAGTCATCAGGCATCGTGAAGGCGACCGTTGGCACGGCGAACGAAGTGCGCGGCTTATACAATCCCGACGAGTTCCGGGATAACTGCGGTTTTGGCATGATCGCCCACCAGCAAGGTGTGCCGAGCCACAGGCTGCTGCAGACGGCCATTGAGTCACTCACTTGTATGACACACCGCGGTGGTATCGCCGCTGACGGAAAAACGGGCGATGGATGCGGTTTATTGCTCCAGATGCCCGCCGACTTCATGCGCGACCGTGCGAGAGATCTTTTAGGGCGTGAACTGAAATCAACCTTTGCGGTCGGCATGGTATTCATGTCGACCGACGCTGATAGCCAGACGCGCGTCAGAGAGGCCTTTGCTGTCGCTGCGGCTGAATTTGATTTTTCAGTAGCCACCTGGCGGGTCGTACCGACACAGCCGGATGTCTGCGGCGAGATCGCGCTCGAGCAACTGCCCGCCATTGAGCAAATCTTCCTCGAGACTGACGATGCAACCCATGAAGAGGTGGCCGCTCGGTTGTTTATGATTCGGCGTCGTGTTGAGACGGCATTGGCAAGTGAGCCTGATTTTTATATTTGTAGCTTGTCGGATCGCGTTATTTCCTACAAAGGCCTGGTGATGCCGGCCGATCTGGAGCACTTTTTCCCCGATTTGGGTGATGAGTCCTTAGAGACCGCAATTTGTGTTTTCCACCAGCGGTTCTCTACCAATACATTACCGAAGTGGCCGTTAGCGCAGCCGTTCCGGATGTTGGCTCACAACGGTGAAATCAACACGATCGAAGGTAATCGCAATTGGTCGAAAGCACGCACGCCTAAGCTCTCTTCGCCTTTATTGCCCGATCTGCACAGCGTGACGCCGCTGGTTAACGAATCAGGCTCTGACTCGTCGAGTCTCGATAACATGCTTGAGTTGCTGGTAACAGGGGGTGTTGAGTTACCCAAAGCGCTCCGCATGCTTATCCCGCCAGCGTGGCAGAACATCGAAGATATCGACCCTGACCTGAAGGCGTTTTACCAATATCACGCGATGCATATGGAGCCTTGGGATGGTCCGGCTGGCATTGTTTTAACCGATGGCCGGTACGCTTGTTGTTTGCTTGATCGAAACGGACTTCGCCCCGCTCGCTGGGTAACCACGACTGACGGCTTTATCACTCTGGCATCAGAGGTGGGCACCTACCACTATGAGCCTGAGACAGTCGTAGCCAAAGGCCGCGTTGGACCGGGCCAAATCCTGGTTATCGATACCGAGACCGGTGAGGTGCTCCACACTAAAGATATCGACAACAAATTGAAAACCAGCAAGCCCTACAAGCGCTGGCTGCGCGACAATGCGCGACACATCGAGGCCTCATACGACACGAAGGTATCGGCGCCCATTGAAGGTGACGAGCTCGACATCTACCAGAAGATGTTCCAGGTAAGTCTGGAAGAGCGTGATCAGGTTCTGAAGCCTTTGGCTGAATCAGGTAATGAAGCTGTGGGCTCCATGGGTGATGACACGCCCATGGCCGTTCTCTCATCGAGAGAGCGATCGTTATACGACTTCTTTAGACAAAAGTTTGCCCAGGTAACCAACCCGCCCATTGATCCTTTGAGAGAAGCGATCGTGATGTCACTCGAGGTCGACCTTGGAGGCGAAGGCAACTTATTTGAGGAAACCGAGCGACATGCGCGCCGGGTCAGCCTCACCTCGCCTATCCTGTCTCAAGGAAAGTTTGAATCGGTCCTAGCGCTGAATGAATCGGGCTTGAAGGTTCAGGTTATCGATGCGACCTACGATCCTGAAGTGACCACGCTCAAGGGGGCGCTTGAGAGACTCTGCCAAGAGGCGGCTGCGCACGTGACAGGTGGCGCCAGCGTCCTAGTGCTCTCTGATCGCAGTATCGCCGAATCTCGAATTCCAATTCACAGCCTACTCGCTACGGGTGCGGTGCATCACCACCTAATTGCCCACGGCTTGCGTGCAGACTCAAACCTCATTATCGAAACGGGGAGTGCACGAGATTCGCATCAGGTGGCCTGCTTGCTGGGCTTTGGTGCGACCGCGATCTATCCCTATCTGGCCTACAGCGTGCTGACAGACCAGTTGAACAGTGGCGAGATCCTCGGTGCGCCGTCGGTCTGCTACAAGAACTACCGGAAAGGCATCAATAAGGGCTTGCTCAAAATTATGTCCAAAATGGGCATTTCAGCGGTGAACAGCTACCGAGGTGCTCAGCTTTTCGAGGCGGTGGGTCTCGACACAGAAGTGGTTGAAATGGCCTTTCGGGGCGTCTCCTCGAGAATTGCCGGCGCGGGTTTTGCTCATTTGGAATTCGACCAGAAGCAACTGGCGCGTACGGCAAGACTTAAGCGCAAGCCAGTGGTTGCGGGTGGTTTATTGAAGTACGTGCACGGCGGTGAGTATCACGCCTATAACCCCGATGTTGTCATGAGTTTGCAACGAGCGGTCGTCAGTAACGATACACGCGATTACAAGACTTACGCTGATCATTGTAATGACCGGCCGGTTGCTGCCTTGCGTGATCTCCTGCAACTAAAGCCTAGTCCAACACCCATTGCATTGGATGAGGTCGAACCCATTGAGGCGATTCTCAAGCGCTTCGACTCTGCTGGTATGTCCTTGGGTGCATTGTCCCCGGAGGCGCATGAGGCGCTGGCGATGGGTATGAATGAGATTGGTGCGCGTTCGAACAGTGGTGAAGGTGGCGAAGATCCAGCGCGATACGGCACCAACCGCGTTTCCAAGATTAAGCAGATTGCCTCCGGACGATTTGGCGTTACTCCGCACTACTTGGTTAATGCTGAGGTGCTACAGATCAAGGTGGCGCAGGGCGCGAAGCCAGGTGAGGGCGGACAGTTGCCGGGTGGCAAGGTCAACGACCTCATTGCCCGCCTTCGTTATTCGGTTCCCGGTGTCACACTGATATCGCCACCGCCGCACCATGACATTTACTCGATCGAAGATTTGGCTCAGCTGATCTTCGATTTGAAGGAGGTCAACCCTGACGCTTTGGTCTCGGTAAAACTCGTATCAGAACCCGGAGTCGGCACAATCGCTGCCGGTGTTGCTAAAGCCTACGCAGACCTCATCACCATCTCGGGTTATGACGGTGGCACCGCGGCTAGTCCGCTAACGTCCATTCGGCACGCGGGCTCTCCCTGGGAGCTGGGCCTCGCTGAGGTCCACCAAACTCTGCGGGGCAACCGACTACGTGGAAAGATTCGCGTGCAAGCAGACGGTGGAATGAAAACGGGTCTGGACGTTGTCAAAGCCGCTATCTTGGGTGCAGAAAGCTTTGGCTTCGGCACAGCGCCAATGATTGCGATGGGCTGTAAATACCTACGTATCTGCCACCTCAATAATTGTGCGACCGGTGTCGCGACGCAAAACGATCAGCTCCGAGAGGACCACTTTGTGGGTGACGTGGAGCGTGTCGTAAATTTCTTCCGCTTTGTCGCTGAAGAGACCCGCGAGTGGATGGCGACCTTGGGCGTCTCCAAGCTCGAGGACCTCATTGGTCGTGTTGATCTTCTGGAGCACATTGATGGCGCAACCGAGAAGCAGCACTCCCTCGATTTACACCCGATAACATGGACTGACGAGACCGCTGTTGATCAGCCGCAGTTCTGTGAGGTTGAGCGCAACCCTCCCTTTGACCAGGGTGAAAAGGCTGCACTGATACTGGAGCAGGTGCTGCCATCCATTGAGGGCAAGCAAGGCGGTGAGTTCGACTTCACCGTGACTAATTGCGATCGCTCCATTGGCGCCAGACTGTCAGGGGAGATTGCCAAGCGCTACGGTAACTTGGGTATGGAAGATGCCCCTGTTGTTCTCAAACTTAAAGGCACAGCTGGTCAGAGCTTCGGCGTATGGAATGCCGGTGGCCTGCATATGTATCTAGCTGGCGACTGTAACGACTACGTTGGAAAGGGTATGGCCGGTGGAAAGCTGGTGATTTATCCACCGAAAAATAGCCGATTTGAAAGTCGCGACGCGAGCATCATAGGGAATACCTGTCTCTATGGCGCCACAGGTGGACGCCTCTTTGCTTCTGGGTGCGCAGGAGAGCGCTTTGCTGTTAGAAACTCCGGCGCGCATGCGGTTATTGAAGGCGCGGGTGACCACTGCTGCGAGTACATGACGGGTGGCTGTGTCACCGTGTTGGGATCGACAGGCCTGAACTTTGGTGCGGGTATGACGGGCGGCGTTGCCTTTGTTCTCGACCAAGATCGTGTATTCCCTGATCACTACAACAGCGAGCTAGTCGAAATTCACCGTATCAACGGTGAGGCCGCAGAGGCACATCGACACTTCTTGCGTGACAACATCGAAGAGTTTGTCGCTGAAACGGGTTCTCAGTGGGGACAGACAATTCTTGATAATTTCGAGGATTACGTTGGTAAGTTTTGGTTGGTAAAGCCCAAGGCGGCTGACTTCCATCAACTACTGGCGCGATTCCGCTATACAGATTGAGGCTGACGCAATGACTGAGCGATTAGCAAATCCATTCCAGTTTCTCGATGTCGAGCGGCGCGACCCTAATAAGCGGTCGATGCAGTCTCGAACGGAAGAGTTCGTCGAAATATATGACCCGTTTACCGAGCAGACTGCGGCTGAGCAGTCTCACCGATGTCTGGAGTGCGGGAATCCGTATTGTGAGTGGAAGTGCCCTGTTCATAACTTGATACCCAACTGGCTAAAACTACTGGCAGAGGGGCGTTTGTTTGAGGCGGCGGAACTGAGTCATCAGACCAACACACTCCCTGAAGTATGCGGCAGGGTTTGCCCTCAAGATCGTTTGTGCGAAGGGGCCTGCACGCTACACGACGGTTTTGGTGCCGTCACCATTGGTAATGCCGAGAAGTACATCACTGATACGGCGCTTGCAATGGGTTGGCGTCCGGATCTGTCCGACGTCATTCCAACGGGCAAACGGGTGGCTATTATCGGCGCTGGGCCTGCGGGCTTGGGCTGTGCCGATATCTTGGTTCGTAACGGCGTTTCTCCCGTTGTCTTTGATCGCTATCCCGAAATTGGTGGGCTATTAACCTTCGGTATTCCGCAGTTCAAGCTTGAGAAGCAGGTCATGCAGCGTCGCCGGGAAGTTTTTGAAGGTATGGGCGTTGAATTCCGTCTCAATACGGAGATTGGTGTCGATATCGATGCAGATGATTTACTCGAGGAGTTCGACGCTGTTTTCCTTGGAATGGGGACCTATACAGCGATGCAGGGCGGTTTCGATGGTGAGGACCTGCCCGGTGTTCACAAGGCGCTCGATTATCTCGTCGGGAATGTGAATGAGAAAATGGGCTATGCACAGCCAAAAGAAAACTTCATCGATTTGAAAGGTAAGACTGTTGTCGTGCTAGGCGGTGGTGATACTGCGATGGACTGTGTGAGGACGGCGGTTCGGCAACAGGCTGAGCAAGTGTTCTGTGTTTACCGTAGGGATGAGGAAAATATGCCGGGTTCACGTCGTGAGGTTCAAAATGCTCGCGAGGAAGGTGTGCAGTTCCTCTTTAACCGACAGCCAGTCGGCGTTGTGGACTATTTTGGCGAAGCCATTGGAGTCAAGGTTGTGGAAACACGGTTGGGTGAACCTGGGCCCGATGGCCGTCGTCGACCAGAGCAGGTAGAGGGCTCCGAGGCCACGCTCGAAGCGGATGCCATCATCATGGCCTTTGGGTTTCAACCGAGCCCAACTCAGTGGATGGCAGACATGGAAATTGCATTGAATGACTGGAAAGGCGTGATTGCACCCGAACACCAAACGTTCAAGTTTCAAACAACAAATCCCAAAGTCTTCGCTGGTGGTGATATGGTACGCGGATCCGACTTAGTGGTTACGGCCATTTGGGAAGGAAGGCAGGCCGCAGAGGGCATCTTGGATTACCTAGCGGTCTAAATATAAAAAAAGATCAGAGTGAGTTTGCACATAGAGGCGACCACTCGGGGGATCCTGCCGATATGGCACCACTGCAAAATGATAGATTTTTGCGGGCCTTGCTACGTGAGCCCGTAGACCGAACACCTCTCTGGATGATGCGCCAAGCGGGCCGTTATCTACCTGAATACCGTGCCACGCGTGCTCAAGCCGGAAGCTTTATGGGTTTGTGTACCCAGCCGGAGCTCGCCTGTGAGGTCACCATGCAGCCGTTACGCCGGTACGATATGGACGCGGCCATCTTATTCTCAGATATTTTGACCATCCCTGATGCCATGGGATTGGGGCTTTATTTCACCGAAGGCGAAGGGCCTCGGTTTGAGAGGCCCTTGTCGACTGAGGCCGAGATCGCAGCTCTGGAGCCCAATAGAGCGCGGGATGAGTTGGGCTATGTCATGGACGCCGTTTCTTTAATTCGGAAGGAACTCAATGGCAAGGTTCCGCTGATTGGATTCTCTGGCTCTCCATGGACCTTGGCTACTTATATGGTCGAGGGTGGTTCGTCCAAGGATTTTGCAAAGACAAAGTCGTTGGCTTTCAATAATCCTGCAGCGATGCATCAATTGCTCGATAAGCTTGCGGACGCTGTCGCGGTTTATCTGACAACTCAGGTTGAACAGGGGGCACAGGCGCTCCAAATTTTTGATACCTGGGGCGGCTCGCTAAGCCACAGCGATTACCAAGAGTTTTCTCTTCGCTACATGCAAGCAGTGGTCGAGCGTTTACCTCGAGAAGCGGATGGCCGGCGTGTGCCCGTCATTGTCTTCACCAAGGGTGGCGGCCAGTGGTTGGAGCAAATTGCTGGCTGCGGCGCCGATGCAGTAGGTCTCGACTGGACAACCGATATTGGCGCGGCTCGCGCACGGGTGGGTGACAAGGTCGCGTTGCAGGGCAATATGGACCCAGCCATGCTCAACGCGCAGCCTGAGCGGATTCGTGAAGAGGTTGGGAAGATTCTGGAAAGCTATGGCTCTGGAACTGGCCATATTTTCAATCTCGGTCACGGCATTACACCCGGAATTGATCCTGAGTGTGTGGGAGCAATGGTTGACGCCGTTATAGAGCTATCGCCGGCTTACCACTCGTAGTCTGGTATTTCATGATTCATGTTAAGTGCGGGAAGGTCTGAGTCGGGCCTTCCCACAACCTTGGCTGGAACACCCGCAACAGTTGTGTGAGCTGGTACATCTCGCAAGACAACGCTTCCTGCACCCACCTTGGCGCCCTCGCCAACCCTGATGTTCCCGAGTATTTTTGCGCCAGCACTGATCAATACGCCATCAGAAATTTTCGGGTGCCTGTCGCCATGCTCTTTACCCGTGCCCCCGAGTGTCACACTTTGTAGTATCGAGACCTGATTGCCGACAACGGCGGTTTCACCCACCACAAGGCCTGTCGCATGATCCAACATGATGCCACTGCCGAACGTTGCGGCTGGGTGTATATCGACGCCAAATTTCATAGACGCTCTACTCTGCATTAGCAGCGCAAGTGATCGTCGGCCTTGTAGCCAAAGCCAGTTTGCAACTCGGTGCAGCTGTAGCGCGTGAAAGCCCTTAAAGTAGAGAAGCGGCAGATGAAATGACTCGCATGCGGAGTCTCTTTCAACCACTGCTTGCAGATCATCACGCATGGCTTGGCGAATATCGTCGCGTGTAGAAAACGCCTCGGAGATGACGTGGCAAAGGACGCGAGCGGGGATTGTTGCGCAGTCAATCTGATTACCGAGGTGGGCACTGAGGGCGCTTTCCAAGCTCGAGTGGTTAAGGACAGTGGCTCTCAGGAAGTCCTCCAGCATAGGCTCCGTGCGAATCAGTTCACGCACCTCGGCGCAAATCGTGGTCCAAAGCGGATCGTTTGCGTGCTCGGCGTCTGTGGTAGGAAGTGCGTGCACTGTCATGATGTCCTCATTATTGTTACCGCACACAGTAGCGCAGAGACCTAGTCCGATTCCAGAGACTCAGGCTGTAGCTGCTGTACATACCCATAGATTTTCACTATTTGCAGCATACTTACGTTCGAACAGTGTCATAGGGTCTGTTGCTGACAAGCTTTTGACTTGAGTATCTAGGCCTAGCAACTGCGCTGCTGCAGCGAATTCATCGACATAAATTTTCCAGTTGCTTCTGACCTCAATCGCGCCACCTAATTGCTTGAGTAATGGAAACGAGGGGTGGCCGTGGATTCTTCGCTTGAGGTGCGCCTTTTTGGGCCAAGGATTTGGATACAGCAGATAGTGCTGTTCACATTCAACATTGGCTGCCACCAACTGAGACCATATGTGCTCGCAGTTGCCACGTATCAGGTGATAGTTGTGCGACAGCGTTTGCTCGTGACGCCTCAGTCGGTCTGCCGATTTATCAATGCCAATGACCAGTGCTTTTGGGTTCTGCGATGCGAGTTTTGCCGTGCTCATGCCTGTTCCACAAAAAGAGTCCAAAATGAGCGGTCCATCGTGGGCCTTAAGCAAGACGAGAATTTTCCTCATCGCCTCTCGATCGTGTGGGGGTGTCGGCTCCTGCCAGCTTGATGTCATGTGTTTTTGTACCAGCTTGGCGAGATCGCCGTGAATCGAGGACTGGTTTGAGTAGACGCTGGTGTTGTCCTCACGATTCATTTGATACGAGCCCTCTTGGTTGCGATCATAAACCCTCATTGTATCGGGCTAGCTTGTCATGCGACGTGATGTGAGACCTTATTGGGTAAAGCGGTTGTACCTGAAGTTTCGCGCATTTTGGATCTGGTGGTTTCTCGCGCCGCGATGCGAATCATTGGGGGCTTTTTCAACCATCATGTCGCCCTGGTTCGTCATCATATCAGGTCCTAATATCCGCATCGGGCACTCCTTCACAGCTATTGGGGAAATGCATCATCCAGTGCAAATTGGCGTATGGGGCCGCAATTTTGGCGAAGGGCGTGTCGAGATTGGCGATGCTTGCCTGATGAGCCCCGGCGCCAGAATCTCTGCTAGCGACGAGGTGGTGTTAGGGAACGGCTGCATGATGGCCCATGGCAGTTACATCACCGACTCCGATTGGCATGGGCTTTACGACCGCGTCAATCGAGATGGCACACCTAAACCGGTTCGGCTGGGCGACAATGTGTGGTTGGGTGACCGGTCCACCGTTTTGAAAGGAGTGACCATTGGTGACAATAGTATTGTTGCCGCAAGCTCAGTGGTTACTAAAGATGTACCAGCCAATGTCATCGTTGCGGGCAACCCGGCCGTGATTGTGAGAGAGCTTGATGAAGATGAGCCTCGCTACACGCGAGAAGATATGTTCCGTGACCCCACTGAAACGCAGGCATATTTTGA
>WTJR01000050.1:3892-5124 GCA_011524755.1 Halieaceae bacterium | reverse complement strand
GCATCCATATTGTCAGTGATCGCCTTCAGTGCGACCCAGCAGCCCGAAAAGCGCGACATAGCCCAACCATAGATCCCAAAATCAAGCACCTCCTGAACGTTGGAGGGAGCAAGCACGGGTACAGAGGCGCCCATGAACATGTGTTCTGATTGGTGAGGGAGGGTCGATGACTTGCAGGCATGATCATCGCCCGCCACTGCAAGTACGCCGCCGTGAGGTGAGGTTCCAAACGCATTCGCGTGCTTAATGACGTCCATGCTTCGATCAACACCGGGCCCCTTGCCATACCACATGCCAAAGACTCCGTCGTAGTCGGAGTCTGAGACGATGCCGAGTTGTTGTGAGCCCCACACTGAGGTAGCAGCGAGCTCTTCATTAATGCCCGGGTTGAACTTGATGTCGTGGGTGTCTAAGTGTGCTTTTGCAGCCCAAAGCGACTGATCTAAGCCTCCCAATGGGCTTCCACGGTATCCCGAAATAAAGCCACCTGTTTTCAAGCCGGCAGCAGTATCAATCTCGTGTTGCAATAAAGGGAGTCGAACCAGCGCGTCAATTCCCGTCAAGTAAACCCGAGTAGGGCCGGGAGCAAATTTATCGTCTAACTGAACATTCCGGAGGAGGTCGGGTGTTGCATGCGTCATGCTCATTTCCTCGGCAGGTTATTTTGTTGGCTTGAAAGCTGATTTTTTCGTTATTCCTTGTATAAATTTTGTGCCTAATTGGGTGAAATATTTGTTCTTTTTTGCTCTCATAGCCTAATTTTAGGAATTAAAATTTCTAAATTTGGATTTAAAAGGATTAAATATGTCTTCTGAATGGAACAGGCAGGATATCGCTATCATGTCTTCGCTACAGCAGGATTCGACGGTATCGACAGCCGCGTTGGCTGATCGCTTGAACAGCTCTCAATCACCTGTATGGCGACGTATTAATCGCCTTGAGGAGAAGGGGGTCGTTCAGCGACGGGTAGCGCTACTTGATAGGAATGCGCTGGGCATGGAGATCGTCGTTTTTGCGACTGTGAACCTGACTCAAACGGGCAGGCAGAACCTGCTTGCTTTCGAACGTGAAGTGGAGACACACCCCGAAGTGGTTGAGTGCTACACCATGGCCGGGATCTGGGATTACGTACTAAAGATCATTTGCAAAGACGTGCGGCACTACGAGGATTTCGTTAGAAATACGTTGCTCAGCGGCGACCTAGTGCGTGAAATGCACTCTCACATCGCTGT
>WTJR01000050.1:0-3792 GCA_011524755.1 Halieaceae bacterium | reverse complement strand
CGCGTGGTGTCGTTACCCGCAAAAATGATCAGTAGCCACGAGCCGTCCAGATAGTTCTGCGACAGAGGTTTGCCATCAAGCGTTGCGTTCGCAATGACTGTCAGAAGATCCTGCCGCGGATTCTTGATTCTGTCCGCCATGACACGTTCGCCGTAGTTGAACATATCCTCCAGCATCTGATTGAACCTAAATAGGAACATGGGCTCAGCCATAAACATTCGGAACGGGTGAGTCAGGAACTGGGGAGCGAGCTCGAGGTAGTGCATCCACTTGATGATATCGGGCCGATCTTCCTCGTCGACACCCAGCATTTCACACAGCGTGAACATTGGCAGCTCGGTCGAAAACATCTTGGCGAAGTCGACTTCAGGGCCTTGCCGCTCCATATTGTCTAGTAGGTCATCAATTTTCTTACCAACACGTTCTTTGAGAGTCTCCACGTATTTGGGAAAGAAGAATTCGGACTGCTGTAAACGGAGATCTCGATGCACATCTGCGTCGAGGTTAATGAGCGAATTGTGCGCGGCATACATCAACCGATCCGCTTTACCGCTGGCAGGTAATACAGCCATGTGCATACTGCCGCGTTGAGAGGAGAAAACCTTTGGGTTCAGCTCGACATGCTTAACGTCATCATAGCGAGAGACCGACCAGAAGCCGGACGTCGGCTTTCGTCCTTCAGTCCACATAACAGGGGACTCTTCACGCATTCGGCGGTAATAGTCGAACGGTTGCCCGCGGGTCCACGCATTGGTTGATCCCAGATTGAAGCCTTTTAACCGCTGATAAATCTCAGGGTAAACAGGATCGGTAGCACCGGTATCGACAAAAATATCATCGCTGACGGATGCATAATGGTCGATGTTTTGAGGCTGATTCATAGCTGGCCTTGGCAGGTTTGTTGAGCCGATGGCGCGTAGATTAACCAAAAATGATCGCCTTGGACTAGATCCGTCCAGCTTTTCTCCACTTGTTTAAAGGTGAGTCACTGATAAGTCCTGTGTACCCGACTCCTGCCTATTGCGGAGCATTGTTTGGACTACAGTGTCTGGGCCGGTTACTGTGTATCCAATGCGGTCTCGCTGGGGGCAATCATGTTCAAAAATGAAACAGAACGTGCTTTCGTATTAGTTATGCTTATGTGCGGGTTTGCGCTGCTTTGGATGACGGTGAAAGACGCCGCGTTCGCGGGCTAACGACGCATCCAGTAAGTGGTGAGGTGTTGGGTAGCGCCAACATCAGAAAAGAAATAATAAGAAAAACGGGTTACAACAATGGGTGAACAAGCCGACATACACGTCAAAATTCTTACTGCAGCGTCTACCGATGAGCTAATGGAGGTTTACGACGGTTGGGCAGATCGATACGACCGTGAACTATTGGAAGACTGGGGCTATACCAGTCCTCAGAAAGCGGTGCAGCTACTTCTCGACGCAATGGGCTCCCCTGAGCTAACGGTATTGGATGCCGGTTGCGGTACTGGGTTGGTGGGTGTCCTTCTAAAAGAAGCGGGAATGTCATCTCTGACGGGCATTGACTACTCACCTGGGATGCTCGCTGAGGCGGAGAAGAAAGGGGTGTATGACGCGCTCCATACGATGGATATGAATCTTCCTCTGACGTTGCCATCGGATAGCTTTGATGCGGTGACCTGCATCGGCACATTCACGTCGACCCATGTAAAACCTGAGGCGGTTAAAGAGCTTGCGCGGGTTACACGCTCTGGTGGCGTATTGGTGTTCACGGTGAGAGACGATTACTGGCAGTCGACGAACTTCATTGATTTGGTGACCGAATTACATGTCTCAGGCGTCGCGCGAATCGAGCAAATAAGACTTGAGCCATATATTCATTCCGAAGGCTCTGAGTGCCGTTTTGTTGTCTTGCGAGTATGTTGAGGCTTAGTTAGTAACGAAAAAAATTAATAAACATAAAAAGAGGTTACCCATGATCGACTTTGAAATACCTGAGGAAACCAAGTTAGTCCGAAGCATTGTGCGAGAGTTTGTGCATGACGTCTGTATTCCGGCCGAAAAGGGCCTCACAGTGGATACCTATGACGAAATTCTTGCGGAGCTGCGTCAAAAAGCGCGAGCCAAAGGACTTTGGTGTCCTTTTTTTCCAGTCGAATGGGGTGGTATGGGCCTCAAGCCATTAGCAAATGCACTAGTGCAGATGGAACTAGGTGAGTCGATTCTGGGAGCCCTCGCGCTGAACACCCAAGGTCCTGATGACGCGACAATGATGACGTTGCTGCACCACGGCACCGAGTACCAGCATGAAGCTTTCCTCAAGCCTCTTGTGGCTGGTGAGAAACGAGTCTGCTACGCCATGACCGAGAAAGGAGGCGGCGCAGATGCAACGGGGATGAAAACGACGGCGGTCGAAGACGGGGATAATTACGTACTGAACGGCGATAAATGGTACATCTCGTCGGCAAACGTTGCCGATATCGCCGTTGTTATGGCGAAGACCGACCCCGACGCACCGCGACATCAGCAGTTTTCGACCTTTATCGTAGAGTTGCCTAATCCCGGTTTCAAAATTCTTCGGAATATCGACACCATGCATCGTCACACGCCGCTAGGTGAGCGACTAGGTGCAGCCCACTGCGAAATTGAGATCAACAATCTGATCGTTCCCAAGGCCAATTTGCTTGGGGGCCGTGGTCAAGGCTTCAACATGGGCCAACATCGCCTCGGCTATGGTCGATTGCGACATGGCATGCACAACGTTGCTAAAGCACAGCGAGCGCTCGACATGGCGGCCAAACATGTACTGGAGCGAGAGACGTTCGGAAAAAAGCTCTCTGACCGTCAAAGTGTGCAGTTCATGCTGGCGGACTGTGCGGCCGAGATTTACAAAGCGCGTCTCATGTTGATGCATATTGCTTACAAGGCAGAGAACGGGCTCGATATGACTCAGGAAAACTCGATTGCCAAAATATTTCTGGCCAATATGGTTCATCAGGTCGTGGATACCGCGCTCCAGCTTCATGGGTCACTCGGGTACTCACGAGATACGCCGCTGGCAGATTGGTACACATCGATTCGAAGCCAGCGTTTGGTTGATGGACCAGATGAAGTTCACCGCTGGAAAGTAGGGAAGAACGTACTACGCGCCTACGAACGAGATGGTACAACCGCTATGGCAGCGGGTGGTGACCTACTGTAAGGCACTCATCGGCCGGTGTTGCTCGGGTTTGGCGCGGAGTGCGTAAGAACCTTAAATCAGACGTACGTTGTAAAAAAATCAAAGCGAGGTGTGTTGTGTCAAATACGTTCCACTTAGCGGTACCTGCAGGCGACTTAGCGTCGACGATTCCTTTTTACACTGAGGTTCTAGGCTGTGCGACGGGCAACAGCGAAGAGGGCAAATGGATTGATATCAATTTCTGGGGTAACGAGCTGACATTGCATCAGAGTGAGGAGCAATTACCGGGTGTTCGCCACGATGTCGATATGGGCAATGTCAGCGTCCCGCACTTTGGTGCGCATATGCCGGAGGCGGAATTTCAGGCATTGAAGCAACGAATTGAGTCTAGCCAGTTTGACTATCTCGACCAGCCATACCGCCGATTTAAAGGGACTGAATTCGAGCAAGAGACGTTCTTTATCTCAGACCCTAACGGTAACGTCCTTGAGATGAAAACGATGGTGAATCCGAGCGTTTTGTTCGACTAACGAGCGGTATGTCGAATTTACCGAGGTAAATGGCGCGCCCACCAGGACTCGAACCTGGAACCTCATGCTTAGAAGGCACGTGCACTATCCAGTTGTGCTATGGGCGCGG
>WTJR01000177.1 GCA_011524755.1 Halieaceae bacterium | reverse complement strand
CCCTATAACACTGGCCAACCCCCAGCCGCGCGCGCCCAAGGTCGTTGCACCGTCAGGTGCCGTGCGCACTATTAAGCTCACACCAGCGATAGCGAGGCTAAAGCCCAGCAGTAAAAAATAGACGGTAGCGTCCAGTGGGATTAAACCACCGACAAATGCCATAGGGACGGAGGCTACAAAAAACGGAACGGACAGCCGCCAATCAAAGTCTCGTCGGTTCACAGCGAGATAGCTACCCACAGAGACCACCGCAATATTGCAGGGAAGCGCAATGAGGGGGATAACTTCGGCCGGATGATCACTTAAAGCCAGCAGCGCAATATAGGTTGAGCCGCCGCCAAAGCCTACGGCGGAATAAATAAGCGCAACAACAAAAAAACCAATCGCAAGCATGGCGGTGATGATCACACAGTTATGCCGACTCAGACCAGCCGAACCTGCGCCCTCAGACAGCCACGTCGAGCGCCCCATAAATCGTGGTTTACGTCATCGTATTAGTCAGCCAAACAGCCTGATACGGCGCAAGCTCAATGGTGGGATCCTCCGAGAACAAATCAACTGTCTCGCCACTGATCAAGTCTCGCCAACTGTCGCTGCCAACCAAATTCAACGATGCGGCAGCAATGGTGGTGCTGATGGGTGTGACGTTATAGAGACAGAAAATACTCTGTGCACGGTCGGGACTTTGTCGCCAAAACCCAAAGATTGACCGTCCGCAATTCAGCGTGAACTGGGTCGCGTTGGGGTGAAAGGCGGGTTGTCCTTGTCGCATGTCAATCAATTGCTTAATGGCTTGTAGGCACCTTGCATGCTGCGACTTGGCATCATTCAACAGTCCAGTGAGCTCATCTAACGCCCATTGATGACGATTAATCGCACGGTTGTGCCCCGTATTCTCGACACGACTCAGGTCATTATTGGTCGCTACAAAGCTATGTAAGTAGATCGCTGGTACGCCCTCCAACCCCAGCAAAATCGCATGAGCGAGGATCATGCGGTCAAGCGTCCGATCAACTGCCTCACCTGAATGTTTGAAGGCGTCAAATAACGACACGTTTACTTCATAAACCGTTCTTGTCCCATCAGCGTGTTCACGCCAGGACAACAAAGCGCCATTTTCTTGGAGCCGGTCGATCATCGAGTCCAACTCACCTTCGCTGAGCAAACCCTCGACCGGTCGGAGACCAATGCCATCGTGAGAAGCGAGGAAGTTGAAATAGGTGGTTCCCAGAATGGCTGGCGGCATACTCATCAGCCAGCGTGTAATGCGTGAACTATCAGCCTCTACGAGGGTATGAATGAGTAGTGGGGGAAGTGCGAAGTTATAAATGCAATGCGCTTCATCGCGCTGGCCAAAGTACGCGAGGTTTTCAATATTAGGAACGTTGGTCTCGGTGATAATGATGGCATCGGGCTGCACCCACTCAATGAGAGAGCGCAGTAGTCGAACCAGATCATGAGCTTCGGGTAGGTTGATGCAGGTGGTTCCTGAGCGCTTCCAGGTAAAAGCGACCGCATCTAATCTGAAAATGCGAACCCCTCGATCAAGGTACAGCCGGATAATGCGAGTGAACTCCAACAGCACGTCAGGATTTGAAAAGTCGAAATCCACCTGATCGTGACTAAAGGTGCACCAAACCTGCTGTTCACCCTCCGACGTTACGACAGGCATCGTCAAATCAGAGGTTCGCGGTCTTACGACCCTCGAGACATCGAACGAGGGTCCTTTGGTAAAAAAATAACCTCTACCCGGATCGATACCCTGCTTGAAGTTTTCGAACCAAGCGGAGCGACTTGAGCAGTGATTCAACACCAAGTCAGCCATCAATCGATAATCGGTCGCGATATCACTGATATCGTTCCAGTCGCCTAGCGCCTGGTTCACCGATGAGTAGTCGAGAACGGAAAAACCATCATCCGACGTCCACGGAAAGAAAGGCAAAATGTGAACCCACGTGACGCAGTTTCCTAACCACGTCTCACAAAAGTCACGCAGCACCTTGAGAGGTTTCGAGCCCCCATCCACGATCGAGTCACCGTAGGTGATGAGCGCGACATCATGCTGAGACCAAAGATCTGCAGGATGAGCCGGATCGGTCTGAGCAGGTGCTGCTGAGGCACCGATCGCATCGACCAAATCATCAACAATCTTTTTAAGACCTTCCTCACCAACAACGGATCGATACAACTGACCTGTTAAAAAGTGGACTCGCTCTCTCTGACCAACCACTAGCGCCCCCGAACTGAAAACTCTTTGTGATCCTCCTCAACTGCTTGCACCAAACGCTCATAGATGTCGGGTACAGCGCTGACAACTCGGGACCATGTCGGCATAAACGGAGCGTCCAATGGGCGCTCCAGAAATTGTTTCCCTGCCTCAAGGATATTGGTTGCAAACAATTCAACAGCTTGCTCTTCCGCGTGGGTATCAAAATCGAGACCGTTCATCATGGCATCTCGACGGAAGCTCTCTACATAATCGAGTGCAACTCGGTAGTACGTCGCCTTGAGCGTGCGGAAGGTTTCTTGATTAAAGACCTCGCCTTGAATCGCCAACTTACGTATCAGTGATTTCGTGATATCCAGCGACATACGGGACAACCCCCGCTGGGCATCATTTGCTGATAAATCCTGATGCTTGTGGTCGTAGTAGTCAGTTAGTTCAACCTGACAGATACGATTCGTGCTGTTATTTCGGTACATCTCAGATGCTACGCCCATCTCGAGCCCCCAATCACTGGGAACCCGCATGTCATTTAACAGGTCACGCCTAAAGGCGAATTCACCTGCGAGCAAGTAACGAAAGCTATCGAGATAATTAAGAAAATCGTTTTCACCTAGGACACGCTTTGTGGCGTGAATCAATGGCCCTACCAGAAGCCGACAGGCCCGGCCGTTGAGTTTATTGCCCGCAACACGCGCGTAATAGCCCTTACAAAACTCGAAGGAAAATTGCGGATGCGCGACAGGGTAAATTAAGCGTGCCAGCAGACTACGATCGTAGGTGAGGATGTCACAGTCGTGTAGTGCTACGGCATCGACTCGCGAGGTTGCCAGTATGTAACCCATGCAGTACCAGACGTTGCGCCCTTTCCCAGGCTCATGCGGCGCCAAGCCTCTGGTTGCTAGCTCCGAATGAATGGCTCTCAAGCGCGGGCCGTCGTGCCACATGACACGATGCTGTTGAGGTAGCTCTGAAAAGAACCGCAGGGCAGAGGCAAAGTCATCTTCATCAGCGCGGTCTAAACCGACCACGATCTGAGAGAGATAAGGTACTTTCTTGAGCTCCTCCCGAATGTTGGGCATCGCAGGCGTCTCAAGCTCCGAATACAAGGAAGGTAAGATTAAGCCGAGAGGCCTCGTGCTGGAGAAATTAACTAATTGCGCCTCTATTTCCTCGACCGCACTGTTACGCAGATTGTGCAATGTCGAGATATACGGCGTTTGATAAAAATCAGCCATTAAATGTCCCACCCCATACTCGTTAATATGTCTGATATGCCCTTGGCCCACGCAATTGGGCCCGCACTGTCTGATAACCACGTCGGACCCGAGCGCTGCAACTCGAGCGGCTTACCCCGCGCGTTTCGCATCAAAAGCGCGTAATCCGCCATCTCCAAAAGCTCGCGATCATTCGGCGCGTCACCGGCTGCAATTGTCGCGACATCGGGCGTCACCTCACGTTTTAAAAGCGCTTGAAACCACTGTGCCGCGATGCCTTTGTTATTAGGTCCCATCAGGTGTACGAAACGCCCGCCCTGAGATACCGAGAACCCTATGCCCGTGAGTACATCTGAAAATGTGGTTAATGCCGCTTCGCTATCGCGCCAATCCAGTGTTTCTGAATAGAGACGGTGCTGTGCGCGCTGCGCCGATGCCAAGTCCAAGCCCGTGATGTCAGCGACTTCGGAAGTCCGCATATCGGTCAATGACTTGAACTGGTAAGAACCGTTCATATCCAGCGCTTCCAGCACATCGCAAAGTGCCTGCCGCTTGACGCCAAATTCTCGGACCCAGTAGCCCTCAAATAATTTACTGCCCATCGGACAGCGAATATCGGTATCCATCGGCACATAGAGGGCTGCGCCATTTTCGACGATAAATGCATGCGTCAGATTCATCGAGTCGCGAAACTCAACGACCTCATCATAGGTCTTGCTCGTTGCGGGAATAACTGGAATACCCTTGGCCGTCACCTTTTCAAGGACGGATCGCGCCTCTTCGGCACTGTAGGTATCGTGGTCCAAAAGCGTTCCATCAAGATCGGTAAAAATAACCGGAAGTTCACTCACGATCGCAAGCGCTCCTGAAGCACCAAGCGGTCAGCCTGTAACTCCCAGGTTTCGTCTGCGAGATCGGGCAGTACCTCGATCGCATGACAAGTGAGTCGGCGAAAATTCTCGACAAACTCCCCTACTTCTTTAACCGACATGCCGCGGATGGATGCGTCTGTCGAGTTTTGGCGACGCCGAGCAACGAGGCGTATTTCCTGATCAACGCGCCAGTCATAGACAGCCTCAAAACAAGGAGGCTTCAACATGCTCAAACGATCGAGCAATTTGAAAACGTCGACATAGTCTCCTCCCAGGCACTCATTCACATAGGATCGCCAGACACCGTTGTTGTCGTTCGAAAACTCGAAGCTACTCGCGGGCACCGAAAGCGAAAGTGGGCGTTGCGCTGGGACGCCGACACACCACCCTTCAAACAAAACAATGGTTGGCTTTGCACTCTTTTGGATCTTATGCACCTTTCTGGTGCGGTCATCTTTAAGCTTGTCGAAAATAGGGACCGTCACTGACTGAACACTAGGCTCAATAAAATCTGCCAAAGCGTCCAAAAGCCTAGGAACGTCGTGGGTTCCGGGTACACCTCTAATGGCCAAGAGTGGGTGAACCGAAGCCGCTAATCTTTTGCGTTTGGCCTTGGATAAGTAAAAGTCGTCAATAGAGAGAACGTGACAGTCCACACCAAGCTGCATTGGCATCATCTGGCTTAGATACTGACTTAGCGTTGATTTCCCTGAGCCCTGTGCACCGTTTAACCCAACAATAATTGGCCGGGAACTCGCTTCGGCTAGTTGAGCAAGCCGATGTGCATAGGCATTGAAATACTCAGTGACATTGCGCC
>WTJR01000165.1:61458-63180 GCA_011524755.1 Halieaceae bacterium | reverse complement strand
GCTCAGCTGAATGCCCTATCACCGGCCTTACAGACGATCGGCGTGCTCTCCGCGACGGAGTACTGACTCTCCAGAATGGTCGATACAAAACGCCAGGTAGACGTTACTTGCTCCGGTGTGAACTCAACGACTGTCCAGCCACGTCGGGATGTATCGAGATCGTGTAGCTCAGCGCTGCTGCTGAGTAATGCTTCACGCATCATCTTTGGCGGTGCCGGCAAATAAGCCTCCATGCCAGGACTGGTGACGCCCGGTGTACCAATTTCCACACCAACGGCATCGCCTGCGCCATTACGCATATTGAACGCCCAGGCATTGTGCGTGTCGCCGGCAAGTACGACAGGGTTTTTGGCAAACTGCGTAAATAGGCCATGAATACGCTCACGACAGGCGGGATAACCGTCCCAGGCGTCGAGGTTCATGGGAAGCTTCGCCTCGGCAATTTGTTGAAGCCCCTCAAGGCGCTTGCTGTATCGCTCGGGCAGCTCCATCTTGTCGATGGTCTCCTGGGGGATCAATGGCGTGGTGAGCTTACCCATCAATACCTGCTGACCAATGACCTGCCAGACACTGCCACGATCATGGCTTGCCGCCAATTGCGAACCCAACCAATTCTCCTGATCTGCGCCCAGAATCGTCCGTTCAGGATTCATGAGCTGCTCTTTAACAAAGGCCTCTGCTCCCCCGAATTTCTCGAGGTCACGCTGGTAGATAAACTGCTCGTCACGACCGTGAAGTCGCGTGTCCAACATAATCAGGTCCGCCAACCGCCCTATTTCAAAGGCACGATAGATAGGCGCCTGATCGGTTTGAGCGGCCGTTCGAATGGGCATCCACTCGTGATACACCTTCCGTGCAATCGCGATGCGCTCATCAAAATCACCCTCACCTTCGTTGTGATTTTCCGCACCCTCTTTCCAGGTGTTGTTGGTCAGTTCGTGATCATCCCAAACACAAATCCATGGATGCGCTGCATGAGCGGCTTGTAAGTCCCTGTCCGAACGGTAGACCGCATATCGCTCTCGGTAGTCAGCCAGCGTGACGATCTCGTTGACGGGCGACACAGCGCGTCCAAGCGTTTCTTCTGCAATCGGATTTACATAGCGGCCCCGGGCGTATTCATAGAGGTAGTCACCCAGGTGAAGCACCACGTCAAGATCGCTCTTTGCGATATCGTCGTAGGCGTGAAAATAACCTTGAGGGTAGTTGGAGCAGGACGCGACACCCATGCGGAATTGACCAACAGCGCCTTTCGGTAGGGTTTTGGTGCTTCCGATATCGGAGCGTTGTCCGTTGACAACAAAGCGATAAAAAAACCGGCGACCGGGCTTTAAGCCTGTGGCATCGACCTTGATCGTGAAGTCCCGTTCGGCAGACGTCTTTGTTACGCCACTTGCAGCAAGGTCCCCAAACGAGCGGTCGTAGGCGACCTGCCAAATAATATTATCGACGCGGTCGCTGCCGGTCGCAGGGACATACCTCGACCAGATAATCACGCGATCGGCCAGCGGATCGCCCGACGCAACACCGTGAGTAAAGCCTGATGCTGAACCACCGTCAGCCGCGACGCTCCGCACACTTAAGGCGCCGGCGCCCAAGCCAAGGCCTTTGAGTATCTGTCTTCGATCCAACTTCATGATGATTAAACTCTCTGACTGCGTCGCCGAAGTGTCAGGGCACCCGACTACGCATTGATGAATGATTTGTTTCGTTGTTGTTGCT
>WTJR01000165.1:21167-61358 GCA_011524755.1 Halieaceae bacterium | reverse complement strand
AGAGGCTAATCCGTCCAACGCTCACTATGCGACAATAGCGTAATGAATGATTCGAGCAAGCCAAAGATAAACAGCCCGTGGCGTTTTAGCACAGCGCCCTGCATGGACTGGAGCGACCGGCACTGCCGGTATTTTTGGCGCCTCATAACGCGCCATGCCCGCGTTTACACCGAAATGGTCACCACGGGTGCATTGATTCATGGTGACAGCGACAGGCACCTTAAATTCAACGAGGAAGAGCACCCGGTTGCCCTGCAATTAGGAGGGTCGACTCCAGCCGATCTAGCCGTCGCAGCCAAAATGGGTGCGAGCTATGGCTATGATGAGATCAATCTAAACTGCGGATGCCCGTCAGATCGCGTTCAGAACGGTGCCTTTGGTGCCTGCTTGATGCGTGAGCCCGAGCTTGTTCGTGACTGCGTTGCCGCGATGAACGAGGCCGTCGAGTTGCCAGTCACCGTCAAACACCGGCTTGGCATCGATGATGACAACAGCTACGACATCGTCCGCGATTTTGTCGGCACCGTAGCCGAGGGCGGAAGTGATGTCTTCATAGCGCACGCACGCAACGCGTGGCTTCAGGGACTCTCGCCCAAGGAGAACAGAGAAGTCCCACCGCTGAGATACGAGTGGGTATACCAGCTAAAACGAGACTTCCCCGACCTCACCATTGTGCTGAACGGTGGCATTACCTCCCTCGATGACTGTCAGGCGCATCTCGACCATGTGGATGGGGTCATGTTGGGGCGAGAGCCCTATCAGAACCCATGGTTGCTATCTCAAGTAGACGCTCAGCTGTTTGGCGATACCGAGCGGAATCTGTCCCGCTACGATGTCGCCTTGGCGTTGATGCCCTACCTGGAGACTGTCCTTGCACAAGGTGGTCGTGTGAACCATGTGCTTCGTCATGTGCTGGGTTTGTATCAGCGACAACCGGGTGGAAAGTTGTTTCGCAGACTGCTGAGTGAAGGCATGCATAAGACGGGAGCAGATGCTGCACTCTTCAAAGAAGCGGTGGATGCTACCGAGGCACTAATCGCCCGCCGCAGCGCTTAAAAATCCTCGTCCCACTCGTCTTCTTCGAAGTCAGAAAACGTATCTTCAACCACGCCATCATTCACCAAGGCCTCGCGGTTCTGTAGGTAAGCGTCGCGAATGAAGACATAGCGATCACCCGTAATGAGGTCCTCGGCCTCCAGAAGGTCCGCTCGGTACTCTAGCGCCCGCCAGCCTCTTGATCCCCAGGTAATGAGGTCATCATCAAATACGTAGTCGTTGGCTGACATAAAGCTGTCAGTGATATCGCCAATACCGGACCGGAATGTTCGAGGCCCGAGAAATGGCACCATGACATACGGTCCCTCCGGCGCACCCCAGCGAGCAAGGGTATGCCCGAAGTCAGTCTCGTAAGGTTCAATACCCATGTCACTGGCAACATCGATGACGCCCAGCAAACCGAACGTCGTATTAATTAGCACACGTCCCGTATTTTTTACGGCGTATCCCGGCCTACCCTGAAGCAAGGCGTTTACCGCTGCGTTCACATCGGTCAGGTTATCGTAGGCGTTCATCAATCCACGCCGAATGGGCTTGGGTACGGTTTCGTCGTAGGCAACCGCAATCGGTCTTAGGATTGCTGCATCAGCGGCATCGTTGAACTCGAGAATCTCGCGATTGAGTGACTCAAAGGGGTCGTCATTCGCCGTGGCCGGCGACACCGCAATCGAAAGCCAGATCGCTAGGACTGCCGATATAACTGGATTAGATGCTGGTGACACTCTGAATTTCTCTCATCTGCTTGGCGCTACTTTAACAAAAAGTATGAATATCAACGCGGATTATTTGTCATCCACCCCTCAACTGCTTGCCACTGCTGATCTAGGCGCTTGGCCGAGACGGGTAATTTCGTACCCAGCTGCTGAGCGAATAAGGACACGCGAAACTCCTCTAGCATCCAGCGAAACCGAACTGCCTCGGGACACAGAACGTCGAGCCCAGGATAGCGTTTCTTGCCATCATTCAATCGCTGGACTTGCGGTAACAGCATTGCCATGGACTTATCGTCCTTTCCACCCTGCGCTGGCAGGCGCTCGGCACGATTTGCGATCGCTTTGAGGTACCGAGGGTAATAGGTTATCCACTCTGAGGGGGTCTCGATAAGGCTTTTCGGACTGAAGAGCATTTGCAATTGCTGCTCCATGTCTGCCCGCGCCTCCGCGTACTCATTCGCGCCGTAACGCGAGAGTACAGTCCACGTATCAGACGCAACCTTAATCGCTTGCGCCAAGTGGTTACCCATCTCCAGCACATGGGGCACCCACTGTGCTGTGACGGCGCGTTGAACCGACGCAAACTCATCTTGCGATCTTGGTAGCTTTACGCCATCGAGCAGCTGCCATAAACCACCCTCGATAATGGCATCTACCAACGACTCTCGCTCCAAACGGGCACCAGCAAGAGCCAGTTTTGACATGTTATCGACAAATAGCTGCTTTTTAAGGTATTTCGCAGTTTTTAGATCACTTTGAAGCAGGAGCCCGGCCACACCGAGGCGGTGCTGGCGGTCGGCTTCCACCGGGTAATCGAGGAGGCGCACGGATAGTTGTCCCGACCCCTCCTTAATCACCGCGGGGTAGGCCAATACCTCCGCGCCTGCTGACTTGCCGCGCCACTCCGTTGGCAAATCATCGAAATCCCAGCGCGTTACATTGACCCGCTCGAGATTGTTCCTAGTGGTGACCACCTCCACCGGTGAATTGCTGCGAAACTCGGATACCAACGCAGCTAGGTCACGACCTTCTCCAAGTAGTTTTTTACGATCATCTACTACGCGGATATTCATCAAATAAAACGACTCAATATCCACCTGCGCCCAATCGCTGGTCGAAACACTGACGGAGCGAAGGGCCTTAATTTCTCGGGTCAGCGCATGAGACAGTGGTTCGTCGGCTGGTATCAGGCGCTCCAGCAATGCGTCTGCAACATCCGGTGCTGGTACGAGTTGCTTGCGCAGTTGTTTGGGTAAGCCCTTGATCATGGCTATCAATTTGTCCCTCAACAGGCCCGGGACCAACCATTCAAAACGATATCGCGGTACACGGTTCATCAGCGCGCGGGGAATGGTAACCGTGACACCGTCACGATTACCCCCGGGCTCGAACTGGTAACTCAACTGAAAGCTAATGTCGCCTACCGTGAGTGTCTTCGGGAACTGCGCCTCAACCTCACCACCCGGGTCGCGGGTTAGTACTTGTTCTCGCTTCATCCTGAGGCTTTGCGCAGCGGCCTCGTCACGACGCAACCACTTATCAAGCGCTACCCCGCTCGCACAGTCCGCTGGAAGTCGCTCATCGTAGAACCGGACCATCGACTCTTCGTCGACCAGGAGGTCTCGCCGTCGAGTCCTCGACTCAAGCTCCATAACATCGTTAACGAGTTTTAAATTGTGCTTCAAGAAATCCGGTGGCTGGCGATAATTTCCCGATACCAGACCGTCACGAATCATGATGGATCTCGAGGTTTTCGGATCGATACCCGCGTAATGCACCCTTTGCCCGTCACTGATGGTTAAACCAAACAGCGACACCCGCTCCTTGGCCATGACACGACTCGAGCGCGCATTCCAGGCGGGCTCATAGTGATGGCGTTTGAGAAGCGCCGGGTTGGTCTCGAGAAGCCAGCCGGGCTCGATGGCGGCGCATTGGCGAGCGAAGACCTGTGAGGTCTCCACCAGTTCGGCTGCAACCAACCATTTAGGCGGCTTTTTGTACTGTCCCGACGCCGGAAACACCTGAGCTTTCCGGTTGCGGGCAGCATTGAACCGCCGGCCCTCATCTTGCTGAGCGATATTGCCCAACAAGCCCGACAACAGCGCACGGTGGATTGCCTCGTATTTATCCTCGTAGGATTTTAGTTCGGTTACCCGAAACTTCATCTGACGACACGAGACCACCAGCTGGTAGTGAACCTCACGCCACTCCCTGATACGCAAATACGAAAGAAACTCCCGATCGCACAACTTACGAAACTGATTTTGGCTCAGGGCCTGTCGCTGCTCTTCCAGGTACTGCCATAGATTCAGCCAGGCAATGAAATCCGACTGGGGGTTATTAAATCTTGCGTGTTGCTGATCAGACTGCGCACGCTTCTCTTGGGGTCGCTCGCGTGGGTCCTGAACCGACAGCGCACTGATAATGACCAGCGCCTCATTCAGGCAGTCACGGCTCGCTGCATCCAACAAAATACGGCTCAATTTTGGGTCGACCGGTAGCTTCGCCATGGCCCGACCGAGGGGCGTGAGCTTGGCATTACCATCAACAGCGCCCAACTCCGTCAGCAGTCGAAACCCGTCACGGACCATTTTGGGGTCGGGCGGGTCGACAAAAGGAAACTGCCTAACGTCTCCCAAGCCCAGCTCCAGCATTCTCAGAATCACCGACGCAAGATTGGTGCGTAAAATCTCGGCGTCAGTAAACTCAGGGCGCGAAACAAAATCCTGCTCTGAGTACAGCCTGAAGCACACCCCTTCAGCCACCCGACCGCAGCGCCCCTTGCGCTGGTTAGCGCTCGCCTGTGAGATAGATTCAATTGGCAACCGCTGAAGACCAGATCGGTGACTGTATCGACTAATGCGGGCATCCCCCGGATCAATGACATAGCGGATACCGGGCACCGTCAGCGATGTCTCCGCCACGTTGGTTGCAAGGACGACGCGCATACCGGCACCGGTGCGGTTAAAGACACGGTTCTGCTCGGCATTGCTGAGGCGAGCGTAGAGAGGTAATACCTGAATCCGCTCACGACCGCGGAGCTCTTTAGCGAGATCACGTATTTGCCGTTCACCCGGACAGAAAACCAGGACATCACCACGAGGACCATACCGCTCCGCCTCTATGTCATCGACAAGCTGAGATACCTGCCGCTGTAATCCTCGATCGCGGTCCTCCACACTGTCGAGATAATGGACATCTACCGGGTAAGTACGTCCGGAGACCTCGATAACGGGGGCATTATTAAAGTGCTGGCTGAAACGCTCTACGTCGATCGTTGCCGACGTGATGATGACTTTCAGATCAGGACGTTTTGGCAGTAATCGCTTCAGATACCCGAGAATAAAATCGATATTGAGGCTTCGCTCGTGCGCCTCATCAATGATCAGCGTGTCATACGCCTGAAGCTGACGATCTCGCGATAGCTCCGTCAGCAAAATACCGTCAGTCATCACTTTTACGGCGGTTTGCTCGGTGACATCGTCATTGAAGCGCACCTGATAACCGACCAGGCCGCCCACCGTGGTGTTTAACTCTTCAGCAATACGACTTGATACGGCACGAGCGGCAATTCGGCGGGGCTGGGTATGACCTATGCGCTTTTCGCGGCCACGGCCCAGCTCGAGACACATCTTGGGCAGTTGCGTGGTCTTACCCGAGCCTGTCTCACCGGCGATCACGACAACCTGATTCTCGGCGATAGCGCGCATGATTTCGTCTCTGCGCGCAACAACCGGGAGTTGCTCGGGGTATGAAATATGTTGAGGAACTAGCCGCTCGATGCGGCCCTCATGACTTTTACTCACGCGTTCCTCAATTCAAGACACGTTTGATATCACCCTTCGGCAGCGAGGTCTCTCAGCTCCCGACGAAGGATTTTACCCACATTGGTTTTGGGCAGATCATCCTTGAAAACAATCGACTTTGGCACTTTGTAGGCAGTCACCTGCTCGCGCATGTACGCGATCACCTCATCCTCGGTAAGCGCATCATCAGCCTTCACAACATACAGACGAATTGCCTCTCCTGTTGCCTCTGATGGCAAGCCAACCGCGGCACATTCGAGCACGCCCGGATGCTTGGCGCAGACGTCTTCCAGCTCGTTCGGATACACATTGAATCCAGAGACGATGATCATGTCCTTAATGCGATCGACAATCTTAATGTAGCCATCGGGCTGAATGACCGCGACGTCACCCGTCGAAAACCAACCCTCAGAATCAAGTACATCCGCTGTCGCTTCGGGACGCTGCCAGTAACCCTGCATTACCTGAGGACCCTTAATGCACAGCTCTCCAGCCTCGCCAAAGCCCAGGGTTTCACCTGTGTCACTCACCGTTTTAACGTAAGTCTGTGGCACAGGAATACCAATCGTACCCAACTGACGACCATTGCCCGGGTTTGTTGTCGCTGTTGGTGAGGTCTCAGTCAATCCGTAGCCTTCATAAACATTGCAACCGGTGACTTCTGCCCATCGCTCGGCAGCGGCCTGCGTTAGCGCCATACCACCCGACATGGTTAGCTGCAGATTTTCAAAAGTGATGCTTCTAAATCGCTCGTCGTTACACAGCGCCACGAATAAGGTGTTAAGACCTGCAAAAACGGTGGGCTGATATTTCTCGAATGCGTCTACAACTGAGCCCAAGTCACGAGGATTAGGAATGAACAGTGTGTGCGCTCCCTTACGGAGCGAGTACATGGACACGGTGAACGCGTAGATGTGATAGACCGGCAGCGGCTGCATAAACACACTGCCCTTGGCATCGATGCCAAAGGTTTCAAAAAATCCGTCAATCTGCATGACGTTGGCGACAATGTTGCCGTGGGAGAGCATGGCCCCCTTCGCAACCCCCGTTGTCCCACCTGTGTATTGCAACATCGCCAAATCATCGAGGTTTAATGCTACGGGAGTGAACTGCTTTTGAGCGCCTTGCTTTAATGCGTCATTGAACTTGATGACATTGGGCAAACTGACCTTGGGAACCATTTTTTTGATGTACTTAACAGCGGCATTCAACAGCCAGCGCTTGGGCGCTGGGTGAAGATCCGCGATTTCGGTCAGCACAATTTTCTCAATACCCGTTTTCGCGACCACATTGGCCGCTGTTTCGGCCACGTTCGCCTGTAGGACCAAAATGCGGGCGCCCGAGTCGTTCAGCTGATGCTCGAGTTCTCGCTCTGTGTAGAGAGGATTGGTATTTACCACGACCATACCCGCGCGGAGCGTTCCCAAGCAGGCGACCAAATACTGAATCAGATTGGGCATCTGTATCGCGACGCGATCACCGCGGGCCAACCCTGACTCATTCTGCAGCCAGCTCGCAAAGTTAGCCGATAAGGTGTCTAGCTCAGCATAGGAGAGCGCATGCCCTACGCTCGAACACGCTGGCATATCCGCGAAGTCGGTCATTGCCTCCTCGAACAAAGCAACAATCGACGGATACGCTGTCACGTCAACATTCCATTCGATGTTGAGATCATCATAGCGCGCGGCAATGGCCGCAGAAATATCGGCTTGCATTCGGTTAACCCCGTTTTTTTGATTATGGTATTTTTGAACGACTCAACAGCCGTTTCCGCGAGGTACCCCCATGGACATCACCAACATAACGTTTGACGAACTCGCGATCGGAGATGGTATCGAAGTTAGCCGCTTAGTCACAGCGCGAGATGTCGAACTTTTTGCCGTCGTATCGGGCGATCACAACCCCCTGCACCTCGATCCCGAGTATGCGGCTACCACGCAGTTCGGCGAATGTATTGGTCATGGCATGTTGATTGGTGCTTTCGTGAGCGCAGTGATTGGACTTGAGTTCATGGGGCCGGGCACTGTCTATCTCGGCCAGAACCTCGAGTTTCGATCGCCCATTTTTCTGGGAGATACCCTTAGCATTGGCTTAACGGTAACCGACAAGCACGCGCGCAAGCCGTGGGTCACCATGGCGCTGTCCGTCAAGAATCAGGATGGGAAAGAAGTGTGTCGAGGCGAATCTCGCGTGATCGCACCGACTGAGAAGAAAACCGTGACAGTCGTACCGCCACCTTCGGTGGAACTGTTAGATCACGACTCGCCGCGCTTGGCTGACACGAACTGATCCGGATCCATATACATCAACTCAACGACAATCTTGGGCTCACTCTGCGAGGGCGTCATTGCGACCATGAGGACGTTGATGTCTTCCCCATGTTGCGTGGGTCCCGACGCGCCTAAAAGGCGTGTATTGGTTGCAACGCCGTCTGCGTCGTTCGCCGTGAAAGTTTTCAACGCACCCTCTTTGCTGAGCGCCGTCATAAGCTCCTGAAGCAGTGCCACCACGCCGTCTCGGAATCGCGTGTAGTTGATGTCACCACGATAAGCAGACATGTGCAGCTTCATGTTGAGCTGAACCGTTTCATCGCCCTCAAATTCAAGTTGGGTGATAGGGACTACTTCGCCGTCAACAAGACGCCGAAACACGCCTTTGGAGACCGTGCGTGTTGTCTCGATGAACGCTTTGTGCAACAAGTGAGCCGTTAGCTGGCCCAACTGGTCGTATGTCATCGTAGAATTACCCAAGGCCATGATTACTTCCCAACAAATTGATCGAACAATGAACAGTGTAAACGCGCCGCTTTCTTATAATTTCCACACGGAAGTGTGGGCGCTTCTCCGAGGTGAGAGCTTATCAGTATGATCGAGCGTGGCAACAAAGATTGGCGCCTAATGTCGCGCCCGCGTCTCGATTTTATAAAAGAAACGCCACGATCTAGCGAATTCGATGACGATTATTACTCCCCCGAGGACGGGCTAGCTGAAAGCACCTACGTCTTTATTGAGGGCGGCGACGTGATCAACCGCATGCAGGCCCTACAAGCTGGCGAAACACTCACCATTGGTGAACTGGGCCTGGGAACCGCACTCAATCTGGCGCTCATCCTGCAGGCTTGGTCGGAGCATGGCCCTGCGGGGGCACGCTGCCATGTCATCACCATTGAAAAACACCCACTTTCACGGTCTCAGCTGCGCGCAGCCAGCGCTCGATGGGCTTCGTTAAGTCAGGAGTTTGAAACCATTCTCCAGCGCTGGCCGTCGCCGATTCCCGGCTGTCACCGACGATCTGAGTTAATCGATGGCCTAACCGTCGATTTTTGGTGGGAGGATGTCTCGGATGCACTCGATGATCTCGAGTCCTATGGAAACCGGTGGGTCGATGTGTGGTTCTTAGACGGTTTCACACCCTCGAGAAATGAAGCTATGTGGACAGCGGACGTGCTGCGCGGTGTGGCAAACCTCAGTCGCGATGCCGCACATGCCGCCACATTTACGGCCTCAGGCGACGTGCGTCGGTCGCTCGAGCATGTTGGCTTCAAGGTGTCGAAGCGGCCTGGCTTCGGTCGAAAGCGGGAGTGCCTACACGGCGTTTTAGACCTGTGTCAGGCATCAAATGAAGAGCAAGTGGCGCCTGTAAGACCCACGGCCTGGGATCAACCCGCCTGCACCGAAAAGCCACAGTCATGCCTTGTATTGGGTGCAGGCCTCGCGGGTAGTCACATTGCACGAAGACTCGCTGAGCGTAACTGCAACGTGACCGTACTCGAGCGGGGCACCATTGGCTCGGGTGGCTCAACACAACCACAGGGCGTCATTTACACCCGACCCTCTCACAAGCACGGCAAGTTAGCTGATTTTTCGCTGACCGCCTATGAGTTTTCAGTTGATCACCACCAGCGAAAGTTTCGCGAGGGTTCACTTGAGGAAGGCATCGACGGTGCGCTATCAGGCTACCTTCAATTGTCATCGGACGATGTACTCGAGCGATTAGCCTCTGCATTCGATGATGAGGACAGTCCGCTCAAGGTCGTGAGTCGTGAGGTGGCATCATCAATCGCGGGGATAGCTCTAACTCAGGGCGCTCAGCATTACCCGGACTCAGGCTGGCTTCATCCGCGCGCCATTTGTGCTGAACTTCTCAACCATCCAAATATCACGGTTATCGAAGGTCTCGGCGATACGACGCTGCGCCAAAGTGATGATGACCAGTGGTTTGCCATCGCCGCTACGGGAGACTGTGTTGCCACCGGTGATACGGCCGTCGTCACAACGGCATGGGAAGCGGTGAAGGATGCGAGGCTAGATTGGTTGCCGCTGCAACCGATCCGAGGACAAACCACCCTGCTCCCGTCTCAAGGCGCATTAAAGGATTTGAAGTGCACGGTCTGTCATGCGGGATACACACCACCTGCGAAAGGGAGTGTGCATTGTATTGGCGCCACCTATGGGCTCAACGAAACATCGACGGAAGAGCGCGAAGCAGATCACGAGACCAACATTCAACAACTGCTGTCAAACCTCCCCTGTCTGGACTCCGCGATTGGCTCTGAAAATCGCACAGGGCAAGCAGCCGTCCGTTGCGCTACGGCTGATTACCTGCCCATTGCCGGCCCCGTACCGAATGAAACCGAGTTCATGACCACCTACGAGCAGCTTCGGCACGACCGAAAGCGCCTAATCGACAAGAAGCAGCCAAACATAAAAGGCTTGTATGTTTTGACAGGGCTGGGGTCTCGCGGTTTGACGTCTGCGCCGCTGCTGTCCGAACTTCTAGTGTCTCAGATGATGGACGCACCGCCTCCTGTGACCCGCTACCTTCACCAAGCTGTCTCACCAGCGCGGTTTTTGAAGCGGCGTTTGGTGAAAGGCTAGCGCTAATGAAAAACGTCATACTTCAAAGCGCAATCGCACTGGTGGCCTGCCTGGCATT
Organism: Halieaceae bacterium; assembly: GCA_011524755.1. Lineage (GTDB taxonomy): Bacteria > Pseudomonadota > Gammaproteobacteria > Pseudomonadales > Halieaceae > Luminiphilus. The sequence goes on along the minus strand of WTJR01000165.1, from coordinate 50,848 downwards.
GGCCTCGACGGCGACTGCTAATCCACCGCAGATATTCGACTACGTCGCCAAAGAGACGCGTGCTATTGACCGCGGTCATTTCACTCAGGGTTTATTGATCTGGGATGACGCGCTCTGGGTAAGTTCTGGCCTCTACGGTGAATCCTTCGTTGCTCGCTACGACTGGCCATCCATGGCGAACCGCAAGGTCACTCAACTACCCGATCAGTATTTTGCCGAGGGGCTCGCTGAACTCAATGGTAGGATCTATGTGCTCACCTGGCGGTCTCAGGACTTGCTGGTATTGGATCCCAATTCAATGGAAATCATCGAAACCCATCCCCTCTTGGGAGAGGGCTGGGGCGTTACCAGCGATGGCAGCCAACTCTGGATCTCGGATGGCACTCACCGGCTAGCCGTTTGGGAAGACGGTAAGGTGAAAAGAACGATTGAGGTGACTTACGACGGTAGGCGTGTGTCTCGTCTCAATGAACTCGAGTGGATCAACGGGGAAATCTGGGCAAATGTGTGGCTGACAGACCAGATCGTTCGAATAGACCCCACTTCAGGCATAATCACCAGTATTATTGATCTTCGTGGATTACTTCCGCGCGGTGAACGGCGACGTGATACAGACGTCTTGAACGGCATTGCGGTAGATCCCAAAACAGGTGCAATTTGGTTGGGTGGCAAGCGCTGGCCCTCCCTATTCAATGTTGAGCTCATTGAGCGTAAAACCGAGTAACCTCAGGACATATCATGAACGCAGTCGTAACGCCCTCCACCCATCCAGCATTTGAGCTGACACGTCGCGTCCCTATCGAGTCACTGGGTTTGGAAGTTCAGGAATACGTTCACAAGGCGACCGGGGCGCGCCACCTTCATATGGCGACGAACTCAGACGAAAATGTCTTCATGGTGGCTCTGAAGACCGTACCGGAGGACTCAACGGGGGTTGCCCACATACTGGAGCACACCGTTCTATGTGGCAGCGAAAAGTATCCCGTGCGCGATCCCTTTTTCATGATGCTTCGCCGATCGCTCAACACCTTCATGAATGCCTTTACGAGCTCAGATTGGACGGCCTACCCCTTTGCCACACAGAATCCTAAGGATTTCGACAATCTACTGTCGGTGTATCTCGACGCTGTTTTCTTTTCTCGACTCGATCCTCTCGATTTCGCTCAAGAAGGTCACCGTGTCGAGCTAGCCTCCGATGAGGCCGACGCACCGCTGGTCTACAAAGGGGTTGTTTTTAATGAGATGAAAGGGGCGATGTCGTCTATTTCATCTGTACTGTGGGATCGTTTGTGTTTCGAGCTTTTCCCAACCAGTACTTATCACCACAACAGCGGTGGTGATCCCGAGGCTATCCCAGATCTCAGCTATGATCAGCTGATGGCCTTCTACAAGGGTCACTACCATCCAAGTAATGCCATTTTACTGACTTTCGGTAATCTCCCGGTGTCGCAGCACCATGATGTGTTTGAGCGGGAGGCTTTGAGCCGGTTTGAGCGCTCTGATGAGCATATCGAGGTCACACTCGAGCAGGCATTCGACGCGCCTAAACGCGCTGTGCATCACTATGCGTTAGAAGACGCCGATACCGACAACAAAACCCACCTCATCATGGGCTGGAAACTCGGCGAGAGCGCTGATCTTGACGCGATGCTGGAAGCACAGTTGTTGTCGTCTGTTCTCATGGAAAATAGCGCCTCGCCATTAATGCAATGGCTGGAGACCAACGATTTGGGTTCGGCACCCTCGCCGCTCTGTGGCCTTGAAGATTCGATGCGCGAAATGGTGCTCTGTTGTGGCATCGAGGGCAGCAACCAGAACCGTGTGGATGACTTTGAAACGCAGGTACTCGATGTCATTCGTCACACAGCTGAGGAAGGCGTGAGCGTGGATCGCTTGGAAGCCATTCTTCATCAAATTGAGCTCCATCAACGAGAAGTGACGGGCGATGGTATGCCGTACGGTCTCAACCTCATGCTGCGAGCCCTGGGGGCGGCCACACACAACGGTGACGCCGTTGCTGCCCTCGACTTGAGTCCCGCTGTCGAGCGATTGAGAGCAAAGATGCGTGAGCCGAATTTCATTAAAGAGCGACTGACTGCGCTGGTGCTCGATAACCCCCACCGAATCACCTTAACCGTGGCACCCAATCCTGATCTCGATGAGCTCAGAAAGGAACGCGAGGCGCAACGACTCGCCGATATGCGAGCCAACCTGGACGAAGACGCGATTGCGAATGTTCGCAAGCTCGCGAAAGACCTCGAGCAACGCCAAAATCAGGTCGACGATGTCAGCATCCTGCCCAAAGTGGGCCTCGCTGATATCCCCAAGGACGTCCTAACACCCGCCCTTGACGCGAAGCCATTGACCGAGGGCAAGCGACACATCGTGGGCAAAGCGGGAACCAACGGGCTGGTTTATCAGCAAATGGCGCTCGCCCTGCCAACCCTCACCGAGCAGCAGCAAAGCGAACTGCCGCTTTTGTGCGCGCTCGCGTCAGAAGTGGGCATCAACAATGCCTCCTACCTCGAAGTACAGGACCGACAATCGGCGACTGTCGGTAGTTTGGGTCTGAGCGTATCAACACGCGCATCACGCACCGATATTGATCAGGCCTCGGGATTCCTCGTGGTCTCCTCAAAGGCACTCGCGAACCGGATGACTGAACAGTCAAATTTAATGATCGATACCCTTACATCGGCCTCGTTTAACGAAGGTGGGCGCATCAAGGAGCTCATTAGTCAGATGCGCGCCCGCCGCGATCAAAGCATCAGCGGCGCGGGCCACAGCCTAGCCATGACAGCGGCGAGTGCGGGCATGAGCCCTCTCGCATCGCTCTATCACCGACAGAGTGGTCTGGAGGGAATCAAACGCTTACGTCAAATAGACGACCGCCTCGCTGATGCCGGTGAGGTCGAGAAGATGGGGGCCTCGCTGACAGCGCTGAGAGATAACCTACTATCCACGCGCTCGATCAATTTATTGTCGGTCGCCGATTCAAATCACATTGAGGAGGCCATGCAGTGCTTATCTTCAGTCGCCAGTCGCCTCTCAACGCAGAGCTCGGTCGGTGCCTGGTCGCCGACGGAGCAAGCCGGGACTGATAATCAGATTTGGGCCGCCAACACGCAGGTCAACTTCTGTGCAAAAGCGTATCCAACCGTGCCAAGTGGCCATCCAGACGCACCGGTATTAGCGGTACTTGGGGCCTACTTGCGAAATGGGTTTCTACACCGAAGCATCAGGGAACAAGGTGGTGCTTACGGTGGCGGCGCAAGTCACGACGCGAACGTAGGCGCCTTCCGGTTCTTCTCGTACCGCGATCCCCGCAATCTTGAGACGCTGGCCGATTTCGATGCATCCATAGACTGGTTACTGAACGCAAAACACGATGAGTTGGCGCTTGAGGAAGCCATTCTCAGTGTTATGTCGAGTCTGGATAAACCTGCATCGCCCGCTGGGGAAGTAAAGAAAGCCTTCTACGATGAACTTTATGGCCGAACGCCGGAGCACAAACGCCAGCTAAGAGATGCCATCATTTCGACGACGATTGATGATCTGCAGCGTGTTGCTTCAACTTACTTGCGACCGGATGCGAGCACCTCAGTAATCCTGACAGATGCGAAAACAGCGGCGAGTGGTGCGCTGGTCGACTTGGGCTGGATGCATTACGACCTTACCTAAGGCAATTATTCCAGCTCAAGGACAATGCCTGTCGTTTCCTGAAGCCACAGCTCGCGCCAAGTTTTAGAGGGAATCGCTAGGCGGCCACGAGTTGGGTCTGCCAACGCTATTGATGTTGCTGTCACCTCCTCCACCAACGTGAAATGTCCCCCGTTCCCGGGATCAATCCATGCGATTAAGGGGAATGAACTCGTATAGAACGCCTCTAGTGTGAGATTCCGCGCCTGCAATGAGTACGCGAATGCCCCTGCGAGCGTTTGTAATTCACTGACTGAGTAGCCTTCTCGACGATGGCGCGCGGTCATGGGATCAACCAAAACAGCAGCGAGGCTATCGAGCGCGGCCACCGACGTTGTAATCGATGCCTTGTCTCTAAGGAGCATTGCAAGCGCTGCAAGACCACAATCGATGGACGATGTTTGCCGAATAACGGGTAGCAGCAAAGGCTGCTTTGGACTAGCCACAGTGAGCGATACCTGTCCAGCGAGTGCTGCAACCAGGATCAAAGAAAGCCCCCAGTCTAAGGGTTTAAAGTTCATAGCCCCGGTTCGACTCGCGAAACTCGACTTGTCAGCATTTGGCATATCAGCGTGTCGACAGCGACTCGGATTGATACCAGACGGTGGTTATTTGCAGCGCATAGAGCGCGAGCATGCCGCTTAACCAGACTGCGTCGTCTGTCTGTGGCGTTTTCACGAGCAAATACGTGAGCCCCAGTGCGCACCATGTCAGTGACGGCTGAAACATTCCCACCAAAAATAAGTGCTGACGTCGCCTGGTATTTAAGCCTTTAGCTAGTTTGTCATCCAGTCGCTGTCTGGACGTTGGTCTTATTACTGCCATTGCCGATTCCTCCCGTTTTGCCGCCCTAAGGGCGGCAGTGTGTTGACGAGCTACTTACTGCTGACGCTGGCTGACGTCGATTCACTGTCCTCGCGTTTGGGGGACATAGACGCCGTAATAGTAAGTTTGCAGAGCGAGGTCGACAGCGACGACACCGAGAATAAACGGCCAGAGCTGCCCTCTTAGCTCGGCAATATCCTGAGTAACATCCTTGTCCACAATGATTGCCTTATTGAGCTCAGCGGGGAGTGATAGCGTGTTGTTTATAAGTGCATCGGTGGGAGTGGCTGCTGCGGGAAATGCTGTGAGTGACGCCAGAATGATGGCGAATGATTGACTGTAGTGACGCATAAAGACCCTCCTTGGTCAGGTTTGAAAAGTCCCGTCCGGGACTCAATCAGCCTGTCAGAGGCTCCCTCTATCAGGAACATCAAAAAGCGTAACGAGCGGTCGCTAGGCGCCTAATATCATCAGTCGCTCGTACCTAGGACGCTACGGCCATCTTCAGCACCTGCCCATAGCCAGAAACCACAGGCACGCCATCAAGAACGCCTTTTTGCTTTAGTAGCGATCGTAGTTTTGGCAGGTTGTAGCAGGGAACACCCGCCATGAAATGGTGTTCCATGTGGTAGTTAACGTTGTTGGGTGCAAGCAGGAATCGCTGCCAAAATGGCGCTTCCACGGTACGCGTGTTCAGTCGGACGTCGGGGTCATAAAGGTCTGTTACGACAGCGTGCTCCCCTACCTGTCTTAAGCGCACCACCCACATGTAAGACGTCAGAAATGTGAACATCCAAACGAACCAGGTCCAGCCAATACCGAGAGCTGACAAAGCGAGGATAAACACCCCATGCACGAGGATCTGTTTGGCAACTAAGTGGCGGGAACCATGGGTTTCGCGACTCATCTGACTCGAGGTGCCACTTGCCAGCGCTCGCAACAGCTTCAACCCGGTCGTACCGAGTAAATCTCGACGCCATTTTCGATACAGACTGTCGCGCGAAATTGGGTAGGCCTGATAGTTGGGTAAATCCGGATCGTCATGACTGCCCGCGAATTTGTGGTGCGCCGTGTGACCCCGAGCATAGGATTGCAGGTCGCCTAATGTTGGCAATGCACACAGCCACTGACCGACCCACTGATTGAGAGCACGTGTTTTAAAGAGACTGCCGTGCCCAGCTTCGTGCATAAGCACAGCAAGGCTGAGCTGGCGGCCCGGAAGCACTAGCCAAGCAAAGAGAAGTGTCAGCACACCAGGATAGGCCGCGACTAACCACAGAATCCCAAACGTCAGCGCCCATGTCCGCAATACCATCAGCCACGCCTTGAGATCGCTACGCCGAAGTAACAGATCACGCTCTTGCGATGTCAGCACCTCGTTAGGTTTCATGATTATTCCTCTTTACTTACGTGCACTACTGGTTGCCGCACCGCGAAATGCTAACATATTCTCCCCTTCACCTAAGGCTCTCTAGTCGCAGCAAAAACAACGATGTCCGAGGTTGATCAGCCAGTAAAATCACAGCTAACGCTGCTCAGAGAGCAAAGCGATGTGCTCGAGCAGTCGCGTAAAGCATGGCTAGACGACAGTCTTGTGGGCTCCCCCTTGTGGAAGCTCAATTACGCCGTCAGTGACATTGGTTACCTGCTCGCGACACTGGACGAGCCCGAAGCGATAAAGCAAGGCAAGCGGTGGGTGAAGCTACAGCAAAAGCTGAGTGAGGGCATTGCTTGGTTGAGAACCATTGATCTCTTGAGAGACTCACTGAACGAGTCAGACCTCAACAAAATCGCGAGCGCAGTTGCCAGGCTGTCTTCAAAGCCGGTGAGCAAATGTCACAAAATCATGGCGAAGCCCGAATGGGTTCGTATCAGACGCTGGTGGTTCGGTTACCTTGAGTCATTACCGCCCCGTGATCCAGCGGAAGTGGTGACCATCGCCATGACGGAGCGTGCCGAACATCGATTCCTAAAACTACGAAATCGCGTTCTCAAACATGACAACGACAAAGACTGGCTCAAACTGGAGGACGCGACGGGTGAGTTAAAAGCGATCCTGTCATTACACGCAGCGTCTAACCGGGGCTATCAAGTGCGGGTGAGCCTGCTCAGCGATATCGAATCTCATCTGCGACTCTGGCATCAGGCGCATGCACGTCAACCGTTGTTAAAACTTCTGTCGGAAACACCTGAGGTCGATGATCGTAGACGCTTGGCAGATAGCATCGCTGAAATCAGGCTTCAAGAACGGCTCAGCGCTCACCGGCGTAAAGAGCGCGTTAGGAAGTTGTTGATCAAACCTAGCGACGAATGACGACGGCCAACTAGAAGTAGGTCAGATTCAGCATCGACAAAATGCCGACTGAATAAGCCAGCGAAATCGGAAAGCCAAAGCGTAGGTAGTCACCCCGGGTATAGCCACCGATGTTCTGAACGATCAAGTTCGTGGCATAGCCGTAGGGAGTCAAAAACGATCCGCTGGCCGCAAACGCAACCGCGAGAACAAAGGGCATAACGTCCACACCCAGACTCTGGGCAAGCCCGTATCCGATGGGAAACATGAGCGCTGCAGCTGCATTATTGGTGACCAATTCTGTCAGTACCAGGGTCAGAGAAAAGATAATAATGAGCGCAATGAGGGGGGTCTGGTCAGCCAACGTCGGCATGACCCATGCCATACCCGTACTGATAAGTGCTGAATCCACCAGTGACTGAGCGAGCACCAGCGCCGAGGCAACCAAAATCCAGATATCGAAGGGAAAACGTCGGCGTAAATCATCGACGCTGACAAGGTTACTCAACCATAGACCAACGAGCAGAGCCAACAGACCAACCGACAAGCTGAGAGCACCTGTGGCCGACAGGCCAATGACCCCCGCCAAGGCGGCAGTCACCAGAAAACCCTGCTTGGAGTCCATAAGTCGAACGTCAAGATCATCTGACAACACGTAAAAGTTTCTGCCGAGATTTTTCCTCTGAGTGAAATCCTCACCGGTCGCTAAGACCAATAGGTCACCTGCTCTCAAAGTAGTGCGGCCCAGCTTTCCGCTCACCGTTTCACCGTCGCGCTGCAAGCCGACGATTGCTGCGTCAAAGCGCGCTCTGAACCCGAGCTCTTTGGGCGTTCTGCCCTGTAGCACCGATCCGGGCGCAATAATCACCTCTGTTAGTGAGGGCTGCATCAGGCCCTCCTCACTGGCAAAGGTGGTGAGACCGCTAATCTGTGTCAGTCGTGTCGCATCCTTGATGTCCCCAACAAAATTAAGACGATCGCCACCGAGTAAGACCTCACCCGGAGAGACCGCAGTCATGATTTGACCCCCACGGATGATTTCACTCAGATACAGAGTCTCAAGCTCACGTAGCCCCGCATCGCGAACTGTCATACCAACAAGATCGCCCTCGCGCTCTACGACCGCTTCCAAAACGTAGTCGCTTCGCTCTTCTTGCGCGATCGCTCGCTTGGGTAATCTCGACGACACCAACACCAGGAGTGTGCAAACACCAAGCACAACAGGGCCAGCAACCCACAAAAAATCGAAGAATGCCAAGCCACTGCCGCGTCGATCCGCCAAAAAACTACTGACAATGAGGTTGGTCGATGTGCCAATAAGGGTGAGCGTGCCACCGAGAATCGCTGCGTAGGACAGAGGCAACAACAATTGCGAGGGTAAGTGGTAGCGGCTGCGTCTCAGCACCTGCGCCAGCGCTGCAACAATGGCCGTATTATTCAAGAAGGCCGAGGTAGAGGCAGCCACGGCGGTAATCCGCGCCACTGCCAGGTACCGGTTTGGAGAATCAATGCCTCGAGAGAGTAACCCCAACCAAGGCAGACGCTCCAGCGCAACGGCGCACAGCATCAACAGCATGAGGGTCACCAACCCCTCATTTGTTGCTTTCGCCCAGAAGACATCAGGCTCAATCAGTCCAGCTAGCAAACAGGCGATAGCGGCCATCAAAAAAAGCACAGTGGCACTGAATCGCGAAACCACTAGCCCAATAAAAAGCGCCGCTAAAATCGCACCTGCGTAAAACGTATCCATTACAGCCCCTGTCCCATAGCCGGAGAATACCGCTAATTCCTCGAGCTGGACAATTGGAGCACAGGGTTCGCGCTACGCTCGAGTAACCACTAAGATCGAGCTTTCGGTCTCAACGACTACATGTCACAACCTAGAAGGAATAAACCTATGTTGGCATACACCACGCTCGGCGCATCAGACCTTGAAGCCGCGGTCGAATTCTACGGTGCACTCACGGAAACCATGGGCTGGAAAAAGATCATGGGAACGGACCGCATCGTCTTTTTCGGTTCCTCCATGAGCGAAGCCTGCCTCGCTGTCTGCACGCCCTACGACGAGCAGGCGCCAACGTCAGGCAATGGTGTCATGGTGGCCTTTCACGGGGGGAGTAAAGAAGGCGTGGACGCGCTTTATGCCAAAGCCATTTCACTGGGCGCCACCTGTGATGGCGAACCGGGTCAGCGTATCCCCGATGTCTTCTATGGCGCCTACGTGAGGGATGCCGAGGGGAACAAACTCTGCTTTTGCCATTTTGGCTAGTCGCAGAGACGGCTAACTAGGCTGAATCAGTGAGTAAGGCTCGGGGTGTTGCGTCCGCGAGTAGCTGATCAACAATCCCACCGACAGCGTTGGGTACCACCATATGCGCCGCATACCACGTGTGGAAACAGCGGATTCGATCAGGCTCACTGATGCCACCGATACCGCGTTTGGACAGCGCAGAGAGCATGTTGTTGGATGCAAGGAGCTTGCGCTCTTCATCGAGGAGGTAACCATCCCGCAGGGCGATATGCGCAGCGTGGTCCTGCTGCATGCGTTGTCTGAAGTCGGCATTTGTCGCGATCTCAGACTGTACTCGAGCTATCCACCCAGCAGCCTCTAAACGATCGATGTTAAGCGACAGTTCGGCATCAATCAGCCAATAAAGCGTGGGAAAAGGCTTTCCGTCGACAATTGAGCTAACACGAATACTGGCTGGCAAACCTTCGGCGTTAAATGCTGCGACGTCACGAAAACCCCTCGGTTCTCGCCCTAAACGCTCGGCAACGAAATCCCGCCACTGAGCCACACGCTCGCCGCTTTTCTGTACTTCCATCATGCGCGCAACCCTAGCATAAAAGTTCATTGACGCACCGCCATCAACCGAGTACCGTGCGCGGCTTAGGTGCCTACAGGTGTTTCGCCCGGGTAGGTTAAAAGGGAAGTCTGGATGAGCCAGCGCTGCCCCCGCAACGGTAGAGATAGCTAAGCCTATCAGAGCCCGATACCTGCCTATAAAACAACCCAATGGCGCGGTGGGCTCCAGCAGGGAGTTAAGGCTGTTTGCTGTCACTGCGCCTCACCTCTTTGCCGCTTGCCGCTCCTGATAAAAAAGGTAGGAGCTCCAATGCAAACTCGTCTTTCCCATGTCATTTTCCGCATGACCGTCGGCGTTTCCCTCGCCGTCAATCCCATTCAAACACTGGCTGAAACCATTGAGGAAACCGTGATCGTTGCCGATCGCGTGGATACCTCCAGTCAGTCGCTGGCGGTCTCCGTCAATATCATTGATCGCGAGTTAATGGAGGCTCTCGGCTCGGCAACCCTGCCTCAGCTACTCAAAACCCAGGTTGGCATCTCGACCACCCAAACCGGTGGTCTTGGTGCGGTCAGTGGTATTCGGGTTCGCGGTCAGGATGGTTTCAGAACCAAAGTGTTATTAGATGGCGTCGATATTAGCGATCCTTCGTCACCGCAAATTGGTCCTCGCATGGAGCATGTGCTCTCGGGCTCGCTCGATCGCATTGAGGTGCTTCGTGGTACGCAAGGTCTTCTCTGGGGTGCGGACGCCGGTGGCGTTATTTCACTGACTAGTCGTAGCGGTAGTACCGGGGCTTCGTTGGACATAGACGTGGAGCGCGGCGGCTATGGTTTCGAGTCCGAGACGCTTACCGCCGCATCAGGAGAGACCTCAATGGGTGAAGCGACACTTCTGTTGAACAAGGTCGCACTTGACGGATTTAACGCACGCCTTGATGACACCGTACTTGCCGACCGCGATGGCTACGACAACGACAGTTATCATCTCAGCTACACATCACCTGAGTGGCAAGGATGGTCGGCAACACTGATTGCCCGTGAAGTCGATGCCCAGACTGATTATGACCTTTGCTACACAGCGGCCTTTGGTATCAGTAATGACTGCACTGATGACTACAAGAATGACAGCCAGGCAGTAGTCATCAACCACAGCAATGACAGCAGCCAAACCCGTATCAGTTGGAGTGAAAGCACCAGTGAACGTGCCTATGCGACAGATGGGGCCGTTGGATTTAGCACCGAAGGTCATAATGACCAGCTAACAGCCATGCATAGCCGACAGGTCGGTGAAGCGTATCGCGTGACAGTCGGTGTGGACCTTGACGAGCAAGGCTATGACGACGGGTTTGACCAACGGAGTCGCGATAACAACGCGGCTTACGCCAACCTGCAGCGCGAGAGTCATGACCTCATTGTCTCCGGCGGTATTCGTGTTGATGACAATGATGATTTTGGTAGACACACCTCCTGGCGCTTGACGGCACTAACGCCGACAGCATTTGACGGTATATCAGCGAAGGTGGCCGTTGGCACGGGCTTCCGAGCACCATCACCCTACGAGATTGGCTACAACACGGGGCCATGGGCTTTTAGCCCAGCGACGGACTCTCCGTTAAAGGAAGAGCGAAGTGAGGGCTGGGAACTTGGCCTACGTGATGTGACAGGCGCTGTGACCTGGGATCTGACCTACTTTAATCAACAAATTACCGACGCCATTATTTTTGATTTGGTGAACTACAGTGGGTACGTCCAGATTGCCGGCGAGAGCGAATCTACCGGCATTGAAGCATCCGTGGACTGGCAGATCGCGGAGCGCTTCTCGGTCGGCGGATTCGTGTCTCAACTGGATGCAGAAGACTCGCAGGGTGCACAGCTACCCTATCGGCCAGAGCTCACGATGCAGCTGAACGCGCGCTATAACGACGGCGATTCCAGCTGGATGCTGCTCGCTCGGCATACAGCGGATCGAGTAGACGAGTTTGGGTCGGCGCTGTCTGACTACACCGTGATGGACGCGACCTTTTCTCGCAAGGTGACTGACTCGATTAATCTGTCAGTACGTGCAGAGAACCTGACCAATCAGGCCTACACTGACATTGCAGGTTACCGAAGCCCGCGTCGTGCGCTTTATGTCGGTATAAAGTTAGCCATTTGAGATATGACTATGGATAAAGATGCGAAGCACAAAGCCTCGATGGAAAAACAGAAATCCAATGTCGATGCATCGATCGCTGCTGCTGATACAGAACAAAGCATTGTTTTATTGTTAACCGGCAACGGCAAAGGGAAGACCAGCTCCGCCTTCGGTATGGTGATGCGGGCCATGGGTTACGGTCAGCGCGTTGGCATTGTCCAATTCATCAAAGGTGAGCAACTCTCTGGTGAGGAGCTGTTCGCCCGTGAACACCTTCCCGACTCTGATTTCTATCAGATGGGGACCGGGTTTACCTGGGACACACAAAACCGCCAGGGCGATATCGAGGCTGCTGAACGCACATGGGCCGAAGCGGCTCGAATGCTGCAAGACCCTGCCTATGACCTGGTGGTGCTCGATGAAATCACCTACATGCTCTCGTTTGATTACCTTGATGAGGCACAGGTCATTAGAACCGTTGAGGCGCGCCCAGAGCACCAGAGTGTTGTACTGACAGGGCGCGGCGGTGGGAGTGGCTTACAAACACTGGCAGACACCGTCTCCGAAGTGAAGGAAGTCAAACACGCGTTTCGTGCCGGCATCAAAGCTAGAAAAGGCGTTGATTACTAAGTGCGCGACTCCATCCACCCTGCGCTGCGCTTAAAGCCCTTCGTCGCTTACAAGTCGATTAACGCGTTTTTCCAGGGAGTGTGGGGAACCGCTTATGTCGCACTCATGGCGCCTTTACCGCCTGAGGCCTTTTCGCTGGGACCGCTCGCGTTCAGTTTGGGTCCACTATTGGTGGCACTGGCCTACTCTCGACTCCTGAACCTACACTGGTTTTTCCGAATATCAGTGAGCGTCGAGGTCATTGCGCTACTGAGTGTCCTGGCCGTGTTGCTCTACCCGCAAAGCTTTTTACTAGCCGCTGGGGTCTACCTCGGCTTCCAACTAGCGCTGATATTTGGCAACTATTTAGTCAGACTCGAGACGCTGGTCATTGCGAAGGAAAGCTTTAAACCTGTCGATATTGGTAAAACGCTCGGTGCTCTGGCCGGTGCACTCTTTGCATTGGGGTTTTATCAGTGGGCCCGCACGTGGCTAGAAACAGAGGACACGCTCGTACTGATTCAGTACCTGCACTACCCCTTGCTGGTTGTACAGCTGAGTAATTTATCGTTGCTCATCGCTTCATTCGATCGCGACAAATTCGATCAGCCGCTCTAAGCGGCAGATGCTTGTATTACTCAGTCTAGAAGGTCCGGCTGCTCACTGAGAATCACATCGAACAACGGCTGACCACTGAACCAACCCGACAAGGTACTGCCGACCTGCTTTTGCGTATGAACCGCCATCTCGTGCGGGATAGGCTTAGGTGTGCCAGCTGCCTCTGCCAGCAACTGAGCCTGACAAGTGCGTTCCATAGTGACGTACCACCAGGTAGCCTCCTCAACGGATTGGCCGACTGTCAGGTGTCCGTGGTTTTTTAGGATGATCGCTTTCTTATCACCCAAGGTCTGAGCGAGTCGTTCGCCCTCATCCATATCAACGACAACACCGGTGTAGTCATCCAACAGCGCGTGATCACCATAGAATGAGCAGGCATCCTGAGTAAGCGGATCCAGCAGACGACCAAGGGAAGCCCATGCTTTGCCGTAGATAGAGTGCGCGTGTGCCGCTGCTGTCACATCGGGACGCGCTGCATGAATCTGGCTATGAATCGTAAACGCGGCACCATTCAGAATACCGCTTCCCTCAACAATATTTCCGTCGTGATCTACGCGAATCAAATCGGACACGCGCATCATTTTGAATGAACGCCCCATGGGATTAACCCAAAAGGTCTCGGGGTCAAGTGGGTCCCGAACGGTAATGTGCCCCGCTACACCCTCATCGAACCCAAATCGACCAAAAATCCGCAGAGCGGCGGCCAAACGCTGCTTGCGAAACAGCTGTTCATCCATGGGGCTGCGTTCTACCTGCCCCATGTTCTCATCGGCATTCATGATCAGATTGTTGACTTGCTGGTTCATAAGCTCGGTTCCTATCGCGTCCTTGTTTTTCGGTATTCGCCTGCGCGTTTCGGTAATTCAGCATCACTGGGTATGGGTAACCCGTGATCTTTTAAGTGTGCCACATAATGAGTGAGTTCGGTTCCCAGTTTCGCTGAGACCTCTTCAGGCTTCAGGGTCTCACCACACTCACTGCACGCCATTATCGGCTCACAGTCCTGAGCGCAGCGACTGTGCCAATAAGTCATGGGCGGTCCATTTTCGTCTGCCAACCATTGATCGCCCCATTGACTCAAACTCATCAAAACAGGGTAAAGGCCCAGTCCTTTGCGCGTTAAACGGTACTCGAAGCGCTCTGGATTCCGACTGTAGGGCACTTTGGTCATGACACCGGACTCGACCAATGAATTGAGTCGCTCGGTAAGCCGGTGTCGAGTGACACCCAGATTCTTATGGAACCCCTCAAAGCGGCGGGTCCCCTTGAACGCATCTCTGATAATCAGGAGCGTCCAGCGTTCTCCAACAATAGAGAGCGCCCGAGCCACGGAACATACTTGTTCGTCTATATTTTCCCATTTCATTTTGGAACTGTGCTTCGGTCAGCGGGGTTTGGCAAGACGCAGAACAAAAAAAAGCCCAGTCGAATGACTGGGCTTAGCGAACCACTGGGCGTGATTATCCAAACTGATTCATGGTGTTGTCAGCGCCACCGGCTTTGAGTGCCGCATCACCAGAGAAGTACTCTTTGTGGTCATCGCCCATATCGGAACCAGCCATGTTCTGGTGCTTCACACAGGCGATACCCTGACGAATTTCTTTACGCTGGACCCCTGCGACGTAGCCGAGCATCCCGGCCTCACCAAAGTACTCTTTGGCCAAGTTATCCGTCGACAGTGCTGCCGTGTGGTAGGTCGGCAGGGTAATCAAATGGTGGAAGATACCCGCCTCACGCGCCGCATCGGCTTGGAAGGATTGAATTCTGCGGTCAGCTTCGATCGCTAAATCAGTCTCGTCGTACTCGGCTGACATGAGCTCATCACGCGCGTAGGCAGACACGTCCTGCCCCTCTTCAGCCCATGAGTCGAAAACCTGCTGGCGGAAGTTGAGTGTCCAGTTAAACGACGGGCTGTTGTTGTAAACCAGCTTCGCGTTTGGAACGACCTCACGAATACGATTAACCATGCCTGCAATCTGACCCACATGCGGCTTCTCGGTCTCAATCCACAGAAGGTCGGCGCCATTCTGTAGCGAGGTAATGCAGTCGAGAACAACGCGGTCTTCTCCCGTATTAGGCTTGAATCGGAACAAACCTGATGCGAGACGCTTAGGACGCAGCAGCTGACCATTGGCCTTCACAACGACGTCGCCATTGGCCAAATCATCTGCAGTTTGAACGACATCGCCGTCAAGGAAACTATTGTACTGATCACCCAAATCGCCTGGCTCATTGGTCACAGCAATCTGCTTAGTCAGGCCGGCACCCAGTGAGTCCGTGCGAGCGACAATGATGCCGTTTTCTACGCCCAACTCGATGAACGCATAGCGAACCGCGCGAATCTTAGCGAGGAAGTCAGCGTGTGGAACCGTAACTTTGCCGTCCTGGTGGCCACACTGCTTTTCGTCAGACACCTGATTTTCGATCTGAATGGCACAAGCACCCGCTTCGATCATCTTCTTGGCGAGAAGGTAGGTTGCTTCCTCGTTACCAAAGCCGGCATCAATATCGGCAATGATGGGAACAACGTGTGTCTGAAAATTATCGATCTGGTTGATGATCGCCCGCTCTTGGACATCATTGTTAGCCGCCCGTGCCGCATCGAGTTGACGGAAAAGACCGCCCATCTCGCGCGCGTCGGCCTGACGCAAGAACGTATACAGCTCCTCAATCAGAGCGGGTACTGAGGTTTTCTCATGCATCGATTGATCTGGCAGAGGACCAAACTCTGAGCGCAGGGCAGCGATCATCCAGCCAGAGAGGTACAAGTAGCGTCGGTTGGTGTCGCCGAAATGCTTTTTGATGGCAATCATTTTCTGCTGGCCAATAAATCCATGCCAGCAGCCCAGCGACTGAGTGTACTGCGAGGTATCTGCCTCATAGTTCTCAATATCACGGCGCATGATATCCGCCGTGTACTTCGCCACGTCGAGACCGGTTTTAAACTGGTTCTGCAGGCGCATACGAACCGCATGCTCAGCATTAACCCCATTGGCAGCTGTTGCCACGCCCTGCAGTTTTTCAACCTGTTCTAGATAATTACTCATGGTTCACCCCCGCTCTATACGGTGTCATCGTTGATGGGCGAACTATGGGTTACTTACTTATATTTGTGAAATAGATGGTTTGTATCTCGCTCATAATTTACTTGAATATATGGGCGAGTGTCAGACCAACTCAGAGGTTATTGCGTTTTCTTTTGCTTACGCTTCTTCTCGGATTTCTTGATGTGGGACATCATGCGGCGTCGACGCTGGACCTGACGCTCTGTCAGCTTGTTACGGCGCCCCGCATAGGGGTTATCGCCGGTTCGCAACTCAATACGTATAGGCGTACCTGATAAATCTAGGTGCCGACGAAACGAGTTCTCGAGATACCGAACGTAACTCTGCGGAAGATTATCGGTCGAGTTGCCGTGAATGACGATACGCGGTGGGTTATGTCCCCCCATATGTGCGTACCGGAGCTTCACACGTCGGCCACCGACAACGGGCGGTGGGTGGCTAGAGACAATATCCTCTAGCAGTTGGGTCAATCGTGGCGTCGTCAGTTTCCGCGTAGCCGACTCGTATGCACCGTGAATAGAGTCATAGAGATGACCCACACCTGTCCCGTGCAGCGCCGATATAAAGTGGATATCGGCATAGTCGACAAATAGCAGGCGGCGCTGTAGTTCAACCTTCACCCGCTCGCGTTCATCGGACTCCATGCCATCCCATTTATTGAGCGCTACCACTAGGCCCCGACCCGCCTCGATACATTGACCAAGCAGATGCAGATCCTGTTCGACCACGCCTTCATGGGCATCCATCAACAAAATCACAACGTTTGCTTGGTCGATGGCCTTGAGGGTTTTGACAATCGAAAATTTCTCTACTGTCTCTTTGACATTCTTACGCCGCCGTACCCCCGCCGTGTCAATTAGCGTGTAGGCATGTCCGTGGCGTTCGTACTCAATGAAAACGCTGTCTCGCGTTGTCCCGGGCTGATCGAAGACCACCACTCTGTCCTCGCCCAACAAGCGATTGACCAAGGTCGACTTTCCCACATTGGGCCTGCCTACAACCGCAACACGAATGCCTGATCCGCCCTCGTCTATTTCGGACTCGGTATCACCAAAGGGGGCCATCACCTCGGAAATCATTGTCCGCACACCACGGTTGTGGGTGGCCGCGATGGTGTGCAGCTTGGCTACACCTAAGCTGTGAAAATCACTGGCGGCAACATCTTCACCCACGCCATCAATTTTATTGACCACGAGTTCGAAGGGTTTGTTGCGCTCTCGGAGCAACCGGACGAGACTTTGATCACCGACCTGCAAACCTGCGCGACCGTCAACCATGAGTAAAACGACGTCAGCTTCGTCAATTGCGGCCAATGACTGAGCCGCCATTGCAGCATCAATACCCTCTTCCTCTCCGGTAATACCACCCGTATCAATGACCATAAAGCGCTGCTCATCACAGCGCCCTTCACCGTACTTTCGATCTCGGGTAAGTCCAGAGTAGTCCGCAACGAGCGCATCACGGGTCTTGGTGAGCTGATTGAACAGCGTCGACTTCCCTACATTGGGGCGTCCTACCAACGCAATGACGGGAAGCATGACTTTTTAGTCCAGGGTCTCTAGCTCATAGGCGAGCAACTGACCGTTATCGGCGAAGATAATCAGACGCCCACTATCGGCAATCATATCGGCCCGTGCCGCATCGCCACCGATCTTGGTCCGACCTACAATTTGGCCATCTACCTGCGAGAGAAGATGCAGATACCCATCAAAATCTACCGTTGCTACATAGCTGCTGACGGGAGTCGGTCGCGACAACTGCCGGTAACCGAGCTCAATGTTTTGCCACCGCACACCTTGACCTGTTCGCAGGAACGCACTCAGCGTACCGTCGACGTCGGCCACATAGACGTTACCAAAGCCCACGTGTGTACCCGTGACTGACGAAACGTTCTGCTGCCAGAGTTTACGCCCGGTTCGGCTATCTAGCGCAGCGACGCGCCCCTGATAACTGGCAACAAAAAGCTCAATACCCTGCTGAGTCATGGCACCGTCAATATCGACGATACGATCTATTTCTGAGCTGCCCTGAGGGACGCCAATGCGTGACTCCCACGAGACGTTTCCGGAGTTGACGTCTACAGCGACAACCTTGCCATCACCAAACCCGGCAATTGCATTATCCCCAACTAAAATAGGGGTTGAGGTACCGCGTAATGTAAGAACCGGTACATCACTCGTAAATGTCCATGCGGGCTCATCAGCGCCAGGCTGGAATCCGAGCAGTTTGCCGTCATAGGTCTGCACAATGACCCAGTCATCTGAGACCGCGGGTGCCGCAAGCACCTCACCCGACACAGCGGCTTCCCATTCCACGACACCATCGTTAGCCGACAACTGCAGTACAGAGCCGTCAGCGCCACCGAGATAAAGACTTCGATCGTGATAACCAACGCCACCTGACAGCGGACGCTCCAACTCTACTCGCCAGAGCCGATCGCCGTCAGCTGCACTGATCGCCGCGACCTCGCCATCACTGGAGGCGACGTAGAGCACACCGTCGACTAAGGTGGGTGTTATTTTGTAGAAGCCGTCACCCTGACCATCGCCAATCTTGGTCGACCACTGTTTTTTGAGTTTGACCTTTGTATCAATGCGCTCAAGCTCAACAGGCGCGGTGGCGTCCTCTTCCTCAGAACCAAACCACTCCTGAAACGTGCTACATCCACTGATAAGGAGCAGTAATACGCTGGTGGTCAGTAGCCGAAACAACTTCATTACTGTGAATCCTCGATTGAATCTTCAGCATCGCGAAGCGATAGTCCGCTCACTTTGAGATCTACAAGACCGAGCTGTCCGCCAAGCGCCAATGATTCGGTCTGGGCCGACTGATAAGCCAACAACGCCTCCGACTCTCTTCCTGCCGCCAGATGGATATCACCAAGCGCCTGCGCATAGCTTGCAGGAAACGAACTGCTGCCCTGCTCAAGAATCGCTACTGCCGCAGCTTCGTCACCTGAGGCTGCCATGACACGAGCCAGTCTCAACTGCACTAGCTGCCCCAAGGTTGAATCTAACTCTACAGTTGCCATGACCGACTCAAGCTCAGCACGAGCCAATACCAAATCACCCGCTTCCACAGCCGCTGCAGCCACCTGTAGCGAGGCAAACTCCGCGAAGGCCTCGCCGTCATGGGTCTCTCGCAAGCCAGCACTGATCAGTGCCAGCTCTTCAGCAGACTCACCTGATTCTCTTTCCTGTAAAAGGCCATCGTAAGTATTCGCCGCGGCGACCGCCTTCTCGCTGGTGTAGCCCTCATACTGCGACCAGCCAACGGTGCCCCCCAAAGTCAGCACGACGGCGGCAATGACCGACGTACGGTTCTCCTGCCACCACTGGGAAATTGCCTCTAACTGCTCTTCTTCTTGAAGATGATCAGCCACTACCTACTCCTCAATACTCATTCGTCAGCTGTTCCAACTGACCCAAAAACACATCCAACTCCTCTCGCGAGAGAGTCATTTGCTCTTCATTAGCCCGAAGAGGTTTCAAGGTCACCTTGCCGGAGACCATCTCCTCTGCACCAAACACCATGGCCCATGCGGCACCACTTTTATCAGCTCGCTTAAACTGGCTTTTGAAGCTGCCACCGCCCAGGTGTTGGACAACACCAAGCCCGGGAAATTCAGCGCGTATTCTATCCGCCTCGAGCATCGCTTGGCCAAAGGCATTTTCGTCAGAACTCACAATGTAGAGATCGGGCGCAGCAATCGCATCAAGATTGAGCGTTTGCATGAGTAGGACAAGACGCTCCAGTCCCGCTGCAAACCCTGACGCAGGTGTTGCTTTGCCACCAAACTGACTCACCATCATGTCGTAACGCCCACCACCGCAGACGGTTGCCTGTGCTCCCAGCTTGTCGGTTGTCCACTCAAAGACTGTCTTGTTGTAATAATCGAGCCCGCGAACTAAACGAGGATTGAGGGTGTAGTTCAATCCAGCCATATCCAGCAGCTGACACAGTCGTTCGTGATGTTGCTGGGATTCTTCATCCAAGTACTCCGCCATAGAGGGAGCATCGTCCAGGATGGCCTGGGTGGTCGCCGACTTACTATCCAGAATCCGTAACGGATTGGTGTCCAAACGGCGCTGACTGTCCTCATCCAAAGAATCAAAATGGTCCCGGAGGTAGTCCGTTAATGCGGCTTTGTACGAAGCGCGCGCCTCGGGACTTCCAATGGTATTCAGCTCAAGGGTCAAAACGTCGTTGATGCCAAGTCGCGTCCACCACTGTCGGCACATCAGTAACAGCTCTGCATCTTGCTCCGGGCCCGCTACACCAAACGTCTCTACGCCCAGTTGATGAAACTGGCGCTGCCGACCTTTCTGCGGACGCTCATAGCGGAACATGGGACCCATGTACCAGACACGCTGGGGCGATTGAACTAGGTTGTGCTGAACAGCCGCACGAACTGTGCTCGCGGTACCTTCAGGTCGCAGCGATAGACTCTCGTCATTCCTGTCGGGAAACGAATACATCTCTTTCTCGACAATGTCGGTCACTTCACCAATGGACCGAGCAAATAACTCCGTACTTTCAACAATCGGGGTGCGAATCTCGGCATAACCGTGCGCCGCCAACACATCACGGGCAGTTTGCTCCAGCATCTGCCACAACGGTGTCTCATCGGGTAGAACATCAACCATTCCCCGAATAGCGCGGTACTGACTCATTAACTGTTTGTCCTAGTGACTGCTGGAAATAATCTCAGCTTCTTCTCGAGCACGCTGGGCTTCCAGGTTCTCGGCTCGCTTACGGATGACAGACTCCAAGTGATCAACGAAATCAGTGTTGCTCACTTTGTGATCAGGTTCGCCATCGAGGTAAATCAAATTACTGGGGGTTGCCCCGGTCAAACCGACGTCAGCTTCCTTTGCTTCTCCCGGTCCGTTCACGATGCAGCCAATAACGGCCACATCCATAGGCGTCCGGATATCTTCCAATCGCCGCTCCAGTTCGTTCATTGTACCGATAACATCAAAGTTTTGGCGCGAACAACTGGGACATGCGACAAAATTAATACCGTTTGTACGCAATTTCAGGCTTTTCAGGATCTCAAAGCCGACCTTAACCTCTTCAACTGGGTCAGCAGCCAGCGAGACCCTCATGGTATCCCCGATACCTTCCATAAGAAGCATGCCCAGACCAACGGCTGACTTGACGGTCCCGCCGCGGAGAGCCCCCGCCTCAGTGATGCCCAGGTGCAACGGCTGTTCAATTTGCTGCGCTAGACCGCGATAGGCCGCCACGGCCATAAAGACCTCGGACGCCTTCACACTGACCTTGAAGTCCGGGAAGTTATGGCGATCGAGAATATCGACGTTTTTCAGCGCAGACTCGATCAATGCTTCTGACGTGGGTTCGGGATACTTTCGCATCAACTCTTTTCCGAGCGAACCGGCGTTTACACCGATGCGAATGGGAATTCCCTTGTCCTTGCAGGCAGCAATGACTTCACGAACTTTTTGCTCTTTGCCGATATTGCCCGGGTTAATTCGCAGACAATCGACACCGTACTCAGCCACTTTGAGTGCAATCTTGTGATCAAAATGAATGTCGGCAACGAGTGGTACCGGTGACTGCTGGCGGATTAACTTGAAAGCTTCAGCCGCGTCCATGCTGGGCACTGACACTCTCACGATATCGGCGCCCGCCTCAGCGATGGCGTTGATTTGCGCCAGAGTAGCGTCGACATCACGCGTTTCGGTATTAGTCATACTTTGAACACTGATCGGGGCGTCACCACCCACTGGCACAGTGCCAACCATAATCTGACGGCTCTTGCGGCGCTTGATGGGTGAAGCCTGACTCATTGAGAGTTCCCCTACATTGTTCTTATCGTATTAACGCTGCTCCTTTTGGGCAGCTGTCCACGCCTTATAAATCGGCGTTTCGGCGTATAAATTGCGCAGTGCCAGCATATTACTGGCCTCCATATTTGCATCGCCATTAAGACGCGCAATTTCCACACCAAGAATCAGTGCACGCGCTGTCTGTCTTCGCGTGCCCGCTCTGTACCGCTCATAATACCCACTCGCGGCCGCTACATCACCCTCGGTGAGTTCGATTTGAGTTAGTTCAAGAAGTGCTGTGCTGTTTCGAGGCTCCATTAGTAGGGCTCGACTGAATGCAGACTTTGCCTCGGGGGTCTCCTGAGTCTGCAGCAAGGCCAATCCGAGATTCACGAATGCTCTTGGCCTCCCGCTGTACAACGTATCCGTGGTCACTTCACGAAAAGCCGCTGCCGCCTCGAGGTAACGACCCTGCGCGTATAAAAATGCCGCGTAATTGTTGCGTGCCCGCGATCCGGCACCGGCATCAAGCGCTTCTTTGAAATTGGACTCGGCGAGTTCGAACTCGCCTGTACTTTGATAAACCAGTGCAAACGCCTCGAGTACATCAGCATTGTCAGCATCAATTGCTGCCGCCAGCTCCAGATTACGTTTGGCGTTTTCCCAATCGCCGGCACCAATGTATTGACGGGCAAGACTCACACGCTGCTCTAGTGCCTGCGCTGGGTCGACTGGCGCCGGCTCCGGACCGCTGGTCTCAACAACGCAGCCCGCAAGAAAAGCAGTAATCACCAATGAGCAAAGATGTTTCACAGGGATACTTACCCCTCGACTGTGTCTATTTCTTCGTATTGTGCACGATATCGAGCCGAGCGTTTGGTTCGGTCGTTCACCTCACCAACAAGCTGCCCACAAGCCGCATCGATATCGTCACCGCGTGTCGTCCTTACTGTGACGATGAATCCCGCTTCCATCAAGACTTTCCAAAAGCGAGAGACCGCATTACCGCTCGGACGTTTGAAGCCCGAGTTAGGAAAATCGTTGAAGGGAATGAGGTTAATTTTACAGGGGTAGCCATCCAGTAGCTGAGCAAGCTCACGGGCGTGCTCAACTTGATCATTAACACCGGCTAGTAAGGTGTACTCAATAGTGACAACCCGCTTTTTGTCTGTCTGCGCATCAATATAGGCACGCGCCGAGGACAGTAGCTTGGCAATGGGGTATCGCTTATTAATGGGAACAATTTGATCGCGAATGGCATCATTGGGCGCGTGTAGCGAAATTGCCAAACTGACATCAGACAGGTCGGCAAGCTGGTCCAAAGCAGGCACGACACCGGAGGTAGACAGCGTCACTTTTCGCTTGGACAGCCCATAAGCGAGGTCGTCACACATCAGCTCCATAGACGATACGACGTTATCAAAATTGAGCAATGGCTCACCCATGCCCATCATCACGACATTGGTTACCACGCGGCCTTTCCCGGCCTGCCAGCCGTCGTAGGAGTCGATGGCTAACCACACCTGTCCAATGATTTCAGCCGCAGTTAAATCGCGCTGAAACCCCTGTTTGCCCGTGGAGCAAAACTTGCAATCAAGGCTGCAGCCCACCTGAGACGACACGCAGAAGGTGGCACGATCTCCCTCGGGGATCAGGACAGCCTCTACCAACGCGCCGCCCGCAACTTTAATGGCCCACTTGCGGGTCCCATCCGCTGAATCTTGCTGGCTGTCGATAATCGGAGGCGTGATTTCTGCCGTCTGGGAGAGTCGATCACGAAGCGCCTTTCCAAGATTAGTCATCTCCTGAAAATCGCGCACACCTTGATGGTGGATCCATTTCATCACCTGCTGAGCGCGAAACTTCTTCTCACCAATGTCGATAAAAAAGGATTCTAGCTGGGCACGTGTCATGCCCAGCAGATTGACCTTGCTGGCCGGAGCGGTTGTTGCAATGAGCGCGTCCGGCATTCGAATCAGTCTTTGTTACTTATCGACTGCAAAGGTCGCTGGAAGCGAAGAAGTACGCAATTTCACGCGCAGCCGAGGCCGGTGAATCTGATCCGTGAACAGCGTTAGCATCAATTGACTTTGCAAAGTCTGCACGAATCGTTCCTGCATCAGCTTCAGCTGGGTTAGTGGCACCCATGAGCTCACGGTTCTTCAGAATGGCACCCTCTCCCTCGAGGACCTGAACAACAACGGGACCTGAAGTCATGAACGCAACCAGATCGGGATAGAAAGGTCGCTCTTTGTGCTCGGCGTAGAATCCACCGGCAAGCTCATCAGACAATCGAAGCATCTTTTGGGCAACGATCTGCAGTCCCGCAGCTTCAAAGCGCGAGTTGATTTGACCTGTGACGTTTTTTGCAACGGCATCGGGCTTGATGATCGAAAGCGTTTGTTCAACCGACATGAATGTCTCCTGATGATGAATAAGTAATGATCGACGGGCTCCCTGTAGGGTCTACCCGCTGTCGGGCGCGGAGTATAAGGCCTTTAACTCAGCCTGTCATGGCAACAAAAGTGTGCTTTTTAATGCTTCTCTGAGGCGTGATTGATTGTGTACTTCGGGATTTCAACGACGAGCGGCTCGTCACCAACGATAGCCTGGCACGACAATCGTGACTCAGGCTCCAAGCCCCACGCTTTATCGAGATAGTCCTCTTCCAGTTCGTCTGCCTCGTTTAACGAGTCAAATCCCTCCCGGACGATGACGTGACAGGTCGTGCAAGCACACGACATTTCACAGGCGTGCTCGATGTCTATGTCATTAGCTAACAGCACTTCGCAGACGCTCTCACCGCTGCTGGCTTCTACCGCCGCGCCCTCAGGGCATATTTCATGATGAGGAAGAACAATTATCTGGGGCATGAGCTCGTCTCTAGTCTTCGGCTTCCAGCTCTGAGACGGCAACACCGCTCAAAGCACTCTTAATACTGCGGTCCATACGTCGTTCAGCAAACGTCAGCGACGCCTGACCTAATTGGTCAGTGACCGCACGGATAGTATCGGTATTGTCGGATTGAAGCGCGGTCACCAGCGCTCCCGCCTCTTTTTCGAGGTCGGCTCGCTCCTCATCACTGAGAAGATCACCATCAGCGTCAAGCGCACCGGCTAAACCATGAAGTAGCGATTCCGCCTCAACCTTCGCCTCTCTGAGTTGTCTTGCCTGCATATCCTCGGCCGCATTGGTCTGACTCGCGCGCAACATGGCAGCTACCTCGTCGTCGCTCAGGCCAAACGAGGGTTTTACGACCAATACCGCCTCAGTACCGGTAATTTCCTCCCGGGCAGAAACCTCCAATAAACCATCGGCGTCCACTTTGAAGGTCACTAAAATACGGGCTGCACCAGCGACCATCGGGGGTATGCCGTTCAGCTCGAAGCGGGCCAAGGAGCGACAATCCTCTACACGCTCTCGCTCCCCTTGAAGCACGTGGACGACGAGACCGGTTTGCCCGTCTTTCGCTGTCGTAAATTCCTGCGCTTTCGCGAGTGGCAGAACGGAGTTGCGTGGGATGATTTTCTCAATCAAACCACCATAGGTCTCCAAACCCAACGACAGTGGAATCACATCAAGCAATAAAGCCTCATCACCATCGCCATTACCCACCAAGATATCGGCCTGAAGTGCAGCTCCCAAGGCAACGACCTCATCGGGGTTAATGGAGCACAGTGGCTCGCGACCAAAATGTTTCGCTACCGCATCACGCACGACGGGCATGCGTGTTGAGCCACCCACCAGCACCACATGCGCAACCTCCGTCACGCCAGCATCTTCAAGCGCCTGATCACAGGCTCTCAGCGTTCTGTTGATGAGACCCTCCGAGAGCGAAGCGAAGACTTCTCGGGTCACAGGCAGGTCTTCAAGATCTACAAACTCACCCGACGCCTCAATGACTACCTCAGATGAGTCTGACAGTCGCTCTTTAATCGCTCTTGCCATGACAGTAAGTCGTCTTTGTTGTTCGCGAGTGAGATCTACAAGACCCCACTGATCAATCATCCAGCTAACAATGACTTCGTCAAAGTCGTCACCACCAAGAGCGCTGTCACCACCGGTTGCCAATACCCGAAGAAGACCGCGCTCCATTCGCAAGATAGAAATATCAAACGTTCCGCCGCCAAGATCGTAAACGGCCACGACACTCGATTCAGCAATTGTCTCGTCAAGTCCATAAGCAACGGCCGCAGCCGTGGGTTCGTTCAACAGGCGAAGAACGTTCAGACCGGCCAGCTCAGCCGCTTGCCGTGTCGCCTGCCGCTGCCTATCGTCGAAATACGCGGGTACCGTAATAACCACGCCCTCTTCCTGCTCTTCAAGACTGTCCCGCGCTCGCGTTGCTAGCGCACGCAGGATCTCACTGGAAACCTCAACCGGCGTCTTCGGGCCATCGCTCGTATCAAAGGCCAGCGCATCGGTGGCGGCTAGTCCAAGTAATTGCGCCTCGCTGAGATCATCGCGAGATCTCCCCATGAAGCGCTTAGCAGAGAGAACCGTGTTTCGGACATCTGAAACAGCCAACTCAAGTGCCGCCGCACCGACCGTGACGTCGCCGTTGAAGTTCACTACGGAAGGTACAAGTCTTGCGCCGGAGGCGTCGGCAATAACATCTACGCCCTGCTCCGATTTCGTGGCCACGAGACTGTTGGTCGTACCTAGGTCGATGCCAAGACCCCGCTTGCGCTCGCGAGCGGTGTTATCAGTACTGTTGGGTTCCGAAATTTGAAGTAACACGATTCTTAGGCTGCCTGACGTTGCGCCCGGACTAACTCATCGAGCAGCTTTTGCTGAAAGTGGAACTCAACCCACTTGGCACAGGCACCACTGATATCATCCCGATCATAATGCGCAACGAAGGCATTTTGCGTTTCGCTGTAGGCAGATTCGATGTCGGACACCAATGCGCTTGCTTCACTGCTGGTCAGTGAGTCGAAATCCTGAACCCGCTCACGGAGCATCATTTGCTCAAAGAGAAAATCGGGCGACGCAGGTTGACGCTCTAGCTCCTGAAGGTCGACACCGTGTAATTCAAGTAAATGTCCTGCTCGTCTGACGGCATGCCGCAAGACACCATAGGCTTCATTCACATCAGCGGCTCGCTTGGCTGCTGCTCGCTGCTCGAACGTTGCCGCGCCTGCAAACTTGTCAGGGTGGCAGAGCACCATGAGTTGTTCGTATCGGGCCTCGAGCGCTGCCTGGTCAATGGCAAAGCTCGGTGTCAGATCAAAGGACTGAAAATAGTTGGTCACGTGACCTCACAAACGTTTCTTAAATGACGTCTTAGACAGTGAAGCTCTCGCCGCAGCCGCATTCGCCCGCGACA
Source organism: Halieaceae bacterium (assembly GCA_011524755.1). Taxonomy (GTDB): domain Bacteria; phylum Pseudomonadota; class Gammaproteobacteria; order Pseudomonadales; family Halieaceae; genus Luminiphilus. Next base: position 23,675 of record WTJR01000165.1, on the reverse strand, counting down.
TTTGGATTCCTGAACTCTAGCCCCTCGTTGAGACCTTCTTTCGCAAAATCGACAATCGTGCCATCGAGATAGACCAGGCTCTTGGGATCAACAAACACTCGCACACCATCCGTCTCAAACAGCGTGTCCTCTGGATCCTGTACGTCGACAAACTCCAAGACATAAGCAAGCCCAGAGCAGCCAGAGGTTTTTACACCAATTCGGATGCCTTCACCTCGACCTCGGGCTTGTAGCTGTTTACTGACATGCTCAGCCGCCGCAGACGTGACGCTAATGGCCATTACTCGCCCCGCTTTTCCCGGATGTTTTTAACCGCCGCTTTGATAGCGTCTTCCGCTAGCACTGAGCAGTGAATTTTTACGGGCGGAAGCGCCAACTCCTGAGCGATCTCTGTATTCTTAATCGCCTCGGCCTCCTCAAGCTTCTTGCCCTTGACCCACTCGGTTAAAAGCGAGCTTGACGCAATGGCAGAACCGCAACCATAGGTCTTGAATTTGGCGTCTTCGATGACACCCTCATCGTTCACCTGAATCTGCAAGCGCATAACGTCGCCACAGGCTGGTGCTCCGACCATACCCGTGCCCACGTTGTCACTATCGGCATCGAGCTTGCCGACGTTGCGTGGATTTTCGTAGTGATCAATTACTTTTTCGCTGTAAGCCATAACCTACTCCTTCGGGCGCTAAACGCCGATTAGTGCGCTGCCCATTCAATTGTGTCGAGGTCAATGCCGTCCTGATACATATCCCAGAGCGGTGACAGTTCTCTTAACTTGTCCACCGCGTGGCGGACACTGATTGCGGCGCGATCCACGTCGTCTTCCGTCGTAAAACGACCGAAACTGAATCGCAGTGAGCTGTGTGCCAGCTCGTCATTGAGCCCCAGTGCTCGCAGAACATAAGAGGGTTCCAAACTGGCCGATGTACACGCCGAGCCACTCGAGATCGCCAAGTCTTTCAATGACATAATCAATGACTCACCTTCAACAAAGGCAAAGCTGACGTTCAGTGCACCGGGCAAACGGTGATCGCGGGAACCGTTAATGTGAACCTCGGGGATATCGTTGATGGCGTCCCAGAATCGCTGACGCAACGCACGCAGACGTTCACCCTCTGCTTGCATCTCCTCTGTCGCAATGCGTGCCGCCTCACCCAGACCCACGATCTGGTGAGTTGCAAGGGTACCCGATCGCATACCGCGCTCATGACCGCCACCGTGCATTTGAGCTTCGATTCGAACGCGTGGCTTGCGGCGAACGTAAAGGGCGCCAATACCCTTAGGACCGTACATTTTGTGCGCTGATATGGAGAGTAAGTCGACCTTCATCGTCTCCATATCGAGCGGAAGCTTACCGGTGCTCTGCGCAGCATCGACGTGGTAGATGACACCCCGTTCCCGACACACCTCACCAATGCCTGCGATGTCATTTACAACACCAATTTCATTATTAGCGTGCATAACACTCACAACACTGGTGTCCTCTCGGATGGCATCCGCAATCATTTCCGGAGTAGTCAAACCATCCGTGTTGGGTTCTAGGTAAGTCACCTCGAATCCCTCACGTTCGAGCTGACGACAGGTATCAAGCACAGCTTTATGTTCTATTTTCGAGGTGATGATGTGCTTGCCTTTGCGCTGATAGAAATGGGCAGCACCTTTGATCGCCAAGTTATCTGACTCAGTGGCACCTGACGTCCATACAATCTCCCGAGGATCCGCATTGATCAGCTCAGCAACCTGACAGCGAGCATTTTCAATCGCCTCTTCCGCCTTCCAGCCATACTGGTGAGAGCGCGATGCAGGGTTTCCGAACACACCATCCATCGACAGACACTGCGTCATCGCTTCGACAACGCGCGGGTCAACGGGTGTCGTGGACAGGTAGTCCAGATAGATTGGCACGTTGATCACTTCTGCCTTTCCCATAAAATTTTCCTCAGACCGCTTGGTCTACATATCCCTCAGCGTGAGTGGCTGAGACTCAACCAAACCCGCCATATAACTGCCTTTCCGGTAACCGCCACGGTTGACCAGATCTTCTAAACTTATGCCACTCAGAAAACCGTGAATCTGATCTGACAAATCCTGCCAAAGGTGATGAGTCAAGCAGACCTCGCCATGGTTACAGTCGCCGCGGCCCTGACAGTTTGTTGCGTCAATCGATTCATCGACCGCATCGATAATCTGTGCAACAAAAATTCGGTCATACCCTCTCGCGAGCTGATAGCCACCGCCCGGACCTCTGATACTCCGAACTAAGTCTTCCCGCCGCAGCTTGGAGAACAGTTGCTCGAGATACGACAGAGAGATTTCCTGACGCGCCGAAATATCGGCCAGCGTAATAGGATCCTCACCACCGTGAATGGCGAGATCCAACATCGCTGTCACCGCATAGCGGCCTCGTGTGGTCAATTTCATCAGCGCACGACGTCAATAGCTCAAATACCCGACTAGTTTAGTCAAGAATTATGGATTTGGCCATCGGTATCGACTATTTATCGCTACTTT
>WTJR01000165.1:0-21067 GCA_011524755.1 Halieaceae bacterium | reverse complement strand
CCTCTCAAAATCTGGACTTCCATTTCATCGAGGCGAACACGGCTATAGAGCCGCCGCAATCGCGTCATCAACTGCCGCGGCGCTGCCGGGTTAAGAAATTCCAGATCGACCAGGGTTTCCTCCAGGTGCTCGTAGAAATATTCCATGTCCTGGGACGTAGCAAATTCATTCTCCCAGTGCGCATCTTCTTCTTGAGGCAGCGTACCCTCGAGCTCGGCCATACGAATCTCATAGCAGACGATCTGAACAGCCATTGATAAATTGAGTGACTCGTAGTCTGGGTGAGTGGGTATGTGGCAATGCAAATTACAGCGACGCAGCTCATCATTATTAAGCCCACTGTCCTCGCGTCCAAATAGAATCGATACCTTGTCGGTCGATGAGTGTTGAACAATGCGACTTGCTGTGAGGCGCGCATCCTGAACGGGCCATGGAATCCGCCGCTCTCGAGCGCTAGTCCCCACAACAAATTGGCTGTCCGCAATCGCCTCGTCCAATGTCTCCACAACACGCGCTGCCTGAATGATGTCCAACGCACTCGCCGCACGCCACTCAGCCTCAGGGTCGGGAAACTTGCGGGGGTCCACTAGCACCAGCTGCCGCAAGCCCATATTTTTCATGGCGCGTGCCACCGCACCGATGTTCCCTGGGTGCGATGGATTGACCAATACCACCTGTATGTTGGAAGAATTCATAAAACGCCTATTTTGAAGGGCCGCGAGTGTATCAAACCCTAACGCCTCAGCGCGCTCTTTGTTATGATCGCGCTCCCGCCGAATACCCGGACAACATCATGGAACCAATGGTCAATATCGCGCTTCGCGCAGCCCGCAAAGCCGGCAACTTGATAGCTCGCGCGTCAGATGACCTGACCCGGCTCCGGTTCGAGGCCAAGGGCAAGGCGGATTTCGTCACCGAGGTTGATCTCGCCTCAGAACAGGAACTGATTACCAATCTTCAGAAAACCTATCCAGACCATGCCTTTATTTGCGAGGAAAGTGGTCGTACTGGCCCGGAGGACGCCGAGTTTGTCTGGATTATCGATCCACTCGATGGCACCAGTAACTTTATGCGAGGCATTCCGCACTACTGCATCAGTATGGCCTGTGTCCGAAACGGCAAGCTCGAGCATGCAATCATCCTCGATCCTGTAAGGCAGGAAGAATTCACCGCTTCACGCGGTCGCGGTGCTCAGTTAAATGGTCGTCGTATCCGGGTATCCGACCGAACCGATCTTAAAGAGTGCCTCATCGGCACCGGCACGCCCTTCCTGGGCCAGTCAGAAGATCGCATGGACTGGTACCTCAAAGGCTTGGGTGAAGTGGCGGGCAACTCAATGGGCATACGCCGAGCAGGGGCAGCCGCTCTGGATCTCGCCTATGTTGCAGCGGGTCGGCTTGATGGCTTCTGGGAAGCAGGCCTCAAACCCTGGGATCTCGCAGCGGGAACACTGTTGGTCAGGGAGTCAGGCGGACTCGTGACTGATTTTAAAGGCAGCGACAACGTGCTCGATGGCGGCGATATTATCTGCGCCAATCCACGGCTGCTCAAACAACTAGCTGCCGCTATCCGCTAACACCTGCTAATCCACATTGTGCTGGCACTTTTAGGGTGTCAGCGCTTCCTGGTCCTCACCCTCTTTGACCGGTATTGCTACGTCTTCTTTGGTAACACCCAAAGCCAACAGCGATGTGGATGCCACATAAATCGACGAGTACGTTCCTATCGTTACACCGACGAGTAAGGCAATGGCAAAACCGAAGATCATGTCACCGCCGAGAACCGCCAAAGACGTTAGTACCAACATGGTGGTTAACGAGGTGACCAAGGTACGCCCCAGCGTCTCATTGAGTGATACATCGATCACGCCAAGAGGCTCCATCTTACGGATCTTTCGCAGATTCTCTCGAATGCGATCCGACACAACAATGGTGTCGTTGAGTGAGTACCCGATCACGGCAAGAATGGCCGCCAAAACAGACAGATCGAATTCAAGTCGCGTAATCGAGAAAAACCCGAGAATGATCAGCACGTCGTGCGCGAGCGCTATCACAGCGCCCATGGCAAACTTAATCTGGAAACGGAACCCGACGTAGATCAACACCAACCCGAGCGCCAACAGCATGGCCAGCCCACCCTGCTCACGCAGTTCATCACCCACCTGTGGTCCGACAAATTCCATGCGCTGCATCGTAATTTCTTGCGATGTAGCACCCCGCAAGACCTCAACCATTCGGGCGCCTTCGGCATCGGAGTAGCTAATGGGTAGCCGAACTAATACATCGCGATCAGTGCCAAAACTGACCACCATTGCACCCTCGTAGCCACCGCCAACGAGCTGATCACGAATATCGCCAAGGTCTGCGCTCGAATCATAATTGAGCTCAATCAGCGTGCCGCCTGTGAAGTCCAATCCCCAGTTGAGTTGCTGTAAAGACAGCGAAACCACCGTAGCGAGCAATAACACTCCTGAGATTGCCGCGGCAACGAAGCGGCCTTTCATGAACGCGATAGGCTTCATGCCGTGGCCTCCTTCGAAGCCGCATCGGCTTTCATTCTTACCCGACCAATACTCAAACGCTCCACACGTCGACCACCGTAACTTAGGTTAACCAAGGCTCGGGTTCCCATGATTGCGGTAAACATCGAAGTGATAATCCCTACCGATAACGTGACGGCAAACCCCTTGATGGGCCCGGTCCCGACGGCGTAGAGGATGATCGCGACAATAAGCGTCGTGATATTGGCATCCAAAATGGTGGTCACAGCACGCTCAAAGCCGCTGTGGATGGCCAGCTGATTAGAAGTTCCAGCCGCAAGCTCCTCACGAATACGCGCAAAAATCAGTACGTTCGCATCAACCGCCATACCCACCGTCAGTACGATTCCGGCGATACCGGGCAAGGTCAGCGTCGCGCTCAAGAGCGACATCACTGCGACTAGTAGAACGAGGTTTGCCGTCAATGCAACGACGGCAATAACACCGAAGATCCGGTAGTAAACCATCATGAACAGGACCACTAACGCCAATCCAAGCTGCAGCGACTTCACGCCCAGCTCGATGTTTTCAGCGCCCAGTGAAGGCCCTACCGTTCGCTCCTCAACGAAGCTTATGGGTGCCGCAAGCGCACCAGCACGCAGCATCAAAGCAAGCTCCGACGACTCAGCAGGACTGTCCAGCCCCGTGATCTGGAATTGCGCACCCAAGGCTGACTGGATGACAGGCGCTGTCAGTACCTTTTTCTCGTCGTAGGGATCACGAATTACCACCGTCTCACCGTTCTCATCAGTCTCGTAACGCGTGCGGTACTTTCGTTCGATGAAGAGAACACCCATGCGCCGCTTCACGTTCGCGCGAGTCGCACGGGACATCAGCATGCCACCCTCACCGTCGAGGGTTATCTGCACATTAGGCTGTCCATTCTGATCAAAACTCGCTGCAGCATTCGACACTCGCTCACCGGTGATGATGATGTCCCGCTCCAGCCACTCGGTCATTCCCTGCCGTGTTTCACCGCGGTAATCAAAGCGCTGGCGCTCAGAGATAGGAGCATTTGCCTCCGCAACGAGACGAAATTCGAGGTTCGCCACTTTGCCGAGAATACGCTTGGCTTCAGCCGTGTCCTGAATACCCGGCAGCTCTACGACGATACGATTCTTTCCCTGCCGTTGAACGAGGGGCTCTGATACACCGAGCTCATTGACTCGATTCCGTAACGTGGTGAGGTTCTGTGCCACTGCGTACTCAACTACTTCGGCAATTGTCGTCTCCGTCACCTCAGCAAATAGCTGCGGCATATCCTCATCGACGCGATCAAGCAGCAGTTCGGGGTAGAGATCTCTGACTTCAGCCCTCGCCGCCTCGCGGTCTTCCACAGAGCGGAAGGTCATCCCTATTCGAGTCCCCTCAAGCGCTATCCGCCCGCGAATACGTTCCTCGCGTAATCGGCGCTTGATGCCGTTTTCGTACTGCTCAAGCTTACGGTCGGTTGCCGCATCGACATCAACCTCGAGCTTGAAGTGAACACCACCGCTCAAATCGAGGCCGAGCTTCATGGGCTGAGCACCACCACTGACAAGCCAATCCGGTGTGGTGGGCGCCAGGTTGAGGGCAACGATGTACCCATCTCCCAATGCTCGCTGCAAAACAGCTTGTGCCTTTAGTTGCTGCTCTCGACTTTCTAGGCGAATAAGTCCCGTCTTGCCCGAGTCTTGAACTTCCTCACCAAAGTGCCCAATGCCGGCTTCCGAGAGAGCCTCGCTAGCACGTTCCATAAGGCGCTCATTGATGCCCTGCGCACCGCTGGACCCGCCAATTTGCAACGCAGGATCAGGCGCGTACAGATTTGGGGCCGCATAGTAGAAGCCCATCGCCACGATTAGGGTGATGAACAAATTTTTCCACAATGGGTAGCGATTTAGCATTCAAGCTCCATCAGACGAGTGCACAACTGCAAGATCCCAGAAAGGCGCGAAGTGTAGCTTGTAGCACCCGCCAAGGCTATTGGCATTCTTTGTTAATTCACCCACACCCGTGCATTGCGGAATAGCCGCATCCAGCCCGAATCCTCGGGCCAGTCACTCGGTGCCCATGACATTTGCACACTTCGGAAGACGCGCTCAGGGTGCGGCATCATGATGTTGATGCGTCCATCGGCGTTACAGATACCTGTAATGCCATTAGGTGATCCATTCGGGTTTGCCGGGAACAGCGAAGCCGTCTCTCCATGATTGTCGACGTACCGTAAAGCGACGCGATTCGAGGCCTCAAGATTAGACACGCTGTCATCGGCAGCAAATTGAGCTCGACCTTCGCCATGAGCAACCACGATGGGTAACTCTGATCCCGCCATATCGCTGAATAGCACTGAAGCCGACTTCTCGACACGCACGCGGACCAGACGGGCCTCGTATTGCTCGGACAAGTTGCGAGCAAAACGGGGCCAATGATCGGTGCCAGGGATCAGCGGCGCGAGCGCCGATAGCATCTGGCAACCGTTACAGACTCCCAATGCAAAGCTATCCGATCGCTCAAAAAAGGCCTGAAATTGGTCGCTCATCGCTGAGTCAAAAAGCACGCCTTTGGCCCATCCCTCGCCGGCACCGAGAACATCACCGTAGGAGAACCCGCCGCAAGCAGCCAATCCCTTAAAGTCAGATAAATTCCGCCGACCGGTCTTGAGGTCCGACATGTGGACATCCACGGCTTCAAAGCCCGCTCTGTGGAAGGCTGCCGCCATCTCCGCCTGTCCATTCACCCCCTGCTCGCGCAGGATCGCAATTTTTGGTCGAACGCCGGTCGCTATCATGGGCGCCGCGACATCAGTGTTAATGTCGAAACTGAGCTGCGCGGAAAGACCCGGATCGTCCTGGCAGATCTGATCGAACTCTTGGTCAGCGCAGTCAGCATTATCTCGCTCGCGCTGAATCGCATGCGAGTTCTGAGCCCAGAGTTGTTGAAGCGCGCCGCGGCGACTGTCGATCAACTCAAATGTCGGGGTATTCACGACAATGCGCTCATCTAGCCGAGGTTTCGCAATCACTGACGCAGCCGCTTCAAGGCCGTGCGATGCCAACACACCACGCACCTCATCGAGTCGCGCATCCGCCACCTGCAAAACCACACCGACTTCTTCGTTAAACAGCGTCGAAGGTGCCTGCTCCGGCGCGCAGTCAATTTCCACGTTCAGACCACACCGGCCTGCAAATGCCATCTCCAGTAGCGTCACGAGAGCACCACCATCCGACCGGTCGTGATAAGCGAGTACTGCATCAGCCGCTTTGAGATCGTTCATCGCATTAAACAGAGCCTTAACATCACTGGCCGCGACATCGGGTACGTCCGACCCGATTTTCCCAAACGTTTGCGCGAGCACCGATCCGCCAAGTCGGTTCTTTCCACCACCCAAATCAATTAAGAGAAGTGTGGTCGCCTCATCGCGATGTAACTCAGGCGTCAATGTTTGTCGGGCATCTCCCACGGGCGCAAAGGCAGAGACAATGAGCGATACCGGTGCCGTAACGCTCTTTGAGGCACCGCCCTCATCCCACTGAGTTCGCATTGACATCGAATCTTTACCCACAGGGATAGTCATCCCAAGCTCAGGACAGAATTCGAGACCCACGGCTTTGACCGTGTCATAGAGGATGGCATCGTCGCCGAGATAACCGGCAGCGCACATCCAGTTTGCCGACAGCTTGATGTCTTCCAAGCTTTTCACTGGCGCCGCTAGTAGGTTCGTAATCGCCTCTGCCACAGCCAGACGCGCGGAGGCTGGGCCATTGAGCGTTGCTACAGGTGTTCGCTCGCCCATGCTCATCGCTTCGCCCAAGTGGGTGTCGAGTGATGCGGTGGTGACGGCTACATCGGCGACCGGCACCTGCCATGGACCCACCATCTGATCTCGGGCCACTGTACCGGTGACTGAACGGTCACCAATGGTTATTAAGAAACTTTTACTTCCCACCGCTGGGAAGGTCAGAACGCGCTCAAGCGCATCTGCAATGGGCACCGTGCCCGTGAACTCATCAGCTGGGGGTGCAACGCGACTCGCAGTCCGATGCATCTTCGGCGGCTTACCAAAAAGCAGCGATAGGGGGAGGTCCACAGGATTGTTGTCAAACAGGGTGTCACCGAGACGCAGGTGTTGCTCATCCGTTGCTTCCCCGACGACCGCAAAGGGACAGCGCTCTCGCCGACAAATGGCTTCGAACGTTGGCAGATCCTCTGGATTTACCGCCATCACATAGCGCTCTTGCGACTCATTGCACCAAATTTCCAAGGGGCTCATACCCTTTTCATCACTGGGCACAGAGCGAATCTGGAAGTCGCCACCACAGCCGCCATCTTTTACGAGCTCGGGAAAGGCATTACTCAAGCCACCTGCACCCACGTCGTGGATGAAGGCAATGGGGTTTTCATTACCGCGCTCCCAGCATCGGTCAATGACTTCTTGGCATCGACGCTGAATTTCCGGGTTCTGACGCTGCACCGAGGCAAAGTCGAGATCCTCCGTACTAGCGCCACTTGCCATTGATGAAGCAGCACCACCACCTAGGCCAATTAACATGGCTGGCCCGCCAAGTACGATGAGTTTGGCGCCGGCTGAAAAGGGTGGCTTGTCAACGTGCTCGACTTTGATGTTTCCGAAGCCCCCCGCAATCATGATGGGCTTGTGGTAGCCACGCACACCTTCGCTGGTCGCCACCTCGAAGGTCCGGAAGTAACCGCCCAAATTGGGCCGGCCAAACTCGTTGTTAAACGCTGCGGCGCCAAGCGGACCATCCGTCATGATTTGAAGTGGCGTCACAATGCGATCGGGCTTTCCGTAATCCAACTCCCACGGGCGGGGATGTTGCGGTAAGTTCAGATGTGACACCGTAAATCCGCAGAGACCGGCCTTTGGTCGAGAACCGCGCCCTACAGCTCCTTCGTCACGAATCTCACCCCCTGAACCTGTCCCTGCACCTGCGAAAGGTGCGATCGCGGTTGGATGATTATGTGTCTCCACCTTCATCAGTAGCGCAATGGACTCGTTGTGATAGGACCAGGTTTGAGACGCAGGTTCTGGGTAGAAACGCCCGGCCGTATGGCCCGACACCACTGCCGCATTGTCGGCATACGCGGAGAGGACGTTCTCTCCACCTTGCTGGTAGGTGTTCTTGATCATGCCGAACAGCGACCAAGGCTGGTCGACACCATCAATGGTCCATGACGCGTTGAAGATCTTGTGCCGGCAATGCTCGGAGTTGGCCTGAGCAAACATCATCAACTCGGTATCCGAGGGGTCTCGACCGAGTTCCGTGAATGCATCCACCAAATAATCGATTTCGTCTTCCGCCAGTGCCAGCCCCAACGATGCATTTGCCGTGACCAGCGCTGCACGACCCTCGTCGATCACCGGCACGGTGGAGAGTGCCCTCGGTTCAATGTCGGTGAAGAGACCCGCTATTTGCTCTATGGAATCTAAGGCCACCTCGACCATACGGTCGTGCAATAACGCCTTTGCCTGCGCGGCGTGCTGCGATTCATGTAAACCTGCAAGAACGTAAACAACTGCGCGCTCAATCCGCTTAACGCCCTCGAAGCCGCAGTTCTGCGCAATGTTGGTGGCCTTGCTCGCCCACGGCGAGATCGTACCGAAGCGAGGCGCCACAACCACGACTTCCCGCTCACCAAGTTCATCGCCGCAAGGCTCGGAACTTGTCCCTGGCTGAAGAAGTGCGGACAACGTATTGCCGTCAACATCACCTGCTACATCGACTGCATAAATGAAGAACGCTCTCTTCAATGTGAGCGTAGGATCAAGTTCGTTTATCTGTGCAGATAAGCGGGAAAAACGCGGCGCGGACAGCGCGACGGATCCGGGCAAAAGCAGCATGAGCACGTCCTAAAAGAGATCGCGCGTATCATACCGTGCGAACGCCGCTGGGTGAATGTTCAACATGCAGATCTGAGCTACACTGAGTCCATGAGACGTCTGCTTTTCACGGCATTACTCGGGCTAGCTGGCTGCACCGATCCGTCGGTCCTAGGGAATCTTCAGCCTGATGGTGAACTGGTTGTTGTAACGCGCAACGGCCCTACCACCTATTACCTCGGAGCTGATGAACCTGCAGGATTTGAGTATGAGCTGGTTCGCGCTTTTGCTGAGTCTCAGGATATGCGTCTGAGAGTCAAAGTCGCCTTTACCTTGGAAGAGGTATTTGAAACGCTCCAGCGCGGAGAAGCGCATATTGCCGCTGCAGGCCTCACCGAATCGTCGGAGCGAAACTTACTCTTCGAATCCACGCAATCCTACCTCGAGCAACACCCAGTCGTGGTCTACAAGGCGGGTCAGTACCGACCTCGCAGCATCGATGATCTGTCTGATCTCGACATCGTCATCCTTCAAGGCAGTCAGCACGCGATGCGGCTCACCTCCTTGCAGGAATTGAATCCCGAGATTCGTTGGCGTGTTCTGGAAACCGCGGAATCCAGCGCAGTCTTAAAAGCGATCGACAATGAAGAGGCGCAAGTTGCACTGCTGGACTCGAGCGAGTTCTCAATGCAACAGCGGCTGTATCCAAGAGTGGCCGAGGCGTTTCAGTTGCAAGAGACTCTGAACACCGTGTGGTACTTGGGTAGCGATCCCCGCTCCAGTGAGTGGCGCAGCGAAGCCGATGAGTTTCTGACGGTGGCGATCGAGGACGGCACACTCGAGCGCATGAAAGAAGCGTATTTTGGGAACGTTGCCAATGCGTCGAGAATCGAGTCATTCACGTTTCAGCGGGCCGTGGAAACCAACCTACCCGAGTGGCGGCCACTCATTGAACGCGTGGCCGAGGAATTCCGACTCGACTGGCGTTTACTCGCCGCTATCAGCTATCAGGAATCACATTGGAACCCGAAAGCAAAATCGCCCACAGGCGTGAGAGGCATGATGATGCTGACACGGCCGACCGCGCGCGAGATGGGTGTCAAGAACCGGCTGGACCCAGAGCAAAGCCTGCGGGGTGGTGCGCGGTTTTTACGAAGTTTGCTTCGGCGACTGCCCAACGATATTGATGATCCTGATAGAACCTGGATGGCCCTCGCGGCCTATAACGTGGGCATGGCGCATCTGGAGGAAGCGCGACGACTGACCGAAGGCAACGGAGGAGACCCACACCTATGGCAGGACGTACGCAAGCACTTACCTGACCTTCAAAACCCCGCCATATACCCTCATCTCCGGCATGGCTTTGCGCGTGGTGAGGAGGCCGTCACCTACGTGGATAACATTCGTCATTACTTCGCGACCTTGCAACTTCAGGACATTCCTAACAAAGGCGTCGCGCCGCCCCTCGACTTAAAGACCCTGACCGCAAAAGCCAGCGAGCTACTCCGCTGGAACCCGCTAAGCCTTTGAATCCCGGCGCGACTTGAAGAAGTCGCGTAACAGTTGCGCGCTCTCCTCTGCCATCAGGCCCTGCTGCCACATCACACGATGGTTGAGCGCAGGATTATTCAACGCGCTGCTCGTACTAGTCACGGCGCCGGCCTTGGGCTCAGTCGTCGCAAACACCAAACGTTTCACGCGGGCATGTACCAAGGTGCCGCAGCACATCGTGCACGGCTCCAACGTCACGAAAAGCTCGCAATCAGGGAGTCGATAATTATCGAGCATCTGGCCCGCCTTTCTCAGAGCCAGAACTTCAGCGTGCGCAGATGGGTCGTTAAGCGTGATTTGACGATTGCACTCGAGTGCAATGATCTCGCCGTCAAGCACAACGACAGCACCCACGGGCACTTCACCGAGAGAGGCGGCCCGCTCCGCTTCCTCCATAGCAAGCGCCATAAACTGGTGATCAGAATCCGAGAATTCGTTCACAAGGGCTCCGCCGTACAAAATCGCCAGCACAACATTGCCAACGCACTTCGATAGGGACGATACGGCTCTCCCAAAGGCTTTAACTGAGCGGCTGTGGGACGATCCTCTAGGCCTTGGATTCGCTTGAATCCCTCTCTAACCGCCAAGTCACCCACCGGCCAAATATCCGGTCGACCCAAAGAAAACATGAGATACATGTGTGCTGACCACTCACCAAACCCCTTGATGGCTGTGATAGCGGCCGTTGCCTCATCATCGGAAAGTGTGGGCAGCGTTGTCAGGGACAGCTGCCCAGAGGCCTCGGCAGTGGCCAATGACTGCATATAACCCACCTTCTGCCGAGACAATCCAGCGCCGCGCAAGTCTTCTTCAGGACTGTTCAGTACGGATGCCGCAGTCAGGTCACCGCCCAAGGTATCGACTAACTTGCGTGTAATAGATGCTGCAGCAGCAACGCTCACCTGCTGACCGACAATAATCCGCGCCAATGTAGCAAACGAATGATCGCGCCTACGCTCCTCGGGATACCCCACTTGCGCAAGTGCGCGGGCTATACGCTCATGATCGCTAGCCAATGCATCGAGCGCATGCGCAATATCTGCACTGGCCAGCTGATACGCCATGCTTCAGCCGTGCACCGGATATCCAAGATAGGCGTGGGCGTGAGCTACCGCTCCATACAAACCAACGGTCACAGCACTGGCGAGCGCTTCTTTTACCCAACTGGTATCCGTCGCTACCAAGGCGTCCTTGCCGTCTTGACGGTTGATCACAATCACGCTGACCACAGCCCAAGCTAACAGTCCGCCAAAGAGAATGATTGAAGGTAAGTCTCCGTTCACCAACAAGTGCGACACACTCCATGCTTTGATAGCCGTTAGCTGGGGATGGCGCACCTTTGAGGTGATGCCTACTTTCATCGATGAAGCGACCATTAGGTAAAAAGCCAGCAGCATCAATACATTACTAATGGAGACCCAGAACGGTTGTCGCCCCCACCACACCGGGCCGCTTGCGTCTTGGTAGCCGGAAATCATCATGACCAGACTCCCGATAAGGGCAACTGTCACAACTAGCTTCCCCAGGTCACCCATGCCTTCCCGTACCGCAGGTGCGAGGCGCTTAAACAGGTGGGCAACTGACCAAAGCAGCACACCGAGCGTTAGCATCAACATGACTTAGGCACTCGCTTCATTCTTGATTTGCTTAGCCGCTACGTAGGCGACGATCAGTGTCAGTATCTCAACAACGATAGGTTCAATCGTCATGTCACCACCGTGAACCAGAGCTGCGATGATTCTGGCCGGTGCAACCAGACCCACCAGTGACCCGCCAATCAGGATCATAGTGGCGTCGCGCTTTAGCCCACCCATAATAAGTAAGAAGCCGCTGCCCAGAAAGAAAGCGGCACTGTCGCCAATTTGCGTTGTCAGTGCTGCACCGGTGAGCAGTTCACTGCTGAGATTGGCCGCGGCCATCGCAGGGGCAAATACCCAGAGCACACCTAAAATAAGAAGCGGAATACCAAAAACCACAGGTCCATACTTAGCAAACATGATTAATCTCCCAGAGCTTATTATTCGAATTGGCACTTACTCTCTCTGGATGACCTGTCGATGTAAAGCCCGAGGTAAAAAAAAGCCCCGCTTTGGCGGGGCTTCTTCAACAGAGCGCTTAGCTTACTTAGCCTTCGCTTCCTTACGTGCTTTGGCCTCTTCGATGACCGTCGTTGCGACGCTCGCTGGGCAAGGCAAGTAGTGTGAGAACTCCATGGAGAACTGGCCACGACCTGATGTCATCGTACGAAGCGAACCGATGTAGCCAAACATCTCTGCCAGCGGCACGTCTGCTTTGACGCGAACACCCGTTGTACCTGCTTCCTGATCCTTGATCATGCCGCGGCGACGGTTCAAATCGCCAATGACATCACCCACGTGATCGTCTGGCGTAAACACATCAACCTTCATGATCGGCTCGATCAGCTGCGGTCCAGCTTTAGGCATACTCTGACGGAATGCGCCTTTGGCCGCTAACTCGAAGGCAATAGCCGACGAGTCAACCGCGTGGAAGCCGCCGTCATAGAGTTCAACCGCAACATCCAAAACGGGGAAGCCTGCCAATGGACCCTCTTCCATCATGACCTGGAAGCCCTTCTCAATGGCTGGGAAGAATTCCTTCGGTACGTTTCCGCCAACAACACTCGAAGTGAAGACATAGCCATCACCGGGCTGTCCGGGTGTGATGCGGTAGTCGATCTTACCGAACTGACCTGAACCACCCGACTGTTTCTTGTGCGTGTAGCTGTCTTCGATCGCCTGAGTGATGGTCTCACGGTACGCTACCTGCGGCTGACCAACCTCGAGCTCAACACCGTAGGTACGGCGCAGAATATCGATCTTGATATCCAGGTGAAGCTCACCCATACCCTTCAAGATGGTCTCACCTGAGTCTTCGTCAGTCTCGACGCGGAACGAGGGATCCTCTGCAATCATCTTGCCGATCGCAATACCCATCTTCTCAGAACCACCCTTGTCCTTGGGTGCCACTGCAATCGAAATTACCGGATCCGGGAAAACCATGGCTTCGAGCGTGCAAGGTGAATCAGTAGAACACAGTGTGTGTCCTGTCTGAACGTTCTTCATGCCGATACAAGCAAAGATGTCGCCCGCTTGCGCTACGTCGATTTCCGTTCTGTCATCCGCGTGCATTTCCACCATTCGGCCAATGCGCTCGGTTTTACCCGTAGCCGAATTGAGGATGGTGTCGCCTTTCTTCATCATGCCTGAGTAAACACGGATAAAGGTCAGAGCACCGAAGCGATCGTCCATGATCTTGAACGCAAGCGCGCGCAATGGCTCCGCCACGTCGACCTTGGCAACCTCACCCGTAGGCTCGCCTTCCTCATCAGTCAGCGGCTGGGGATCAACTTCAGTAGGACTGGGCAGGTAATCGACAACCGCGTCGAGTACTAACTGAATTCCTTTGTTTTTAAATGCACTTCCGCAGAATGTTGGGAAGAAGTGCATGGTGCGCGTGCCTTCGCGGATACAACGCTTGACGTCTTCGATGGAGGGCATCTCGCCTTCCATGTATTCCATCATCAGGTCGTCATCCATCTCAACAGCGGCTTCGATGAGCTGCTCGTGATAGCTCTCGACGTCATCCACCATATCAGCAGGCACATCGACCACTTCGTAGTTCTCTGGCAGACCTGAATCGTCCCAGACATAAGCCTTCTTGGTAAGTACGTCGACGACGCCCACAAAATCATCCTCACGACCAATAGGCAGTGTCATGACTAGTGGGTTTGCAGCGAGTACATTTCGCACCTGATCGACCACACGATAAAAATCGGCACCGAGGCGGTCGAGCTTGTTGACGAAGATCAAACGAGCAACTTCTGACTCGTTGGCGTAGCGCCAGTTGGTCTCTGACTGCGGCTCTACACCACCAGAACCACAGAAAACGCCCACACCGCCATCAAGAACCTTCAAAGAACGGTACACCTCGACCGTGAAATCCACGTGTCCGGGCGTATCGATGATATTCATGCGATGGTCTTTCCAGAAGCATGTGGTCGCAGCTGACTGAATCGTAATGCCGCGCTCCTGCTCCTGTTCCATGAAGTCTGTGGTAGCCGCACCATCGTGTACTTCACCCGTCTTGTGGATCTTACCGGTGAGTTTCAAGATGCGCTCAGTCGTCGTGGTTTTACCCGCGTCTACGTGCGCGAAGATACCGATGTTACGGTACAGGGATAAGTCAGCAGACATTGTTCTCTTCTTCCAGTCGTTTGCGTTAAATCGAGTGACGCGCCGCTATTTCGTCGGCGCATCATGTCGGCACAGCCCATGTCCTTTTGTGCTGCTACGACGCCAAAACCTCATTTCTACTCAGGGAATCAAACGCCTGTGGCGGACACCCCCTTTCAATGCGCGCGCTTTTTACCACATTCAGGTGGCGAGAAGTAGGTGTTGTACGACAAAGTGATAACTTTTGACGTTACTGACCCACCTTATTCCCTGCATTGGGGCCTAGGCGATGTCCGAGACCAATTTTTGGTCCTGGTCAGAGCCAATAGTTTGGCTGGAAACTTGAATTTAGTGGGAAATCCGACGAAAGTTTTGTCATTCTCAAGTCTCAACAAAACAATAATGCAGAGACGGCAAAAAATAAGCACATAAGAGGTATAACTATGAAGACCAACATCGGCCTGTTACTGACAAAAAGAGCTCACCTCAATCCCGACCGCGAGGCCTACGTTGAAAGCGATGGCAGTCGCCGTTACACCTTCAAAGAATTGAACGAGCGATCCAACCGCCTCGCCAATGCACTCAAAGCAAAAGGACTGCAAAAGGGGGATCGCGTTGGCCTATTGCTGATGAACTCGGTTGAGTTCATGGAATCTTTCTTCGCTATTGGCAAAGTGGGCGGCGTGGTTGTTCCGCTCAACTGGCGCTTGGTCGCAGACGAACTTGAATTTATTTTGAAAGACTCGGGCGTGAAGACCTTGATCTTCGATAACGACTTCGCAGCGACTGTGGCCGACCTTGAGAGCCGCGGCGATAAAACGGACATCAACCAATGGCTGCATGTGCTGGGTGGAGCCTCGGACGACGCCTGTCAGCCCTTTGCAACCTCCTACGACGCCTACTGTGCCGCGTCGAGTGTCGTAGAACCCGAGTGCGGCGCCGAAGACGACGACATGCTCTACATCATGTACACGTCGGGTACGACGGGCTTGCCCAAGGGTGTAGTTCATACCCATACGACGGCCATGTGGGGCGTATTCACCATTCACGCGACCGCGGATTATCAGTCAGGGGAGCGGTATATTGCCTGCCTGCCCATGTTCCACGTGGGTGCGCTAACCCCACTCACGATTAACGCCTACCACGGTGCAACGACCTACGTTATGCGGAGCTTTGACCCGGTCGCGGCATGGGAATGCGTACAGCGCGAGAAGATCACGAGTGGCTTGATGGTGCCTGCGATGCTGAATTTCATGGTCCAGGTACCTAACTTTGAAAATTACGACTGGTCGAGCGTACGTTCCTTCATGACAGGCGCGGCACCTGTACCCGTTGCCCTGACGCAGCGATACCAAGAGATGGGCATCGATATTACGCAGGTTTATGGCCTCACTGAGACCTGTGGCCCTGCCTGCCTGATGGATACAGAAAATGCGGTGCGCAAGCCGGAGTCCTGCGGAAAGCCCTTCTTCTTTACTGAGGTCATGGTGGCTGATGAGCACGGAAATGAGTTACCCATCGGTGAAGCCGGTGAGATGCTGGTGCGCGGCAAACACATCATGCGTGAATACTGGAATCGACCCGATGCTACTGCCGAGACGCTCGTGAATGGCTGGCTGCGCACAGGTGACGTGGGTGTTATGGACGATGAGGGTTTCTTCGCCATCCAGGACCGCATCAAAGACATGATTATTTCGGGTGGCGAGAACGTGTATCCAGCGGAGATCGAGGGTGTGCTTCAAAGCCATCCGGGGATCAGCGAAGCCGGCGTTATTGGTCAGAACAGCGCAAAGTGGGGAGAGTCACCGCTTGCGGTGGTGGTAAGGAGTGATGACGCCTTGACCGGCGACGAGATTCTCGAATTCTGTCAGGGCAAACTCGCCAAGTTCAAGCAGCCCAAGGCGGTCGAGTTCATCGATGTCATTCCACGTAACCCGAGTGGAAAGATCCTAAAGCGAGTGCTAAGAGAGCAGTTCCCAACCGACGCTGCTGAATAACGCTTTACCAGCTTACTCAATCACTACCGTGTCATGCCCTCTCGTTCGAGAGGGCATGGTCATTTATGGACTCGAATACAGCGAACACCAAGCGCCACGTCAGCGATGCAAGGCAACAGCCGTCTTAATAAGGCGATGACGAGTCAGCTCACTCACCCATCTATTGCACCAGCCAACTCAGATTGGCGACCCGGGCGGCACCGTTAAATTCCCCCCCTCAAAGACAGCGGGGTCGTCAAGATGAGACGCAATGCGGCGCGCGATAAATTGCATATGAGCATTTCCCGCGAGCGATCGGTCCCGGGTGCGCTCAGCTCGCTTTTGAATCTTCAGCAAGGCATCGAGTGCATCGGCACGTACCTGAGGTGCGGCCGCTTTGTGCGCAAGCAACGACGCGAGCTGGTCAACGAGCAACACCTGCACCATTCGCTCGATGGCGACCAGGCGAGCATCGCGTGCCTCGGGCCATCGATCGTTGATCACAATAGAAAGCATGTCAGCGAAGCTTGGCAGCCCCGGATCAGCCAATTGCTGGCTATTCATACGCGCCGCGCGCTTGTGGTCCAGTAGCTGTGCAAGCGTGATCTTAGCCGCCGTTCCCGCGGCGGCCATGGGATCGAAGACATAGCCTGTGTGACGAGGGAAAAGTTCACGGCTCACTCCGGACTGCGGGGGCCGCGGGGGAATCAATGACACCACCGTATCGGATAGCGCCAGAGCCTCGGGCTCCAGAGTCGCGAGCATTGCTGACAGTGCCGCTCGCTGCTCTTTTGCAGATACCCGCTGCATCGTCGTCTGTCCGTCGCCACGCATGGCGTAGGTAAATGTCTGACCGCCCAGCACGGTGGCTGCGGCCTCAACCTGGTAACGGTGCATGAGATAGGCGGGAACCAAGACATCCTCGAGTGTTGCCATGGCACGCCCTGGTTGTATTGCGCGCTCGGAGAAGTTCGCCAACACGACTTCTCGCAAAGCCATCAATCGGTTGAGTTCCGCGACAGGGTCGCTACCGTTATCCCATAAGCTGCCCGCTGGATGAACAGGCCCGGCTGACGATCGATTACCAATGCGTGCATGCTCATCGGCGACGTAGCGTAGGCCTGACGCCAGAGTTTCACGCATAACGGCCTCGCGACCCGCTTGCGCTGACGTGCCGTCGGGAAAATCCTGATAACCCCAGATAACCGCACGCTTGTCCCAGTCACCAATGCCGACGTCGTAGGCGCCCTCAAGAACGACCTCACCACTATCATCGAGTGTGACAAGCGGATGCGGATAATCCATGACCGAGGCGCGGCCATCTGCGCTGGCTGCGAAATTGTGAGCGATACCAAGGGTATGGCCCACTTCATGTGCGGAGAGCTGTCGTATCCTCGCCAACGCGAACTCGCTGAGCTTTTCTTTGGCTTCGTCGATCGAATCATCGTCACCGTAAGGCGCAATAAGACCCTCTGCAATTAGGTAGTCTTGCCTCACACGCAAGGAACCTAACGTGACATGACCTTTAAGGATTTCCTGCGTTCGAGGGTCGCGAACGCTTGAGCCATAAGACCAGCCTCGGGTAGATCGGTGAACCCATTGAATGACGTTGTATCGCACATCCATAGGATCCACATCCTCGGGCAACACCTTGACCTGAAAACCGTTGATATAGCCAGCAGCCTCAAAGGCCTGATTCCACCATAGTGCCCCTTCGATAAGTGCGGTCTTTACCGGCTCGGGCGCACCTGGATCTACCCAATAAATAATGGGCTCTACCGCTTCGCTGAACGCTGCATTGGGATCGACTTTCTCTAGCCGATGTCGTCGCGCAAAGGCAGATTTTATGGGCGCATCAATAGGGCTGGCGTAGTCATAAACCAAACTGTCCTCACCGCTATCGATGTAGCCCGCCCGTGGATCAAACGGGAGCGGTTCGTAACCGTCATCGGGGAGTCGCACGAAAGAGTGATGACTGTGAACGGTAATGGCGCTGGCGTCGGGAGCAACTGTGCGCAAAATTGAACCCTTAGGGTTACCCGCGTAGGTTAGCCTTGCATCGATTTCTGTGTTGTCAGGAAATGACTTTGTCTTGGGCGCATGGATAGCCGAGCGCGAGCTGTCAATCGTATAACTACCCTCGCCTCTGGCGGCTAGGAGTCGCGACAGATCCGTCGCGTCGCTCAATGCAAAGTCAGTGAGGTCAATCAAGGTCATGCCCTCTGACTGCTCAGCGACCTCAAACCCCCAGATAATTGATTGCGCAAAAGCCTCGTCTACCGCGCGCCGCTCGGCCGCATTGTCGGATCGAGCCGTATATTTTGTGTTGACCGCAGTCAGGAAAACTTTTTTACCCACCCGATCGAGGGTGACAAGGTGGGTGTCAGCCAAGCGCCCGCGATCTAGCCCCAAATCGTTAGAGCCAACACCGTGCGACAAGCCGTTGTAATAAATAAAGGGGCCAGTGAGTTCGTCAATATCTCCGTAGAGCCTTCCCTCGTCCGCATCCCAATACAGCGGCATGAAGCCGGGCATAAAGATGCTTCGCTCTGAGATTGAAGGGCCTTTCTCCGGCACAAGAACATCATCCGTTGCCCATGCCGTGCCGCTTAGGCACAGCAACATCCATAGTCTCAAGAAAATACGCATGGGAGTCTCCTTTCTATGCCGAGACGTTAGCATGCGAGATACCTGACAAAAAGCGGCGCGGCTTTCTAGGCGGCGGATGGACCAACAAGTGTCTTAGAAACGAGCGATTCAGAGATGCAAGGTGATCGTCGGAACCTGCGATGCGCGCAATAAATCGTTGGTACGACTACCCAGAAACAAACTTCGCCAAGGTGAGTGACTGTAAGCCCCCATGATCAAGAGATCAGCCTCGCGTTCTGCAATGGCGCGGGTGACAACCTGCTCAGGGTCACCGGGAATAAATGACGCATCCACGCTGAAATTAGCTGTTTTCAGTGTCTGCTCAGCCCACTCAATATGGCGAGCTGAGTCAGCACCGCGCTTACCCGACATCACCACGTGAATAGGCAGGTCCCGCATGTTGGGATTCGATGCTAGTAGTTCGATGCCTCGGCGCGTCATTCGACCACCATCGTAGGCCACCAATACACTTTTAGGTGCTTTGAAGTCATCGGTCACCGTCATGATGGGTCGACGAATTTGACGACAAATCGCCTCCACATGGCGGCCCAAGTCGCGACGTGTATGCGACGCTGACTCGCCTCTTCTGCCAAGAACGTACATTGCCACCGACGACTCCTGCTCCTTTAACGTCGCAAGCAGTTGCCCATAACGTTGCCGCGTATCGGTTTGAAGTCCCGTGTGAGTCTCACAGCGTGTCCGTAACTGATTCAGGAACACACGACCTTGCTCTCTGACAACTTTACTGCGCTCACCCTCTTCCTGAGACAGCCGCTCGAGCAGGTTCTCTTGCGCATCAACACCGATCGAGCCACTTCTATCAACGTCCGCCGCGATCTCAGGGTGACGATCGATCACGTGCAGTAGCTCAATGGGCGCAGACAGTCTGGCCGCGGCCCAAGCGGCATAGTCTGCGACATGAGCGGCGTAGTCCGATTTATCGACGCAAGCCAATACCTTTTTTTCTTGCCGCATACGCTAGGTCCTAGTGATCAAGGAGCATGTCTTCCGCTCCATCCTTATCGTGAATCGCAAACTTGTCGACCAGTGTCGCACTTGCTTCGTTCATGCCGATGACCTCAACCTCGGTGCCTTCACGCCGAAACTTGATCACAATTTTATCCAGTGCACTGACCGCCGTGATGTCCCAGAAATGTGCTCTGCTCACGTCGATGTAAACCTTGTCGATGACCTCCTGGTAATCGAAGACCTTTGAGAAGCGATCTGCACTCGCGAAAAAAACCTGCCCGTATACCGTGTATCGACGTGCCCTGCCCTCATCGCAAGCAGCCGAGGTAACGCTCAAGATTCGCCCCACTTTGTGCGCAAAGAAAAAGCCCGATAACAAGACGCCGGTGAGTACGCCTTGCGCGAGGTCATGCGTAGCAACGGTGACCGCAACGGTCGCCAGCATCACCACGCTCGAGCTCTTCGGATGTGTCCTGAGATTACGAATGGAATCCCAGTTAAACGTACCGATCGATACCATGATCATCACCGCCACCAGCGCCGCCATCGGTATTTGGCTCACCCATTCGCCCGCAAAAACGACCATGATCAAAAGTAAAAGTCCTGCTACCAACGTCGACAGACGTCCACGACCGCCCGACTTAACGTTAATCACCGACTGACCAATCATGGCGCAACCCGCCATACCACCGATAAAGCCCGTAGCGACATTCGCGACGCCCTGCCCCACACACTCTCTGTTCTTGTTGCTCAAGGTATCGGTTAGATCATCGACAATGGTCGCGGTCATAAGCGACTCAAGAAGCCCAACCACCATCAACGTAGCCGAGTAAGGAAAAATGATAGTGAATGTTTCCCAGGTCATCGGCACATCAGGCACAAAGAATTGGGGAAGGCTGTCGGGTAGCTCGCCCATATCACCCACGGTCCGGATATCGAGATCCAGTGCAATAGCAACGAAGGTAAGGACAACAATGGTGATCAGCGGAGACGGAACGGCCGTGGTCAAGCGCGGCAGGCCATAAATGATGCCCAAACCCGCCGCTGTCATGGCGTAGACCTCCCACGTGACATTCGTTAATTCGGGAAGCTGCGCCATAAAAATCAAAATAGCGAGCGCGTTGACGAACCCCGTCACGACAGACCGCGAAACAAAACGCATCAGTTCGCCCAGACGAACCCAGCCGGCAATAATCTGCAGGGCACCTGTCAGGACAGTCGCTGCAAACAAGTACTGCAACCCGTGCTCTTTCACGAGAGTGACCATCAGCAGAGCCATAGCGCCAGTCGCAGCCGATATCATCCCCGGGCGACCACCCGTAAAGGCAATGATCACTGCAATAGAAAACGAGGCGTACAAACCCACCTT
>WTJR01000054.1 GCA_011524755.1 Halieaceae bacterium | reverse complement strand
GCTAGTTGAGCAAGCCGATGTGCATAGGCATTGAAATACTCAGTGACATTGCGCCTAAAGATGTCATTCAGTCCCTCTTGTTGAATAAAAGTCTCAAGGAACTGTTGCTCCAAACTGTCACAACTCACTGCTAAATCTCACGCGATGGAAAACGAATTCACTGGTTGGGAGGTAGGGCTGCAAAGACCGTGCCTATTTCACAATAGCAGGTGACGAAACATTCCAAACAACGCCATCCACGCGGTAATCTTCAACTGTGCTCACACAACAATGAGGTACGCCATGTTTAATAATAATGAGTGGCTCGAACAAGTATCTGAGGCGGTTATCGATCCTGAACGCGATATCTTGGATCCGCATCATCACCTCTGGCCCCAAGCTTCTATGGGCTACAACATTGATGAACTGTTAGCCGACACATCGGATGGCCATGCGGTTAGCCAAACCGTGTTTATGGAATGCGGCGCAGCCTACCGAAAGGAGGGGCCTGATTTTCTTCGATGTGTGGGTGAAACAGCGTTTGTCGCGCAAGCAGCCAGTATTGCGCGCGCGCAAAAAGCGCCAACACAGATTGCCGGCATTGTCGCGCATGCTGACCTGCGTTTAGCTGAGCTCGATGATGTGCTTGATGCCCACGAAGAAGCCGCCGAGGGTCTCTTCAGAGGTATACGTCATGCAGGTGCCTCTGCCGGAGACATAGAAGGCCTAGCGATCCCGGGCGGTTCCGATCGCAACCTTATGTCAGATGAGGCATTCCGAGCAGGTGTGGCTCGTCTGGGAGAGCGAGGTCTGACCTATGACACCTGGCTTTACCATTTTCAGATCAATGATTTTGTGGAACTCGCCCGAGCTGTGCCCGCCACCACCATGATTCTTGATCATTTTGGGACCCCTCTGGGAGTTGGCGAATTTGCGCATCAAAAAGAGGCCATCTTTGAGCAATGGAAAGAGGACATTGAACGCGTTGCAGCATGTCCCAACGTCTTTGCGAAACTGGGCGGCCTCGCAATGCCTGATAACGGCTTCGGATGGCATGAACGCGCGACGCCCCCTTCATCAGACGAATTTGTGGAAGCGCAATCGGGTTACTACCAACATGCCATAGCCTGCTTCGGTGTTGATCGGTGTATGTTCGAAAGTAACTTTCCGGTGGATAGACTCTCGATTGGTTACCGCGTGCTGTGGAATGGTCTAAAAAAGATGACTATGGATTTTTCGGAAGAGGAAAAAGATCTCCTGTTTTCAGGCGTCGCAAGGCGGGTGTACCGGATCGACGCTGCATGATGCCCCTTCGCAGACACCTCGCCGTTATCCTTTTACTCTCTGCGTCGCTAATCGCTTTGCCGATTCACGCAGCGACAACATCGTCATTCATGGATTCCGAGCGCGCCTTTACCTTCGAAAAAGGCTCCGGCCTCTACCAGGTTCGCTTCAACTACACGGGAAAGAACTGGACCCATGCTGATGTCGCAGGTATCCGCATCCATACCGAAAAGCCCATAGCGGTCTTACCGATGCAATACACCGACCCATCTGCCATGCAACCGGGAGCAATGGTTGACGGCAGGCATATTGGAAAAGAATGGAACACCATCACCCAACGTGCGCTCGCTAGCCGACTTGAGGCGCGTGGATTTTTTGTGCTGACTCCCACTATCACCCAGTACGGTGAGGATCTGCCAGGCTTTCAAGCATTGGAGCACTTTATTGCCGGTGTGCACAAAGGAAACACCAACGTTCAAACGGTCCTACTGACAGCTGATGCGCATATCCCGAATGCACAAAACCCCATACCGGGCGCTCAAATGTTGGTGACCGGGACGAATGAGCGAAACCCTGAGTGGGAAGCGCACCTTCAGAGATACATGGCGCCTTTTTATGAGGCGGTGAAACTTGGAAACCGAGGCGCTCGCGTACGGGGCGGGCTATCAGATGAAGAAGGATCCTCGGCCGCCTGGCATCCACTGATTGAACGGGCTGCTGAATATGGGCCTGAAGTAACCATCATTGAGGTCGCCCGCGCAATCGATATCGTTGATAAAGCAGGCAGTATTCAGCAGGGTGAGGCTTGGGCGTCACCTCTTTTTGATGCTATCGCTGATGCCATGCAATCGTGGGCTTTTCGCGATTAAACGTTACGTCTGAAGTGCTCAAGCGCACGCTACGATTTCAGCTGCCCAGAGCCTTAAGCATTTCATCACGCATCACGAATTTTTGAATCTTCCCCGTCACGGTCATTGGATATTCAGTGACAAACCGAATGTGCCGCGGAATTTTGAAATGGGTTATCTGGTCACGGCAGTAGGCTTTCACATCCGCATCCGTGAGGTCGAACCCGTCATTGAGCTGGATCCAGGCACAAACCTCTTCTCCCATTTTTTCATCGGGCACACCAAATACCTGAACCTCAGAAATCGCGGGGTGCTGGTATAAAAACTCTTCGACTTCTCGCGGGTAAATATTTTCACCGCCTCGGATGATCATGTCCTTGATGCGGCCAACAATACGCACGTAGCCCGCCTCATCCATGGTGGCAATATCCCCCGAGTGCAACCAACCCGCACTATCGATCGTCTCCGCCGTTCGCTCCTCGTCGTTCCAGTAACCTTGCATGACCGAGTAACCGCGCGTGCAGATTTCACCTTTCTCACCCACGGGTACTACACGTCCCTGCTCATCGACGACTTTTATCTCAACCCACGGCATCGCACGGCCTACCGTCTCGGTTCGTCGCTCCAAGGTATCGTTTGGCAAGGTCATATTGTTGATGGGGCTGAGTTCAGTCTGACCGTAGGCGATCAGAATGTCCTCCATGTGCATCTCGGACAGCACGCGCTTCATCACCTCTACAGGGCAGGGTGCGCCAGCCATAATGCCAGTGCGCAAAGTCGACAGGTCAAACTCTGAAAAACGTGGATGATCGAGTTCGGTAATAAACATAGTGGGCACACCGTGAAGCGCAGTACATCCCTCCGCCTCAACAGATTTAAGCGTCTCCTCGGGATCAAACGAGGGCCCGGGAAATACCATGGTGGCGCCATGAGAAACGCATGCCAGCACTGAGAGAACCATCCCGAAACAATGATACAGGGGCACTGGAATGCACAGCTTGTCTTCCGGACCCAATTGCATCGCCAATCCAGTCAGAAAACCGTTATTCAAAATATTACAGTGAGATAGCGTTGCACCCTTTGGATTACCTGTCGTCCCACTTGTGAATTGGATATTGATCGCATCGTCCGGTTGCAAGGCAGCCTGCAACGCATCCATGGTGTCCTGATCGTCGGCGGTTCCAGCCGCACAAACCGCATCAAAGTTATACATCCCAGGCGTGGTATCGGAGCCCATACGAATAACGTGCTTCAAATGAGGCAGCTTCTCTGCCACTAATTGTCCCGGGTGACTACTCTCTAATTCGGGAGCCAAAGTATTGATCATTCCCAGGTAATCGCTGGTTTTGAAACTGACATCCGTGATCAAGGTTTTGCACTCGACCTTGTTCAGCGCGTACTCGAGTTCGTAGAGCCGGTACGCCGGATTGATGCACACCATGATGGCGCCAATCTTTGCCGTCGCCAGTTGGACCAACACCCACTCACTACTGTTTGGCCCCCAAATTCCCACGCGATCGCCCGGCTTAATGCCCAGGTGAATCAGTCCCGTAGCAAGACGATCCACACGCGCTTGCAGCTCACCATAGGTCCAATTAACCCCCTGATGTCGAACGACAAGCGCAGGGTTCGTATTGTGCACATCAGCTATTTTGTCGAAGTAAGTGCCGATCGTCTCGTAGATGATTTGGGCGTCGGATGCGCCGCTGTAATAGCTATGAGTCAGAGGATTCATACGCGCTCCACGTAGCGCTTGCCTCGCTCCGCCGCGAGCTTGAATGCGGCTTGCGTCTCCGCCTCAACCTCTTGACGTTGTTGCTCGCTCAGCGCCTTGAATTCCTCTACCCACCAGCGGCGGGTGACCTGCGGGAAGGTTCCCATACGGTTAACACAGGCGTTTGCACCTCTGTCGCGTCCAGCTTCATACCCGGCAGCACCTCGCGCCTCCGCGGCTTCTTTCCCGAAGGGCACCAAATCGCCCTCCATTTTGGGTAGTAAAAAATACGGCATCGAGACCCGGGTTTCACCCTCTGGAATCAGCAGGGTATTCACACGATGCAAAGTCGCGGAATACCGTCCCTCACTCAGGTGCATGAGGGTACCGCCCGTATTGACGATCACCGACCCAGGAATAACAGGCACATTGTAGTCCCCTGGTGCCGTTCGGCAGGTTACAGGTGCATTGACCCAATCACCTTCCCCTGCCACCACCTGCAAACCGGGACGATCGTTGATGAGTAGTGCCACGAAGGGCGGGCCATCAATGTGTGCTCCGACGTTGTCAGCATCGAATTTCGCGTAAGAATCCTGAACTCCTTGCTTGTCTCCATCAGAGAACACATCAAGGCTATAGTTATGATTCAGACTGGCCGCAAGATAAGGCTCATCGCGATCAAAATATCGTCTAAATTCAGCCGGATCCTCGCCCAGTGATTCGACGATGAGCTCTCCCAGTTGGTGCGTTAGCTCATGATAGGTATCCGTTAACTGCTCAATCAGAGGTTTGAAGCCCGGCATTGAATCTGTTTTCGGCCAGGTGTTCGGACCTACAAACAGTCGCTTATGTATGGGTTGAGACTCATCATCGTGCGCGCACAAGGGATCTTGCTCAAAACCGTATTGAAAATTTTCGATGACCTGTCCATGACCTCGATCAGCAGGTGTAGGCAGGGTATATCCTCGGAAATAAGGTGTGTTTGATATATGCGCGGTTTTCTTGATGTCCATGGGTGCATTGAAAAACTGTCGTACCTCACGAAACGCCCTCTGCTGAAACGCATCTTCCAATCCGGGCGCATTTTTGAGTACGAGAAATCCACAATCAGAAAGTGCGTACCTCAAGTCATCCATGAACTTGTCACGATTAGCCTCAAGATCAAGCCAATCTACCGTGGGGATTGCGCTATGGTCGTGTGAGTTCATATTGGCACCTTTGTTTTTATTCGATACGCGGGTTCACCTCTCTGAAATCTTAAACCGAAATCATTCGCTTAACGAGATAAAGGTGGAGGAAACCAATCGCACTCGAGGACCGAGGAATGTCCCTCGTAAACACGCATCCC
>WTJR01000011.1 GCA_011524755.1 Halieaceae bacterium | reverse complement strand
TTCACATCAACCGAGCTTCCCGTAATCACCGCGGAGTAATCGGAGAGGAATGCGAGGACGGCTTTGGCACAGTCGGCCTCAGGCGGAATCACGCCCAATGGGATGCGATCCGTGATGCTACTGACAACCGCATCGCGATCGGCACCGGCAGCCACCTGGGAGTCGATGAATGCATAAACTGGCGCGCCACCAATCCAACCCATGCGCAGCGCGTTAACCCGAATCGAAAACTTACCGAAGTCATTCGCCATGTGACGCGTCAGCGCATTGAGTGCACCTTTACCCGCGGCATACATGGTCTCGCCAGCAAACGGTTTGACGGTCGACATGGTGGACACGTTAACAATCGATCCACCACCCCCGGCGCGCATGTGAGGCGCGCAGGCCTGTGCCATTCGCAGTGCACCCTGACAAATCACATTGATCACATCGCCCATCTTGTCAGGATCAGACACATCTGCCGTGGCCCAATCGCCATGTGCGTAGGCGCTGTTTACCAGACCATCGATTCGACCGAAGGCTTCCACACCCGCAGCGACCAGCGCTTGGCATTGTTCTGTCGATGTAACGTCAGTACTTAGGGCGATCGCCTTCCCGCCAGCGTCCCGAATCTCGGTCGCCACTGCATCGAGAAAATCTTGGCTTCGTGCGCCAAGTACGACAGCAGCGCCTTCTTGCGCGGCCATTTTTGCGAGGGTCTGCCCCAACCCGGGACCTACACCACTAATGACGATGACCTTATCTCTCAACAACATATTTTTTCCTTATTGTTCATGAGACCGTTCACCCTACTCTTTCCGCTCGCGCCTCGGGTGTCAACGATTCTCACAGGGATTGCGTTGTCGCATATGGTCCATTTGTGCGGCGAAGAATGCTTGCAGTTCGTCCCCTAGCATTGGCACTCTACAGCGATACCGATCCGCGACCACAAAGGTCAAGGATGTCACGCAGGAGATCAGTTGTGTCGCAATCAGATAAGCGAGTCGCCATCATCACGGGTGCAGCCGGTGGTGTGGGTCAATCAACCGTTAAGAAGTTCGCCGAGAACGGTTACATCGTCATCGGCACTGACATTCGGCTCCCCGACGGTTTGTTCGAGCACGACTGTGTGAGCTACCGCACCTGCGATGTGACGAGTGAAGCAGACTGGCAGGCACTTGCAGAGGCAACGCTGTCTGAGCACGGTAAGCTCGATGTCTTGGTCAACAATGCGGCCATCTTGATGACCTACACCATCGAGACCTCATCGACCGAGGACTACAAGCGCATGATGGAGGTCAACAGTACCTCCGTCTTCCTCGGCATGAAGTTTTTACTGGATGCGCTGAAAAAGAGCGAAGCGGCCTCCATCATCAACATCTCCTCATCATCAGCGCTCGCGGGCTACCCCCATTTCATTGCTTACGGTGCGGCAAAGGCGGCCGTTCGCAGTCTGACCATGAGTGTCGCTGTGCACTGCCAGACCAATCAGTTTCCCATTCGATGCAATAGCGTCCACCCCGACGGCATCCTGACGGACATGACGAACAACATGGAGGGGACCTTCCCCGAGATGGAGCCGCACCAGGCCATGAAGGCCTTCAGTTTTGCCTGTGAGCCCGAGGCGGTTACGGACGTTATCTACTTCCTCGCAGGTCACGAGTCACGACACATCAACGGGGCAGAGATTCGCGTTGATAACAGCTCAACGATTCAAATGCCCTATTTGTAGGCTGGCTAAGTACGAAATCAGCATGCTGGGCGCACGGCACGTATCTAAGGGCACCTGCTCTAACTACGAAGGCCTTAGCGGTCGACAGGTCGTCTGGTGGCTCGTAGCCGCTGAAAGCGATTGAACGGTTGGGTCGATATCAGTCGACAGCGCGATTTGACGCTCGCCCTTCGACTTAAGCTCTGGGTGACCGCCCCCATCAAACGTTCATCATGATCTTGACGACGTTGTCCTCGCGCGCATCGAAGAGTCGGTAGGCCTCGGCCCCTTCCGACAAATCCATGGTGTGAGAGAACAGGCCTTCGGCCTTGAGCCTGCCGTGCTGCAGCAGCGGAATCAGATGAGGCCATTGATCAATCACCGAGGCCACTCCCGCGCGAATCGTGATGTCCTTAAACAACACCTTGAGCATAGGCAATTGCACATCGGGCTGTGGCAGACCGATAAATGACGCCGTACTCCCTCGCCCGGCAATTTTGATCGCCAATTCGACGGCTGCTTTGGCACCTGATGCCTCGAACACCCTGGGCACGCCGGCACCTTTTGTCTTGTCCATAATCATTGGCAGTGCCTGAGCAGGGTCTAGCGCAGTTGCGCCCAGCCCCGCCGCGTGCGAACGACGATTGGCCACGGGATCGATGGCAAAGACCTCAGAAGCACCCAGTATGAAAGCCAGCTCAACACCAATCAGGCCAATGGGGCCCAGGCCCACAACGGCAACTGCCTCTCCGGGCAGCAGACCCGTGCGGGTCAGACCGAAATACGCCGTGCACATCGCATCCGTCAATAAGATGCTTTGCTCGGCACTAATACCCTCGGGAATGGGCTGCAACGTCAGATCGGCCATGGGCACATTAACGTATTCCGCCTGGCCACCGTTCAAGCCGGTGCTCAACCCAAACGCCGTCCACCCGCTGCACAACTGCGCATGACCAGACAGACAGTACGAGCACTCGCCACAGGGGGCGCCCCCAGAGGCCAGTACTTTGTCACCCACCTTGAACCTGTGAACCTGCTTGCCCACCTCAACGATCTCACCCGCAAACTCGTGCCCTACGCAAAACGGCTTAACACCATCGCTGTAACTCGCCGTACCCAGGTTGTCGCCGTGATACATATGTAAATCAGAGCCGCAGATACTGCAGCGCTCGACATTCAAAATGACGCTATTTTCGGTTTTCAGAGATGGGTCCGGATACGTCTCAAACCGAATATCGCGTGGACCGTTAAATACGAGAGCTTTCATCTTTTTATTCTCACGCTGTCTACCCTTCCCACACACTCTATTCGGGTTTTCTGATTATGTCGCGCGAATACAGCAGGAAGTGGCGTCAGAACCTTGCTAGCCGTTCTAAACGGGCCAAATTCAGGGTAGTCCGTTTGTTCTAAACGCAAACTGAAACAGGCATTCCCTCCATGGCGCCTGTGCGAGACACTATCGTGACAGAATGATGACAAAGTACTGCTTATCATTTGTTCTGTTGAAGGTCGCGAAAGAGTAAGCTCACTCAAAACCGCGGCCAAAGGCGGTAATAACAGGAAATATTGATGTGACATAACTTATGCCATATCTTTAGTGTGATTAAGTAGTTCTTAACTAAATAACTCTAAAAAGAGGTTAAAACCATGAAGCCATCGAGCCCAAAGACGCTATTAGCCACAGCCGTAATGGCCGTGATGACAGCAGAAACGGCATTTGCGCAGCTTGAAGAGGTCGTAGTGACCGCTGAGCGTCGCGAAGCCAGTGTTCAAGATACTCCCATTTCGATCGAGGCCCTGACTGAAAAAGACATTCAGGATCGCGGTATCTTTAACAACTTGGACATGATCAACGAAGTGGTCGGCGTGAACGGCTATGGTTCGCCTCAAGGCACGTCATCAACCGCATTCGTGATTCGCGGCATTGGTGATGGTGCGCCAAACATTTCGCTTGACCCTGCAGCCGGCCGCTACATCGATGGTGTGTATCTTGGTAAGAACCAGGGTAGCTCACCCGACGTGGTTGATCTTGCACGAATCGAAGTCCTAAAAGGTCCTCAGGGAACGCTTTCAGGTCGTAACTCGACGTCAGGCACTATCAACTACATCTCTAAAGCACCGTCTGAAGAGTTCGACATGTCCATGCGTGCAGGTACGGGTAACTACGGTCGCCGCGAGTACGCCATGCGTGTTGATATTCCGTTCTCTGATAGCTTCAGAACGGCGATTTCCTACAACAACCGCGATCGCGACGTGTTCTACCAGAACACGAACCCACGCCTCGAGGGCTTCAATGGTGTTGATCGTGATGGCTACCGCGTAGCCTTTGCTTGGGACGCAACAGATCGCTTGAGCGTTGATTACTCATTCTCGAATAGCAAGGTCAACAACGAGCAAGATAACCACTCTATCGTATCGGGCTTTAACCCTAGCTACCCGGCGATTGCTGGCTATCTAGCCGCTGGTGGTGATCAAACCAATGTGCCAATCGACAGCGCATCTCGCATTGCGACCGTGCAAGCCATCGCTGGTGGTGTAGCCCAGTCCGTTCAATTTGGACTACTGCCTGACCTACCTCAGATTCAGCAGTTTATCGGCTGGTCGAATGATTACGTCGCGTGGGCGAACGGTATTCTCGCCAACAGCGAGCAGCATCCCTACAGCGGGTCGTCTGATGTGAACAGCTTCGCAAGCGTTGATAACGAAGCACACACACTGACACTGAACTACGAGTGGAGTGACACCGTTAACGTCAAGTACATCTACGGTGAGCGAACCATGAATGATCGCTCACAGAGTGACCTTGATGGTATCGACAACTCTGTCTCATCAGGTGTTCGGAGTGACCTCACCCTTCAAACCATCGGTGGCGCCCTGTTTGGTCAGGTCGTACCCAATGACTTCTGTCTTGCGACTCAGTCTGTTGGTGCCTGTGGCCCCGGTCTTGAGCAGTTCAACGTGACCATTCCTGCGTTTGAAGACTTCAACCTTGCACTCGCCATGATCGATGCAATCAACGCGAACAACGGCGACGGTATCTTCTGGACTGACCTTCAGAACAGCTACGAGCAAGAGAGTCACGAGCTTCAAATCATTGGTAGCTCTGAGTCGCTCGATTGGGCAGTCGGTGCTTACCACTGGGAAGACTACGGCGAGAGTCGTAACGTTCAGAATGCGACCTACACGCTGGCTGCATCAAACAGCACTGGTTTTGATGTGGGCGGTGATGCCAAGTCAATCTTCGGTGAGGCGACATGGCGTATGGATGACAAATGGTCATTGACTGCAGGTCTTCGATACACCGATGAAACCAAGTACATGACTTACCGCTGGCGTAGTTTCCCTGCAGGGGGCATCTCGGCTTACATCGGTACAGCAATTAACGATGCAATCACCACTTACCTGACAGGCAGTCCAACGCCTATTCAGTCACCACGCAGCCTAACCTTTGGTTACGTCGGGACTGTTGATAACCTCATGAATATCCCAGAAACAGCGGGCATCTATGGCAACTACAACGAACAGAGCTTCAGCAATGTCTCTGGTCGTTTGGTAGCGCAGTACGCGATGAATGATG
>WTJR01000114.1 GCA_011524755.1 Halieaceae bacterium | reverse complement strand
GGCAGTTCAACAACGTCAGCCGCAGCGTCCTTCATCGTTGTCGGCCTCAGTAGGGAATCCGATATGGGACGCACGCTTTACGACAAGCTGTGGGATGCACACCTTGTGGATCAGCAAGACGACGGGTCAGCACTGATTTACATCGATAGGCATTTGATCCATGAAGTAACATCTCCGCAGGCTTTCGAGGGCTTGCGCCTTGCCGGTCGTTCACCGCGTCGCTTAAACGCCAACGTTGCCGTGCCTGATCATAATGTATCAACCGATCCCAGTGAGCGCGCGCTAGAGGGCTATTCTGGGGTGGCTGACGCTACCAGCAGGGTCCAGCTTGAGACCCTCAATGACAATTGTAATGACTTCAATATCCCACTGATCGATTTGGCGGATCAACGCCAAGGCATCGTCCATGTCATGGGTCCTGAGCAAGGGGCAACACTGCCTGGCATGACTATCGTTTGCGGTGATTCACACACCTCAACCCACGGTGCATTTGGTGCACTCGCTCATGGTATTGGCACGTCGGAGGTTGAGCACGTGCTCGCGACACAGTGCTTGCTGACTAAGAAGATGGATAATTTTCGCGTGGTTCTCGACGGAGAAGCCCAGTCGGGCGTCACTGCAAAGGACCTCGCGCTTGCGGTGATAGGCCAGATTGGTACGGCGGGAGCGACAGGTTGCGCTCTGGAGTTCGCCGGTTCGGCGGTCAGGTCTCTCACAATGGAAGGGCGAATGACCCTCTGTAATATGGCGATTGAAGCCGGCGCGCGCGCGGGCATGGTGGCCGTTGACCAAGTGACCCTTGACTACGTGAAGAGCCGACCAATGGCTCCAACCGGTGAGCAGTGGGAGATGGCAGAAAAATACTGGCGGACCCTGCATAGCGATGCTGATGCCGTCTTCGATCGTGAGCTCGTTATCGATGCATCGGCCATTGAGCCACAGGTCACCTGGGGTACATCGCCTGAGATGGTGACGTCAATCGGAGGTACGGTTCCGACCATGGACGACATGCATGATGAGACGGGCAGGAAGTCCCTCGAGCGTGCTCTCGACTACATGGGCCTTCAGCAGGGAATGAAACTGAGTGATATTCCAGTTGATATGGTCTTCATTGGCTCATGTACTAATGCCCGCATCGAAGATATGCGTGCAGCTGCGGCAGTTGTCCGCGGCCACAAGAAAGCCGACAACGTGGAGCGCGTTCTCGTCGTCCCGGGTTCAGGTCTGGTGAAGGCGCAAGCCGAAGCCGAGGGGCTCGATAAGGTATTCACGGAGGCTGGCATGGAGTGGCGTGCGCCCGGATGTTCAATGTGTCTGGCGATGAATGCAGACAAGGTTGAGCCCGGTAAGCGGTGTGCGTCCACCTCGAATCGAAACTTTGAGGGTCGACAGGGGTTTGGTGGTCGTACTCATCTCGTGAGTCCTGCAATGGCGGCAGCGGCCGCTGTCACTGGTCGTTTCACCCATCCTGCGAATGTGGAGGCCGTCTAATGGAAGCATTTAGAGTTCACAGCGGGCTGGTTGTCCCATTGGATCGTGCCAACGTTGATACTGACCTGATCATCCCAAAACAGTTTCTGAAATCCATAAAACGGACGGGTTTTGGTCCCAATCTGTTCGATGAGCTACGGTACTTAGATCCATTTGACGAGGCTGCGCCAAGCGCAACTCGCCAGCCAAACCCAGAGTTTTCGCTCAACATGCCAAAGTATGCGGGCGCATCCATCCTGCTCAGTCGAGAGAATTTCGGTTGCGGTTCAAGCCGCGAACATGCGGTGTGGGCGCTCGTCCAGTTCGGGATTCGTTGTGTCATCGCGCCGAGTTTCGCTGATATTTTCAAGAACAATGCGTTCAAAAGTGGCCTGTTACCGCTCGAGTTGGATGAAGCTGTCGTTGATCGTCTGTTTCAACAAAGTGCGGACGGCGAAGGGGTTAATCTAACGATCGATCTCGACAGCCAACAGGTAACACTGCCAGACGGTGCTCAGGTCGACTTCTCAGTCGACGCTTTCAGGCGCCACTGTTTACTCGAAGGGCTGGACGATATTGGTATTACGCTGCAGCGTGAGGATGCCATCACCGCTTTTGAGCGAAACCATCAACGAACCCAGCCTTGGTTGTTTAACGAGGTGAAACTCTGATGTCGCATCGTATTTTGCTGCTGCCTGGAGACGGCATCGGCCCGGAGGTAGTTGAGCAGGCGAGGCGTGTCCTTGTGGCAACCGCCGGGGTCTTTGATTTGGACCTAATCTTCGACTCGGCAGATCTCGGTGGTGTAGCAATCGACCGCCATGGAGAACCTTATCCGGAGGCGACTCGGTTACTTGCGAGACAAGCCGATGCGATCCTCCTGGGCGCCGTTGGCGGCCCGAAATGGGATACGCTGCCTGCAGCCCAAAGGCCTGAGCGCGGCTTGTTGGCGATTCGCTCCGATTTAGACCTATTTTGTAATCTGCGTCCTGCCATGTTGTACCCGCAGCTTGCGGATGCTTCTAGCCTCAAACCTGACCTTGTTGCGGGTCTCAATCTGCTGATTGTCAGAGAGCTCACCGGAGGGATTTATTTCGGTGAGCCGCGGGGCGTGGAAACCTCAGCCGACGGTGTCAGAAGGGGATTCAACACGGATGTCTATGATGAGACTGAGATCGGTCGAATCGCTCGATTAGCGTTCCAGTTTGCTCAAAAACGAAACGGTCGACTGTGTTCGGTAGACAAGGCCAATGTGTTGGAAGTGACCATGCTTTGGCGTGACGTTGTCACTGAGGTCTCCGCAGAATTTCCGGAAATCGAGTTGAGCCACATGTATGTCGACAATGCCGCAATGCAGCTAGTGCGTGAACCGAAGCAGTTTGACGTGGTTCTGACTGGCAATCTGTTCGGCGATATTTTGTCAGATACGGCTGCCATGTTGACTGGCTCAATTGGCATGTTGCCATCAGCCTCGCTGAATGCAGAGTCCCGAGGGTTGTACGAGCCAGTTCATGGCTCTGCACCTGATATTGCGGGCGCCGGCAAGGCAAACCCGCTGGCAACCATTCTGTCGGCCGCCATGTTACTGCGCTATTCACTCGATGAGGGTCCCGCGGCAGATGCTATTGAGGCGGCGGTAGAACACGTATTAAACGCGGGTTTACGTACCCTCGATATAGCGAGCAGCTCCGCTGACGCTACGACCACGGAAGCCATGGGCGACGCCGTGGTAGCCGCTATTACAAGCCTGTCTTAATGTCTGGAGAAATTTGGTGAAGACTTACAATGTAGCCATTGTTGGTGCTACTGGCGCCGTTGGGGAGGTCCTGCTCGAGCTATTAGAGGAGCGCAATTTTCCTGTCGAAAATTTATATCTTCTTGCGTCTGAGCGATCAGCTGGCACTAGCCTGTCATTCAAAGGCAAGCGCATCACCGTTCAAAATCTGGCTGAGTTTGATTTCTCGCAGGCGGATATCGGTCTGTTCTCTGCCGGTGGCTCAATTAGCGAAGAGTTCGCGCCCAAGGCAGCGGCTGCTGGATGCGTGGTCATCGACAACACTTCGCACTTTAGGCGTGATGACAACATTCCGCTGGTGGTGCCAGAGGTAAATCCTCACGCCATAGCTAACTATACTGAAACGAACATCATCGCTAACCCGAATTGTTCGACTATCCAGATGCTGGTTGCGCTGAAGCCAATTTATGACGCCGTAGGCATAACACGTATCAATGTGGCGACGTATCAGGCGGTCAGTGGCACTGGGAAGTCTGCAATCGAAGAGCTGGCAAGCCAGACAGCACGCCTTCTGAACGGTCAGCCGGCGGAGGCAAAGGTGTACCCGAAGCGCATCGCGTTCAACGCACTTCCGCACATTGATACCTTTCAGGACAATGGATACACCCGTGAAGAAATGAAAATGGTGTGGGAAACCCAAAAAATTCTCGAGGATGACTCGATTTTGGTGAATCCCACTTGCGTTCGCATTCCCGTTTTCCACGGCCACTCGGAGGCTGTACACATCGAAACGAACGAATCATTGAGCGCGGACCAGGCTAGATCTCTGCTTGAGGCGTCGCCGGGCGTTGAAGTTATCGATGAGAGAAAGGACGGGGGTTATCCAACACCGGTTTCGGAGGGAGCTGGTGCCGATCCTGTATTCGTAGGCCGGATTCGCTCTGATATCAGTCATGACCGAGGGCTCAACCTCTGGGTGGTCGCCGACAACCTTCGAAAGGGTGCAGCGCTGAACTCCATTCAGATTGCGGAAGTTCTCATCGAAAAATACCTCTGACAAGTCATCCGTTGTTAGACAGTCTAGAATAAGTTCAATGAAATTTTCAGACAAAAGGCTCGAGCCCGGCACTCGAATCGCGTTGCGTGTCGAGTATGATGGAAGGGCATTCAACGGCTGGCAGGCTCAAACAAAGCTGGATGTGCCTACGGTGCAGGAAGCCTTGGAAGCAGCCATGAGTGTCATCGGCAATCAGCCAATCCGCACCTGGTGTGCCGGTCGCACGGACACGGGAGTTCACGCATCCGGTCAAATTGTTCATTTCGACGACCCTGTTGGGCGTAGCTTGAAGTCTTGGGT
Organism: Halieaceae bacterium; assembly: GCA_011524755.1. Taxonomy (GTDB): domain Bacteria; phylum Pseudomonadota; class Gammaproteobacteria; order Pseudomonadales; family Halieaceae; genus Luminiphilus. The sequence goes on along the minus strand of WTJR01000114.1, from coordinate 728 downwards.
ATTGGGCGTTAACAGTGAGCTACCTGATGCCGTCTCAGTTCACTGGGCTGGATCTGTCTCAAGTGATTTTCATGCGCGTTTCAGTGCTGTTTCACGGCGCTACCAATATATTATCGCCAATACACAGACTCGATCGGCACAACTCTCGGGTTTGGTTACTTGGTATCGACGTCCACTGAGTGCAGAAGCGATGCATCAATGCGCACAACTACTCGTTGGCGAGCACGATTTCAGTGCATTCAGGGCGGCAAGCTGTCAGAGCAATACGCCATGGCGTCACTTATCTGAAATTTCAGTTACTCGCCAAAACGATTTTGTCATTGTTGAGCTCGAGGCCAATGCCTTTCTGCATCACATGGTACGCAACATCGTGGGAAGTCTGATGTTGGTTGGGGCGGGCCTTAAGACGCAAACGTGGTTTGAACAGGTGTTTATTGGCAAAGATCGAACGAAATCTGGGGACACCGCGAGCAGTGCGGGTCTGTACTTGTTATCAGTGGGCTATCCCGAGGACTACGGTGTTCCCGCAGGCCCGAAAGCAGCAACGCTGCTGTCCTACAGTGTTTGATACAATATACGGCTTTTCTCAAGGGTATCGGCGTGCAAGTAAAGATTTGCGGCATTACTAACAGTGAAGATGCGCGCGCGGCCGTTGATGCGGGCGCTGATGCCATTGGGCTCATTTTTTACGAGGGTAGCAAGCGTTGTATCGATGAGCATCGCGCCGC
>WTJR01000166.1:2604-5376 GCA_011524755.1 Halieaceae bacterium | reverse complement strand
AGACATGGGTATTTTTTCGAGGCTATCGGACATCGTGAATTCAAATCTGAATGCGATGTGTGACAGCGCAGAAGATCCGGAAAAGATGATTCGTCTGATCATCCAGGAGATGGAGGACACGTTGGTTGAAGTACGATCGGCCTCCGCGCGCATTTTGGCTGATAAAAAGACGCAGGAGCGGCAGCTGCGCTCCATGAAAACTCAGGCCACGACGTGGGAAGAGAAGGCGAAGTTAGCCTTGTCCAAAGACCGTGAGGATCTGGCAAGGGCCGCGCTCCATGAAAAGCGACGTGTTGAGTCAGAGGCTGCAGCCCTCGAGGGAGAACTCGAGTTGGCTGATGAGCACATTGAGCAGCTACACCACGAGGTAGCGCAGCTCCAGACAAAGCTTGATGATGCCCGTGCAAAGCGCAAGGCCATCCTGATGCGCGCAGACTCTGTTTCACAGCGGCGTAAAACACAGACCCAGATTCATCGAAACCAACTTGACGATGCATTTGAGCGTTTCGAGCGCTTTGAGCGGCGCGTCGATGGAATGGAGGGTGAGCTTGAAGCGATGAACTTGGGTCGAGGCAAGCCAAGCCTCGCTGATGAAATTGACGCATTGGCAGCGGATGACATGTTGAGCGAGGAGCTCGAGGTGCTGAAGCAGTCTATGGAGGTCGAAAAGAATGCATAAGACATCAGTGCAGTTTGCGGCCTTGTTCCTCAGTTCAGTGGCGCTCTCCACGTACGCAGATGTTGAGCGTGAATTCAGTGTTGATGATTTTGACAGTGTGACGGTATCCCAGGGAATTAACCTGAACCTTGTGATGGGGTCAGCCCCCTCGGTTACTGCCGTTGCCGAGAAAGACAGCGATCTAGATCGACTGGAGATAGAGGTTGATGAGGGTGAACTGGAAATTCGACGAGGCTCATGGGTTTCCGGCCTCTTCAGCATAGGTAAGTCTCACGGGAGTGTAACGGTTAACGTTGTCGCTAGTGAATTGCAGGCTGTAGCGTCAAGCTCGGGTGCCAATGCGGATCTGATCGACATTACATGTGCGGATTTGCAGATTGATGCGTCCAGTGGCAGCAGAATTGAAGTCTCCGGAAGCTGCGATACGGTCGCGATAGACGCCTCGAGCGGTGCGAGTGTTGACAGTAGCGATCTCATAACAATTGATGCTTCGGTCGATTCGTCGAGTGGCGCTAGTATCCGAGTGTTCGCCGGTGAGAGTTTTCGCGGTGATGCATCGAGCGGATCAAGCATTCGGGTATACGGTAATCCAGAGGTGGCTGAGTCAGAAACCTCCTCGGGAGCCAGTATCGATCTGCGCAGTCATGCGCAAACGATTTAGACACCCCTAGGAGTATTTTGATGGAAGGTATGTTTGCTATTGGATTGGGATACGTCGCTCTTTTGCTGCCTGCGATACTGCTGTTCACCCTACTTAGCGCAAAACAAAGGGGCCTTGAGAAGCGACTTGATGCACTAGTGCAGATGGCGAGGATTTCAGGTGACGTTGTAGGCGTCGATGAGATTAGTCAACCACTAGCTCAAGCGGCCTCACGCCGAAGCGCGCAGCCATGGGGAATTATTTTGACTGTGACAGCTGTGGGTGTCGCAATTGCTGGTATGTTGATTGGCGAGGAAGGCATTCTCGGTTTCGCGATTGCCATGGCTGGCCTGGGCATCGGTTTGACTCTCGCCCAAGTCTGGTCCGATCGTAGCGTCGAGAACCCACCAAAGGCAGCACTCTGAGCTATCGCTGCGACGGACAGTACTGGAGAGGTTTGTGAGTTTTTTAGAATTTATGTTTGTACCGATGATCCTGCTGATCACGGTTGTGGTTCCGATCTGGATTACCTTGCACTACCGCAGCTTGAATAACTCAAGTAGAGCACTCAGTGACGATGATCGACAGAGCCTCGATGAGATGCTCGAAGCGGTGGATCGCATGACAGATCGCATCACTAATTTAGAAGCCATCTTGGATGCTGACCATCCCAACTGGCGGAATGAGAAGGAAGACAATCGATGAGTTATAGACGCCGAAATCATTATCGTAGTTTTGACCATGGGCGTAGAAACGGCTGGGGACTCGGCCTGTACCGAAACCCGGCTGATGGATGGTTTGGTGGCGTTTGTGCTGGGCTCGCTGAGTACTGGGAAGTACCAGCCTGGCTGATTCGTCTCTCCGTCTTTGCACTCTTCCTGTTCACGGGAGCTGTCGTTTTTTGGCTCTATATCGCGGCGTGGGTGCTCATTAGTAAACGTTCCTCTCGATGGGTTGGTGAGGTTTACGAAGGAGAGGTCATTCGATGAGTCGCAAAGACCAAAATCATTACCGAAGTTTTGACCAAGGCCGGAAAAACGGTTGGGGAATAGGGCTTTACAGACACCCGTCTGATGGGTGGTTTGGCGGAGTCTGTGCGGGGCTCGCTGAGTATTGGGAAGTACCGACCTGGGTCACCCGCCTGTCGGCGTTTGCGCTCTTCCTGTTCACAGGATCGATTATCTTCTGGTTCTACATCGCGGCATGGATACTGATTAGTAAACGGTCCTCTCGGTGGGGTGGCGAGGTGTATGAAGGAGAGGTCATCAAGGACTACGATGAGGATCGCCACGAATACCGCAGACGCTCTGCCTTTCGCTACTCTGAGGCGCCCTCAACGCGCATGGCGAAGGCCCACGATCGCGTGAGAGAAGCGGAACGAAAGATCGCTGCTATGGAGCGTTATGTGACCTCGAGCCGATACGACCTGGACAAGGAGTTCTCCAAGCTCTAG
>WTJR01000166.1:0-2504 GCA_011524755.1 Halieaceae bacterium | reverse complement strand
GCGTTATGTGACCTCGAGCCGATACGACCTGGACAAGGAGTTCTCCAAGCTCTAGCAGATAGGCTCTAATCGGCGAGCGGAGTTAGCAGGTGTCTGCCCGGGTAGCGGCCCTCGACTTGTTCACCATCTGTCACGACGGGTCGTCCTGCCACCAGTACGTGCGAAATACCGACTGACGGCTGGTAGGGATCACCGTATTCCGCCTTCGCAGCAATTGTAGCGGGGTCGAAAATGACAATATCTGCATCCGCCCCCACTTGGATGCGTCCTTTCGTTTCAAATGCACTGGAGGCTTGTGACAGCCACTGCGCCGGTAAAAGCGTTATTCGCCGCAAGCCATCCATAAGCGGCATCACCTGCAGATCTCTCACATAGCGGCCCAAAAAATGGGCGTAGGTACCAGCGATGTTGGGGTTGGTTTTCACCTCGAGGTCAAAAGCGGGAAGAGCGTCGGTCGATACCATCATACCCGGCCACTTGAGCGCTTCGAGCAACCATTCTTCCTTGACGTAATGATGGTTGATCGAACTGGTGGGAAACTCTCTCTGATAGCGAAGAAAACGCTCTTCATCGAGCCACTCTCCGGTTGGCACCCACTGAACATCCTCATAATCGATATCAAAGATGGCGCGCCAATCGCGGTTCACAAAAACATCCGCAGCGATCGATGTACCTCCCGCAAGGTAGGACAGTGTTTCAGTCGTAATACGCGCTCCACGCGCATTGGCGGCATCGATTTTCGAGAGCCAGACTCCAATACCACCCATGGCTGAGTGGGTAATATGACAAATCATGGTGGCAACCTTGTGTGCCTCCGCGAGTGCGATGACCTCATCTAATCCCGTTGGATCGCCGGGCATGCCGCGTCGAACATGCACGTATACCGGTGTGTCGTACTCTGCCGCTGTCTCGAAAATCATACTGAGTTCGCTTTCGGTGACGGCTTCGGTCATGTAATCAAGCAAGACGCCAATACCCAGGCCGCCAAGTTCTAGCCCGTTGCGGAGATGTTTTCGCATCTCGTTAACTTGAGCGGGAGTTGCCGTTTGACTCCACATGCCTCCGCCCAATGAGATGAAGCCGTCCTCACTGAAGAAATAGCCCTGTGTTGAGTTGTCCATCACAAGACCTCGAATCGCAAAGTGACCCACTGATGAGCCATAGTGCAGTTGTGCTCCCGCTCTGTATTGGTAGCCATAGTCCGTCGGTGGATAAGAGCCCGCTTCGAGGTCGAGTTGCGTTGTGATTCCATCGAGAACGCTGAGGTGCTCACCCAGTCGCGTTGGTGTGTGGGAGTGGATGTCGATAAATCCAGGTGAAACGACCAGCCCTTTGGCATCGATGCGGCGATTGCCCTTGAGACGGGCTGTCGATATGCGGGTTATTTTCCCCTGCCGAATGCCGATATTGGCGACAGCATCATAATTTGTCTCAGGGTCCATGACCCGACCACCCTCGATGACCGTATCGAATACCTCTGAAGTGATTGTTTTCGCCTGAGGTGCGAAGGCCGCTAGCGCGAAAATGAGTGAGACAGCGTAAGTCTGGATGGTTTTTCTGGTGGCCATTAATTATTCTCGCAGCGCTTCGTGTTTTGTGTCGGTCCATGCTTGCTCACGCGGGATCATAGCCACTCTATTGTTGTTTGTCTTGGAGCCGTATCTTGCAGACATTATCTGATTTCTCCGATGCCTCAGATGCCGCCGAGCACATCGTATTCCTGCATGCGAACGGTTTCCCGCCCGACACTTACGCGTCTTTTCTGAGCGGTATTAGCTCTCTGGGACGAATTTCGACAATTGAACATCGGCCATTGTGGGTGAAGGAAGCACCCAGGTTTTTAGATTGGGGTGTGTACGCTGACGATGCGATAAAAACGCTGGAACGAGAAACGACGGGCCCAGTCTGGTTGGTGGGACACTCGATGGGCGGAGCCATCAGTTTACTAATTGCTAGAGAAGCCCCGCATCTCGTCAAGGGAGTAGTGGGCTTGGATCCTGTCACTATCAACTCTCGTTTCCTCGCTTTCTCACGCTTGGCGTTTCGTCTCTGGCCGGATAAACCCAAAATGATAAGAGGTGCATTGGGGCGACCACATCAGTTTGACAGTCATCAAGCAGCATTCGAGTTCTATCGAACGAAGCGTGCATTTTCAGGCATTGCGGATAAGGAGTTGATGGACTACGTTCTAGCGGCTCATGCCCCATCGGAGCACGGTGTGGATCTCAGATATTCTGGCGCCTGGGAGGCGTGTGTCTACCGCTCCCCACCCAATCTATGGAGATGCTTTGCTCGCATTGATAAGCCAATTCACATCCTGGGAGGCGAACATTCTTACGTGATTGTTCCCAATGTGGCAGAACGACTTAAACAACTCAGAAACGTGCAATTCGAGTCAATTGATGCAGGTCATTTGATGCCCATGGAGAAGCCTCAAGAGACCGCCTCCTTTGTCACAGAGTGTATTTCTCGCTACGAAACATAAACCTTATCGATCGGTGCTG
>WTJR01000137.1 GCA_011524755.1 Halieaceae bacterium | reverse complement strand
GGATGGCCGTAGGCACCCGTATCGCCCCAGCCCATGTCGTCTGCATACAAGATGACAATGTTGGGTCGGGCTACTGAGTCTTGCGCTGCCTCGCCCGTTGCGGAGACAGCCTGCGCACCACAAACGCAGGTGATGATGAATACCCAACTACAAAAATCTCGCTGGTGGCGTGACAATCGCCATAACCTCGAAACCATTCAAAGGCCCTCGTTATTATTCTGTGGGGCGTTCGCTGAACCCCTTTCTCAACAAGGTCTCACAGGGACATCAATTTTTAAACGTTGGATAGCAAAATAGGGAGCTAAGGCGTGGGTATGGCTGCGATTCGTGTATGCTCGGGCATGGTCGATTGGGTATCGGCTAATACACCCATTAAAACGACAACAAACCAACAAGAAAAAATGAGAGGTACAACATGGCTATCGGTGTTATTGCCACTATTCCAGTCCAAGAAGGAAAAAACGACGAGTTCGAAGCGGTCTTTATGGAGCTTGCGGCGCAGGTCCTAGCGAACGAACCGGGCTGCAAGTTCTATGCACTCAACCGCAGTAAGTCCGATCCGCAGGTTTACAAGGTCCTTGAGTCTTATGAGGATCAGGCGGCTTTGGAAGCCCACGGGAAAACTGATTACTTCAAGGCAGCGAACGTCAAATTGGCAGGTCTGGTCGGCGGACGTCCGGATATTGAGTACCTCGATGGCGTCGAGTAAGGCTGCCCGTAACTAGCTATTCCTCGCCACCAGTGGCTGGCGGCGTAGACGCCAGCCCTTCTCCCTCTACTTCAATGCATTAAGCCGTGTCGCCACTCGCAGCGTATCGGTAGTGGTATGGCCATTAACGTCCAAGCAATTTCGTCAGAGTATCCAAAGTGAAAGCACTTGAACTAAGAGTCGGTGCCAAGGCTGCCAAGCGCCTCGAAAACGAGGGTTGGCATGCTGATCTCATCGACGGGCTTATCGGGGCATCGGGTGGACCCAAGTGGCTCATCCTGGGGCGGCTCGATCGGGTCGTCATCGGTGAACTGCTGTCCGGACGATCAAGACCACTAGACGCTATTGGCTCTTCCATAGGCTCATGGCGTCACGCGGCAATGGCGCAGCCCGACCCCATTCAAGCCTACGATCGGTTCGAGCAAGCCTACCTCACGCAGCACTACGCGTCGGCTAAACCAACGGTGCCGGAGATCACCGAGGTCGCGCTATGGCTGATGCAAACGCTTTTAGGTGATGAAGGGGAGCGTCACGTAGCCGAACATCCGTGGCTCCGTTCTCATATTGTCACCGCCCGCGGGCGGGGTCTTAATGGTCGACAGCCGGGTAAGCGCCTTATTGCGGGTATGGGGATGGCCGCATTGGGCAATGCGGTTAGTCGTAGAACGCTTCCTGCCTCATTTCAACGTGTTGTGTTTGCTTCAAGCAGCGCCGAGCCACTGACGCCACTCTTTGATGGGTTTGGCACGCGCTACATCGACCTTGCCGAGAACAATGTCTTCAATGCCTTGATGGCGAGTGGTGCGATTCCCTACGTATTTGAGGGTGTTTACGACATCGAGGGTGCAGGAAAAGGTGCTTTCTGGGATGGCGGTATTATCGATTACCACTTTGACCTGAAGCGATTACCCGACGATCAGATTTGGCTCTATCCACACTTTAATAGCCGTACCACCGTGGGATGGTTTGATAAGTTTTTGCCTTGGCGTGCTGACCAGCAGGTATCGGCCGACCAGCTCATTATGATTTGCCCGACTGATGAGTTTTTGGCGCAGCTACCGTTTGGGAAAATCCCCGATCGCCGCGATTTTGGGAAGATCCCCGAGCGCGTTAGAGAGACCTATTGGCGGCATTGCGTTAAAGAGTCGCAGCGACTGGCTGATGAGTTTAATGAACTCATTAAGGGCTCCGACCCGCTGGCTGGCGCTATCCGGCTTTAGTTATCGAAGCGCCCATTCGGGCCTACGTCACTGTTTGTTGTTTCGTACACCAGTCGACCGTTGGATACGGTGAGATCAACCTCGATGCGGTGTATGGCGTATGGGTCGCTCAGATAGGGGTCGCGATCGAGCACTACAAGGTCGGCTTTCTTTCCTGGCTCCAAAGTGCCAATCATGTCTTCCATGCGAATCTGCCATGCAGCGTCGACCGTGTGTGCGCGAATGGCCTGGTCGACACTGAGTCGTTCGTTAGCGCGAGCCTGTATCGGGTAATGTTTATCGCCCGCTCGCTGGCGCGTGACCGCCATTTCAATGTTGAACATTGGATTAAGGGCGTCCTTGCCAATCCACGACACGGGATAGTCGCTCCCCAAAGTCACCCTACCGCCATTGCGCTGGATGGATGCAAGCGGATAGAGCTGCTCGAACCGCTCGGGACCCAGAAACTCCATGGCAATCTCGTCGTACTCAAACCAGGTGGGGGTGGTCTGGGCAACCACGCCGAGTTGACCAAATCGTTCGATGTCTGCCTGATCTACCACTTCAATATGGCAGATGGTCGCTCGCACATCCGATGACGGATGCGCCGCCTGGCCTGCTTCGATCGCATCCAATGCTGTTCTTACAGCGCCATCGCCAATGGCATGGAGGTGGAGATCAAAGCCGAGGCTGTAGGCTTCGTACACCGCGTTAAATACTTGCTCATCTGGCAATAGAGGCGATGCTTCATGACCCTCGGGGGCAATGTAAGGTGCGAGGGTCACCGCCGTTTTAGCCTCCACCGTGCCATCAAGCGAGAGTTTTAGGGTGGTCATTGAGAAGAGCTCGTGCTGGTACGCCTCACGCAGTTCAGACAGCTTCGCGTGCGCGGTTTTGAGGTCTTTGGGCTTGTTGATGTATAGCGAACCGACGAGTCGCAGCGGTAAGGTGTTCGCTTGCGCGAGCTCATCGGCCACCTTCATCCCATACTGACCCGTATCGATCATTCCGGCATCAAATGCAGCGGTTAAGCCCACAGCAGCCATATCCGAAAAGAACTGAGGGGCCCGTTCTCTCAAGGTGCTCTCGCTGACCACGCCCAAAGCATCGGTGACAGGGTCAATGGCAGCGCCTTCAACCAGCCACCCGGTTGGGTTGCCGAGCATATCGCGCTGAAAGAAGTGGGCGCCCGGTACCGGATCTGGCGTATCTGCGCTGATGTTCGCCGCTTGTAGGGCGAGTGAATTGGCCCAGGCTGTGTGGCCTCCTTCATCGATGATGAGCGCAGGTCTGTCAGGGACCACGGCATCGAGTTGGGCAGCGGTGGGGCCGTCTATGCCAAAGGCACGGGCCAAAAACCCGGACCCTAAAATCGGGTTTTGCTCGGGGTACTGCTTTGCATGCGCGGCGATGGCTTCCAAGACCTCTTCAGCGCTCTGTCCCGGCGAAAGCATCGCTCCGTTGAGCAGCGGCAAGGTGTCCATCGTGTGGATGTGCGTGTCGATGAACCCGGGGAAAACGACACGCCCCTCAAGCTCGATGATGCGCGTCGCCTCGGTCGTGAAGAGCGCTACATCCGCCTCGCTGCCAATAGCAAGGATTTCATCGCCGGCGATGGCAATGGCGCTATTCCGGTTCCCCTGGCTGTCCATCGAGTAGACAGTGCCGCCGCGCAACACGAGATCGGCGCCCATAAGAGATGCCGATGCTTGCTGAGCCAAAAAGAAAAGACTGAAGAGGGTGAGGCCTAGGACATTGCGCATCGATGATTCCGATTGGCTATCAATGCGCTGAGTCTACTCCGGGGAGCGTTTTCTCGCATACGCTATTGCGTACAGCAGAAGCTTACTTAATTCGCAAACTGCTTCAGCACGTTCTCGATGGTGACCGTTTTAAGCACATTCCCTTGCTCATCTAGCATTTGCGTCAAACGGCCATCGGGCGAATAAAGATTGAACAGGATGGTGGCGCCTTCGGGGCCACCACGCTCCATATGCACATCTCCTTCTGGCATATGCGAGTAACTACCGGCCTCTCGGGTGATCTTGGAGACTTCAACACCGTCTTCAAAGGTGACGACCTCGAGAGAGCCCTGCAATACGGTGGATCTCACTTCGCAGAGGTGGCGATGGAAATGACAGTACTTACCTGGCTCCCATCGATAGACTAGATCGATGTGGCCCTGCCCGTCATGACCGAGTAAGGCACCGCCATAGCCGATGGGATAATTGAATCGATCATCCGGGCCGTAGTCCTGCCAAGACAACTTGGAATTATCTAAAAGATCTACTTTCATGTTTTGCTCTCCCAACAGACTGTGACGTTATACGCCGTAATGCTGCCGATACCAAGCCCCGAAAACCTCAGACTCATGGCTGTCTTCCTCCCTTTTCTATACCACGAGATATTAACTAGCGTGAGAAAATAGGCATAATGCGCGGGTGATCGAGTTGCCCCTCGTCTGCGTTTATCTCAGTCAATAGACAGCCCACAAACTTATCGCCGACATCATGTTTGACCGCGCCATTGTTCGTAATGCCAAGACAGATAGTTGGTTAGTGTATGAACACTGCCAGGATGTTCTTGTGGCCGCGGAGCACAGCGCTGTCCTGTCTGTATTGAACGAGGCTGAGGAGCGCGCTAAGAGAGATGGAATTTATGCCGTGGGCTATGTTGCCTATGAGGCGAGTCACGCCTTCGATCACAAGTTTCCAAAGCGTGATATCGATTTGCCTCTTGCGTGCTTTGCTTTGTTCGCGACCGAGACGTCCATCACATCGCTGACAGATCTTTACTCACCTGATGAGCAAACGAATGCCGACTGGCACCTTGTAGAGTCGCGGGAGTCTTTCGAGGCCAAGGTAGATCACATTAAATCGATGATTGGCGCGGGAGAGGTGTACCAGATCAATCTCACGTCGCGGATGTCGAATGAGGAGCAGGTGACCCTGGCGGATTTTGCTCGCTGGTCACATGACATGCCGCATGCTGTTTTCATGAGTGGACCCGAGGTGACGGTATGCTCCGCCTCACCCGAGCTTTTTTTCGAGCGTGAAGACGGTGTAGTGTGGAGTAAACCCATGAAGGGCACGGTAGGGCGCAAACCTGAAGCCCTTGCCGATGAAGCAAACGCGCACTGGTTGCAGACGTCGACAAAGAACCGAGCTGAGAATGTCATGATCACCGATATGGTGCGCAATGACCTTGCTCGCTTGTCGTCCACCGGCAAGGTGTCCGTCGATGAGTTATTCGGGGTCGAACGCTACCCCAGCGTTTGGCAGATGACCTCTACGGTTAAAACCGAGGTGTCAGCCAGTATCGCCGATATCTTTACGGCCCTTTTTCCAGCAGCGTCGATCACGGGTGCACCAAAGCACGCGGCAGTCGATGTCATCGATGGGTTGGAAGACAGCCCTCGCGAAATTTATACCGGCGCGCTTGGCATTATTCAGCCGTCAGGTTTTGCCAGCTTTAACGTTGCGATCAGAACGGCCTGGAGTGATTCGCGCAGCGGGAAGAGCCGGTTTGG
>WTJR01000038.1 GCA_011524755.1 Halieaceae bacterium | reverse complement strand
TCCTTGGCCGCAGAAGTCCCCAAGTGTCCAGCCCATCCCACAAACGATGAATCAGAGTGTTACAGTTGAAGCACTGTTCATCAAGCTATGCGCCTAGCCCTCTGACCCTAATGACCCTTCTAGACATTTGCCCCGCTGATTGGCGGCCCGCCTTATGCGACGTGTTGACCAGTGTCACTGCTCACGGCATAGCGAACCAACTAGCTCAGGAGCTCGCGAGTGGTCATGGTTACTACCCCCGGTTTGACCGTCTTTTTGCTGCACTCGAAGGCTTGAGACCAACCGACGTGAGGGTGGTGATACTGGGACAGGATCCTTATCACGGTGAGCACCAAGCTACGGGGCGCGCGTTCGAGGTCTCCGAGTCGACGCCCGCGCCGCCCTCACTGGTAAATATTGGGAAGATGCTTGAGCGAGACTTAGGCGTGGCGGTGGGCAACCGTTTCCAGATCGGACGATGGTCGGAGCAGGGCGTTTTACTGCTGAACACGACATTGAGTGTCCGTGCCGGTGAGCCTGAGTCTCATAAAGGTCTGGGCTGGCAGACGATTACTGATCGAATTATCAGTGTCGTTGCTGCCTCGGAACAGCCAACAGCTTTTTTGCTCTGGGGTGCTCACGCGCAGAAAAAAAGTGTCTTGGTTAATGGTCCGCACAATCTGGTACTGATGGCTCCGCATCCATCACCGCTCAGCGCCTATCGCGGATTCTTTGATTGCGCCCACTTCAGTGCTACCAACCAATGGCTCGCCTCGAAGGGGGAGCTGGCCATTCGATGGGAGTCCGCCTGTTAACGGCTTACTCGGCGGTTTGTCCGGTCAAGGCAACCGTTTTAGCGGAGTTACCGCCCAGCTCAACATCCAAAGTGGCTACGTCGGTGACAACCTCGCAAAGGCAAAGATAGACATCTCCACTTTGAACTGCCTCCACGACTGAGCCGATTGATTTTCCCGTTGATCTGTCAACGATACGCTCATCGTTGGCTGGCTGGGTCGATGATGTTACCGCTAGCAGGCTGAGGCGTCGTTTTGGTTGACCCCGGTAGTGGAGGCGGGCAATGATTTCTTGCCCCGTGTAACACCCTTTGTCGAAATCAATGAATCCATTCAGGTCGTAGTTGAGGTCTTGCGGTAGATACTTACCAACGCTGTGTTCGTGGATTCGAGCCAATCCGCGACTAATTCGGAATAGTAGCCAATCGTTTGCTGGTATTGCATGCGTGGGCGTGTTTGATGGCGACGACCATACCTCGGAGTGGCCATCCGGGCGCGGAACGCGTATGCCTGAGGTCGCACTCTCTGAACTATCGCTACACCCCCAACAATGCCAGTCAAGCCTTGTCATTTTTGTTTTTGAGAACATCAGATATTTGGCTAGGTGTTGTTGGAGTAATGCAGCAACACCGTGGCTTACGCGCATGAGTACAGTCGTTTCTGACGTGAGCACAGCTGTGAAGTCGGTAATCACACGACCTTTGAGGTCACAAAAGGCGCCGTCGATGGGGTGATGCAGATCGAGTGCCTTAAAATTTCGCGTCGTTTGACCGTGAAGCACGTCGCGAACGTCGGCTCCATCGAACGAAAGTATGCAGTCGCTCAAGTTTTGACTCACGATTTTAGCCCCATATATCACATCGCTATCGAATGGCTGTCTTGTTTCCGTTATGGTGCCGCCATGACGGATGATGACCATAACAGAATGCGCTGGGCAAGTCGGCGTGGACTTCTCGAACTTGACCTGTTTTTAGCTGATTTTGTGGCTGATGAGTATCCGCGTCTATCTTCTGATCTCAAAGCGCTTTATCGAGAGCTAATGAGCTCGGCTGACCAAGATATGTTCGAATGGCTAATGGGGCGCTCCAAGCCAGATGACGCGCTTGAACCTATCGTGTCCGCAATCAGAGAGTACAAGCGAGTCGCGCCTCACCGGTAGGTGACGCTTAACTGTACTTCGGCAGCTCCGTCGACGTGCTCGTCCCGTTCTTGGGAACCAGAACAGTGTCACGACCGTCGCTTAGCATCGACGGGTAATCACTGTTGAAGTGTAGCCCCCGTGACTCCTTTCGGCTCCGAGCCGAGTCGATCATCAACTTGGAAACCAGCGTGAGATTTCTGAGTTCAAGCAACTCTTTGGTAATGGTGAAGCTCGCATAATAGTCGTCGACCTCTTGCTCAAGGACGGAAATGTGGTTTGCGGCTCGCTTTAGTCGTCGGTTAGTTCGCTCAATACCAACGTAATCCCACATAAGGCGCCGCAGGGCATGCCAGCTGTGTTGAATAACAACGGCTTCGTCGGACATTCGGACCCTGCTGTCATCCCAAGTTGGTAGTCGACCAGGCACGATATCGGGGAGGTTGTTGCTCATATGCTGCGCAGCACTGGAAGCATAAACAAAGCATTCGAGTAATGAATTGCTCGCCATTCGATTCGCGCCATGAAGACCCGTGCAGGCCGTTTCGCCTATGACGTAAAGTCCCTGCACATCAGTGGCGCCATGCTGGTCCACGACCACGCCGCCGCAGGTGTAGTGTGCTGCCGGAACAACGGGTATTCGTTCTTGAGCGATATCAAGGCCCAGCTCGGCACATCGGGCTTTCACTGTGGGAAAGTGTTCTTCGATTTGCTCACTCGACTTATGCGTGATGTCTAGATAGACGCACTCAAGACCCAATCGCTTCATTTCGTGATCGATAGCACGAGCAACAATGTCGCGAGGAGCGAGTTCCGCGCGATGGTCAAAGCGCGGCATGAACCTCTCGCCGGACGGCAGATGCAGCGTGGCGCCTTCGCCCCTAAGTGCTTCGGTTAGCAGAAATGTTCGCGCCTTCGGATGGTACAGACAGGTTGGGTGAAATTGGTTGAATTCAAGATTCGCTACCCGACAACCTGCGCGCCACGCAAGAGCGATACCGTCGCCCGTCGCTCCGTCAGGGTTACTCGTATACAAATACGCTTTGCTGGCTCCACCTGTCGCCAATGCAATCGCCCTAGCGCCCATGGTTTCCACCACGCCATTACTGGTATTTAAGACATAGGCGCCCGTAGTTTTGCCATTCGTAACAATGAGATCGACAACACAACGGTCGGTTAGAATGTTTACATTGGGGCGTTCGGTGATGCGCGCATTGAGCGCTTTTGAGATCGCGCTGCCGGTTTGATCGGCTGCGTGGAGGATTCTGCGTATGGAATGCCCGCCCTCCATTGTCAGGTGAAACTCTCTGAACTCGTCGTCTGGTTGATCGTTCCTCAGATCAAAATCTACGCCCTGAGCGACGAGCCAGTCGACAACTGAGCGACTTTGCTCAACGGTAAATGTCACAGCATCTTCATGACAGAGGCCGGCCCCGGCTTGCAGGGTGTCGGCCACATGTGACTCAATCGTATCTCGCTCGTGTAGTACCGCGGCCATTCCACCCTGAGCCCAGGAAGTGGAACCGGAATTCAAATCTGACTTCGATAACAAGCCAATGGACAGAGTCTCCGGAAGCTGGAGCGCAAGGCTGAGGCCTGCCGCGCCGCTTCCGACGATCAGAACATCAAAATGTGTATCTCGCACCATGGACTCCGTCTAACAGCTGCGGCACTCTGGAGGGGCAGAGCGGCGTTTGAATATTGTGGCAAATAATTTGAACTTTTCGAAACATCAAACGTCATAGGAAACAGAAAACAGATTGGGCAGAAGTGGTAGAAGCCATATCTGTTAAGTGGGAAGCGGTACTTTGGCACTCAGCGATGGTGACGACAAGCTCGTAAAGCGCGCAAAAAAAGGAGACTCGCGCGCGTTCGATCTTCTGGTCTTGAAGTATCAGGGGAGGGTAGCGCAACTTGTTTCTCGTTACCTGAACAACGCGGCTGAGGTTGAAGATGTAACTCAGGAGGCTTTTATCAAAGCCTATCGAGCGCTCCCCAATTTTCGCGGCGACAGTGCGTTTTACACCTGGCTGTATCGCATTGCGGCCAATGCAGCGAAGAATCATCTCGTTGCATTGGGGCGGAGGCCCTCGTCAGATATGGCGCTGGACGACTCGGAGGTGTTTGACGTCCCGGGACGATTAAAAGACCACGAATCACCGGACGAGGTGATTATGGGGCAACAGTTGGAGATGTTAATTTCTCGAACGATAGAGGAATTACCAGTAGAGTTGAGAGCTGCGCTGACGCTGCGTGAGTTCGAAGGCTTGAGTTATGAGGAAATAGCGGACGTTTTAGAATGTCCGATTGGTACGGTCAGGTCCCGGATTTTTCGGGCACGCGAAGCCATTGATGTTAAGGTGGCTCAGCAACTTCAGGGGAACGAAGGTTGACAGAACACGACGATAAATTTACGAGCGGCACAGCCTCAACGGCAGAACAGGAAAGCCTGTCTGCCCTCATGGACGGTGAGGCGAATGATCTCGATATGGCGCGAGCGCTGCGGGGTGTTGCTAGCTCTGACGAGTTACGTGGATATTGGCGGCGACAGCAGCTAATCCGAGAGTCGATGGCTGGACAGATGGCGTCGACCTTGGAAATCGATGTGAGTGAAGCTGTTCAAACAGCAATTTCGTCGGAGAAACGACGGTATGCAAATCCATTGATGTCAATGGCCGTTGCCGCGTCGGTCACGGTGGCAGTTGTTCTTGGCGGTCAGCAGGCGCTGTTGTTCAACGAGGCACCCATTAATCCAATCACAGCTCCCGGTGCGATTGTCCAAGTGCCTGGCACGGGCGCCGTGCAAGCGAGTTTTGCAGAATCTCAGGTCATGCAGCCGCGCACTGTGGTGGCACCGGCATCGGTGACTACGGTTGACCCGTACAGCAACAGAGCGAGTTATAACCGGCTGGCCGACGAACGGTTCGAGTCGCTGCTTAAAGTGCACAACACCACTGCCTCCGCGGCTTCGATTACGCCTCTTGTGTCCCGGTCAGTCGATCCGACAGAAAGCCAATAACATCTGAGGTGGCGGTGACCCAATTGAGATGCGCACTTTTCTCCATTGCCATCGCCATAACGGCATTGTTGCCGTCGCTTACAAACGCTCAGAATCAATGTGACATAGACCAGTCGATTGCGGGTGCGGTTGATCAGATTCAGGAATCGCATAAGAACTTTTCGTATTCCGGCACATTTCTCAAGGAGTCTTCGGGCTCGAGGAACTTTATCGGCAAGTCGCATGTCGCTGGGGAGGAATTGGGTCAGCTTGAATACCTCAATGCGCCTGCGACTGAAGAGAAGCAAAGTGTTTGGGCTCCACGTGGTCCCGCCGTCACTGCCTGTGAGTTGAGTGCCGTTTACTCGCTACATCTCGAGCCCGGCCCGAAAGTAGCAGGCAGGCCCACGTCTGCGTTACACCTAAGGCCTCGAGACGGACTGCGTCTGGGGTATCGCCTCGCACTGGATGATGTGTCCGGATTGATCCTTAAGTCGGAGTCGTTTAGTGAGGATGGAAAGCTTCTAGAGCGACATGAATACGC
>WTJR01000215.1:3258-5461 GCA_011524755.1 Halieaceae bacterium | reverse complement strand
TGGCAGAGCTCCATATCGATGAAACAACGCCTGATCCCGAGGGCGGGCACATTGTTCGTGATCTGTCCTCGGCCGATCAACGACGACCAAACGGCATTCTGGAAGAGACTGCGACGCATCACGCGCGAGAAAAAACATTGGATTTATCCGCTTCAGATGTCTGGCAGATGACTAAACTGGCTTCAGCTGAATACTTGGAATACGGCGTTACAACGGCATCCGCTGGCGGTATGCCAAAGGCACTCGCTAGCCTTCTGGGTCCGATGTCCGAATATAACCAGATACCACTGCGCGTTGCGCTGTTTCCCTGGTTCAACGAGGTTGGCACTGAGCTTGTCAGCGGCGAGGTGACTTTGTCTGAGTTTTCGGGCGGTCGTGTGGTGGTTCCGAGAGTCAAGATTATCGCGGACGGCAGCATACAGGGGTTCACCGGGTATCTGAGCCAGCCTTATCACAGGCCTTACAAGGGCGATGCTGACTATCGCGGTTACCCTTCCGTGTTGCGCGAGGCACTTTTCGAGCAGGTAGAAGGTCTCTACAGGCAGCGTGTGCAAGTGGCCATTCACGGTAACGGCGATGCTTCAATTGAAGATGCACTTGACGCTATCGAGGCGGCTGCGTCGAAATACCCATGGCCTGAAGCGAGACCGCTCATCATTCACGCTCAAATGACCCGTAAGGACCAAATTGACCGTATGGCGGCGCTCGGTGTGACACCGAGCTTCTTTGCTGCTCACACGTTTTTCTGGGGCGATCGCCATGCCGGTATCTTCATGGGTCCAGAGCGAGCGGCGAATATGAGCCCCGCGAAGTGGGCTCAAGATGCGGGTGTTCGCTTTTCCTCGCACATGGATACGCCGGTGACGCCCATGAGGCCTCTACAAGCGGTTTGGAGCCCTGTAGAACGGAAAACGAAGACAGGCGTCGTATTGGGGCCAGATCAGCGAATCGATCGCATGAGTGCCTTGCGAGCCGTTACGATTGATGCGGCTTGGCAAGTGTTTATGGATGATGACATTGGTTCCATCGAGCCCGGAAAGCTGGCGGACTTGGTGGTCTTGTCGGGAAGTCCATTAACGGCCCCTGATTTGCGCGAATTACTTGTAGACATGACCCTGATTGAGGGGGTCACGCATTTTGAACGCGCTGTCGATTAGCGTGTTTTGGAGCGCCACGTCCTGAGCTCACTCACCAGAACATCGGGCACTTCCAAGGCGGCGAAGTGTCCACCACGCGCGAACTGATTGTTGAAGTGCACCAGATCGTGGAATCGACCTCGGGCCCAACGTTCGCTTGTGCGCATGATTTCTTTAGGGAAAACACTCAATGCCATAGGGCGGGTGATCGGATTCAGGTTAGGGGTGTTAAAGCTCTCCCAATAAAGTCGCGCTGAGGATGCAGCTGAGTTGGTAGCCCAATACAGCGTGACGTTGTCCAGAAGTTGGTCTTTGGAGAGCACGTTTTCAGGATGACGGATGCCGTTTTGCTCGCAGTCCATCCAAAAGGCAAATTTTTCCACGATCCACGCCATTTGACCCGAGGGTGAATCGGCGAGGCCATACCCCAGTGTTTGCGGCCGTGTACTCTGTTGCTTTGAATAACCCGAATCCCAATCGTTATAAAACTGGAAGGATTCAAGCGCATCGAGCTCAGCGGGCTGCGGCTCAGCCAAAGTTGTCTCATCCGGCAGCACAATCGGTAGCGTGCAGTGCCCCGCGGTGCAGGAGGTTTCCTCTTGTAGGAGGATTGCTTGCGTAACGATAGAGCCCCAATCACCACCGTGAGCGTGGAATTCGCTGTAATTCAATCGCTCCATAAGCGCTTCCCAGAGAGTGGCGATCTTGGGAACGCCCGTGCCGGTATCTCTGGGTTTGCCCGAAAAACCAAATCCGGGGAGGGCAGGTAGTACCACATGGAATGCGTCGTCGGGTGTCCCGCCATGCTGCGTTGGATCTGTTAGTGCATCGAGAATGTCGAGGTATTCCAGAACGGACCCAGGCCAGCCATGGGTGATCAGGAGAGGCGTCGCTGCGGTGTGCGGACTGCGCTTGTGAATGAAATGAATCTCCACGCCGTCGATGTCAGTTTTAAAGTTATCGAACGCCCCAAGCCTTTGCTCGAGACGCGCAAAATCGTACTCATGGGTCCAGTAGGTAAGAAGCTCCGCTTGATAACTCAGCGGTACACCCTGACTCCAATCTTC
>WTJR01000215.1:1855-3158 GCA_011524755.1 Halieaceae bacterium | reverse complement strand
AACGCACCTGCATTGTTTATCAGGACATCGATTGTGTCTCCTTTTGCAAGGAGGCGGTCGATCAGTGCGTCGGTATCCTTCAGGAGACTGAGATCTGCGAATTCAAATTGAATATCGGTTCTGCCCGTGGCCTCTTTGATGGACTCTGCGGTTTGCGCGGCCTTGACCTCATCTCTGACGACCAGCGTCAATGATGCGCCCGCCGAGGCCAGGTCAATGGCCGCTGCAAGTCCAATTCCGGAATTGGCGCCAGTGAGGACTACATGGCGGCCTTCCATGCGCTCACTCATTGGTGCCCAGACTTTCCGGCCAGTGACGTACCCATACCGCGTAAACGTTCGAAGGGCACTTAAGGTCTTTGTGTCGGCCTTCGCATTTCGAGCGCTTAGAATGGCTTCATCAGCCGTTGCGGTAAGCGCCGTCTCCAAACCATCGATCGCCAGCTGACATTGCCTGTCCAGTGCGTCAGCAAGCCTTGGGAAAAGGCGTTCAAGTCCAAATTTAAAGTGAAATTCTGCGCGATAGCTGATGGTTGTTCGTCCATCAGACTCGCTTAATTCGATGGTGTCGTTGACGTTGAGAAAACTGCTTCTACCGGCAATCACGATCCGTTCATTGGGGTTATGTTCAGTGATGATGTATCGGAATGGGATCGAGAGTGCACCAATGGCCACGCGTACGGTGAAGTAGGAACCTTTCGCAACGGGTCCCTGTGAGTCTTTGCGGGTAGCCGACACGGCCGGATCCCATTCGATGAGGTTCCGAACATCACTCAAATAGAGGAAGCAGTCCTCTGCGCATCGCGCAACAGTAATCGTCTTGGTAATGCCTAACATCACAACTCCCACAGCATGCGTAGTTCCCTACGCGGTCCTGATGTGCTCAGTTCACCGAGGGTTATTCTTCGTGATAGACAATACGGAGTGGTTCACCGAAGTCGTCGTAGACAATTTGCTTCCGGGGCTGCGGTTTTCGACGTCTGACGGTTTTGGGGGCGCGTTTTAATTGTGACTCGCGCCGACGTCGCAACGTCTCAATGACATCGTTGACGGGCGTTCGCTGCTGCGGCTTTCCCGTAAAAATAGGCGTCTTGATGGGAGAGAGCGCTTCGTCAACCGCACTGACCCCTTGCGGCACCGCGCGGATCTCGCCACCACGATCAAGATACGATCGTGTCTGTGACTCGAGTCGACGGCGTATGTCCTGTTTTGACGGCGGTTTCTTCACTGTTTTCGCTCCTCAGGATCAGTATAAACCCCAGACCCTGGAATGACAGCGTTGACCTATTTTTGTAAGTGCTTGT
>WTJR01000215.1:0-1755 GCA_011524755.1 Halieaceae bacterium | reverse complement strand
GTGAAGGGTTACGACAACTTACTCGCCGCTGCAGAGGGTAATCGAGTGATCATCTGCAGTAAGCACCAATCCACATTTGAAACCTTCTTTTTTCCGAGTGTCATGACTAACCCTGTCGCTTATGTCTACAAGAAGGAGCTCCGATGGGTGCCGTTTTTCGGTTGGGCCATTGGTCGTCTGCACATGGTCCCGATTGATCGAAGTGCGAAGGGCGATGCGTGGCAGCGTGTGGCCTCGATTGGTGCGAAGTTAATGGATCAGGGAAAGTGGATCATCATGTTTCCCGAGGGCACCCGGGCAGCACGAGGTGATCAACTGTTATACAAATCCGGTGCAGCTCGACTGGCCCTTGAAACCGGGGCGGTGGTGGTTCCTGTCGCTGCAGCGACTGGGCGTTGCTGGCCGCGAAAAACGTGGCGCTTTATCCCCGGAACTGTGGACATCTCAATCGGTCCAGCCCTCAGGCCGGAGGAAGGTGAAGATGCCATCGCATTTATGAAACGTGTCGAGGCGTGGATTGAGACTGAAATGCGCGTAATCGACTCAGAGGCCTACATAGACTAAATTTTGGGGTTGTGATTCAGAGACATCATTCAGAGGGGGATAGATGGGACTTTATAACGATTATGTTGTACCCCGATTGGTAACCTGCGCTTGCGGAACAAAGCCAGTCATACGACAGCGACAAAAGGTGGTTCCCCGGGCCCACGGGCGGGTTCTCGAGTTCGGCATTGGTGCGGGACACAATCTGCCTCACTATCAGGCCGATCGCGTTGATAAAGTTGTGGGCATTGATCCTTGCAGTAAATCTTGGGATTTGGCCGCCGAAAGGGCTGATCAAGCGAACGTTAATGTCGAATTTATTCAGGGTTCTGCAGAGGACATACCGCTTGAGAGCGGTTCGTTTGACTCAGTGCTGATTACCTTTACGTTGTGCACGGTGCCTAACCCTGATGCAGCGCTGGCTGAGGCACGTCGAATGCTAAAGCCCGATGGCACGCTCTTTTTCTGTGAGCATGGCATTGCGCCTGACGAGTCAGTCGCAAAATGGCAACGTCGAGTCAATCCAGTGTGGAAGCGACTCTTTGGTGGCTGCCACATTACGCGCGATACGAGACAGCTATTGCAAGACGCTGGGTTTGGTATTGATGCCATTGAGCAGATGTACTTGCCGGGAACTCCTGCCATTGCAGGCTTCAATACCTGGGGTGAAGCAAGCGTTCTTTGACCTCTTTGGGTCGTATCGATACCCCCGTGAGTCCCACGCGAGAATCCACCCAGTCAAGCCAATGTAAAGAAAAGTCGTTGACAAGCAACATAGTAAATAAGAGGTAGACCCACATGCACCGCCCCGAACCCAACTTTAATGTTGCTGCACAGGTCATAAAGCAGGCTGAACAAAACCCCGGAAATACGGCCATTATTTTCGAGGGTAAGACCACGTCCTATGGGGAATTCGCAACGCGTGTTCGAAAACAGGCGGGATTGTTGCGTAGCCGAGGTGTGTGCGTCGGCGATCGGGTCGGTTTTCTTGGTTTTAATCAGCCGGGCTTTATTGAGACGATGTTTGCCACCATTAGTTTGGGTGCTGTCTTTGTTCCATTGAACTTCCGGCTAACCGGCGAAGAACTTGCCTTTATTATCGGTGATGCTGGTGTACACACTTTGGTGGTAGACCCCGAACTGACCGACGTGATCGACAGTGTCCGAGATCGATTACCTTGTCATCACTATTTTGCGGTGGAGGGAACGCCT
>WTJR01000214.1 GCA_011524755.1 Halieaceae bacterium | reverse complement strand
AGACAACTTCACGAATCCGATTATCTCGGGAGGCTATCCGGACCCGAGCATCTGCCGCGTAGGCGAGGATTTCTATATTGCCAATTCTTCATTTGAGTACTTTCCGGGCTTACCCATTCATCACTCGAAAGACCTAGTGAACTGGGAGCTTATTGGCCATGGGCTTCATCGGCGGGAGCAGGTGTCTGGATCGGTAAATCTTGTCGATGTTCAGTCGGATGGCGGTATTCATGCGCCCTCTCTACGTTGTCACAACAACAAGTTTTATCTCATCACGACCAATGTTTACTCGCCTGCTGAGCCCGGCAAAGACACCCAAATGGTCAACTTCGTCCTCACCGCTGACAATCCGGCCGGTCCGTGGTCAATGCCGAATGTTATCGATGGCGCGCCCGGGATAGATCCCGATTTATTTTTCGACGATGACGGAAGCGTCTGGTATGTCGGCAATCATGCGCCTGCAGACGCTAGGTACCCAGGTGAGGGTGAGATCTGGCTCCAGCGCCTCGATCCGAACTCATGGGAACTGATTGGCGAGCGTCACTTCTTGTGGCGAGGCGCCCTCAAGCGGGCCATTTGGGCTGAAGGGCCGCATATTTATAAGCACGACGGCCGCTACTACTTGTTAGTTGCTGAAGGGGGCACGTCCTTCAATCATGCAGTCACCATTGCCGTGAGCGATTCGCTCACCGGTCCTTACGAGGGCAATGAACGAAACCCCATATTGACGTCGCGGCACCTGAGCTATGACAACTGGGTTAACAGTACCGGCCACGCCGACCTTGTCGAACTTGAGGACGGCCGTTGGTACATGGTGGCACTGGGCATTCGTGGCGATGAAGAACGACGATCAAACATGGGGCGTGAGACACACCTCATTGAGGTTGAGTGGGAGCGAGAGCCTTATTGGTGGAAGGAGAAAAAATATCTGTGGCCTGTCGCCGCGCCTTCTACCGGTCGTGTAGAGCGCACGAGTCCACTCCCCTTCACTAATAGCCAACATCGCCCATCTCTGACCTTGCGGGACGATTTTGAGCAAAGTGAGCTTGGATTAGCCTGGACCTTCAGACGGGCTCCCGAAGCAGACGCCTACAGCCTGAACAGTCGGCCCGGATTTCTGCGGCTGTATTCGCAAAGCACCACACCTGCTGCCCGTGGGCGGGTTGCTCAGGTCGGAATAAAGCAAACAGAAAGTGACTTTCTGTTTACCGCGCGCACCCACTTCGAAAGCCAGACCATAAACAGTGAGGCAGGTGTCACCCTCTTCCAGAAAGACGATCACTACCTCAACGCGGTGGTGAAAAGGCAGGAGAACGGCTACGAGCTCAATATCACTCTCGCCAATCGCGGCGCGCCGGCAATGCTTGCCTCAAAGGTTGTTCCCGAGTACTCGGGTGTTATTGAGTGGCAGTTGGAGAGCTTGGGGAAACACTACGAGGTACGGTATCGGTTTACGCCTGAAAGTGAGTGGTCACTGCTACATGCAATGCCATCAAATCAGCTACTTAGCCAGTACTACACGGGGGCGCATGTTGGCTTTTACGCATCGAGTAATGGAACTGCGACCGCTGACTACATGGACATTGACTGGGCGGACTACCGAGCCAAACCAAGGCAATAGAACGCCATTTTTTTGATTCAGGACAGCCAGGCTTTTTGAAACTCGACATTTTGGAACCACGCACTTTGGAAAAAGGCATTTTGAAAAAAGGTGAACCCTACCGATGACTAAGCAACCCCAACTCAGCTTCTGGCAAATCTGGAACATGTGCTTTGGCTTCATGGGCATTCAATTTGGCTTTGCGCTACAAAACGCCAATGTCAGTCGAATATTTCAGACGCTTGGTGCGGACTACAACAACATGACCTTGCTCTGGGTTGCTGCACCGATCACAGGGCTGGTTGTTCAACCCATTGTTGGCTATTTCAGTGACCGTACCTGGGGAAAGCTCGGACGTCGTCGGCCCTATTTTCTCTACGGCGCATTGCTGTCCACTGCCGCGCTGTTTGTTATGCCAAACTCTCCTAGTCTATGGATTGCCGCCGGCACCCTTTGGATATTAGACGCCTCGATCAACGTATCGATGGAGCCTTTCCGAGCGCTAGTGGGTGATGTGTTACCGCCGGAGCAACGCGGTTTTGGCTACGCCATGCAGTCATTCTTTATTGGCATTGGAGCTGTTGTTGCATCGGCGTTACCGTGGATGATGACCAACTGGTTTGATGTATCGAACACCGCAGATGCGGGCGCCATCCCAGAGTCGGTAAAACTGTCCTTCTACGCCGGTGGACTCATCTTCTTGGCGGCAGTCTCGTGGACCGTATTTACAACCAAGGAATACGCACCCGAGGAGATGGCTTCGTTCTTTGAGGACAGCGCTGATGAATCAGCGGCGAGTGATGCGTCGCCTGCCGAGGCATCAACCTACACACGACGCGGTGTTACCTGGCTGTTAGTCGGCCTAATCGCGACCTTAGTCATCGACACGTTCTCGGACGTGCTCGATCGGAACCTATACATACTCAGCCTCGGCATAGCGGCATTCGGTCTCTGCCAACTTGCCGCTTCTCGACTAATCGCGGGTGGTAAGACTGATCACGGCTTTGTCACGGTGCTTCACGATCTATTCAATATGCCCGGACCTATGCGCAAACTTGCCGCCGTGCAGTTCTTCAGTTGGTTCCCACTCTTTGCCATGTGGACATCCACGACAGCGGCGGTCACCTCCTACCATTTCAATACGACAGATCCCACGAGCGGCGCCTACAACCAGGGCGCAGATTGGGTAGGGCTGCTCTTCTCGACCTACAACGTGGTCGCCATGTTGTTCGCCATTCTCATACCCATCATGGTGCGAAAAATGGGTTTGAAGCGATCACATATGGTGAATTTGTTCTGCGGCGGTCTTGGGTTTATCTCGTTCGTGATCATTCAGGACCCCTTCTTCCTACTAGTGAGCATGGTTGGGGTTGGTATGGCCTGGGCATCTATTTTATCGCTGCCCTACGCGCTTCTATCGACAGTGATCCCCTACCAGAAAATGGGCCTGTTCATGGGGATTTTCAATTTCTTTATCGTGCTGCCACAAATTCTTGCCGCGAGCATTCTGGGAATCATCGTGGGGCAGCTGTTCGGTGGTGAGCCGGTCTACGCCCTCGTTGTCGGGGGAGTCTCTATGCTCATCGCAGGCTTACTGACGATGAGGGTAGAGCAACCCGAGTAACGCGCACAAAAAAACGGGGCTCACTGAAGCCCCGTTTTCTTATCTACATCGTGAAACTATTGTTTAAACAGCGATCTTGCGGCTTATCAAATTCCCTCTGGGATTATTTTGTGCGACTCAAACCACGGCAAAGCCACAATCTCTGCATCGACTAGGGTACCGCGGATATCAAGCTGCACTTTGGTGCCAGGCTCTGACAACTCGGTTGGAACGTTCACCAGCGCAATGTTGTGCTCCAGTCGAGGTGAGTAACAGCAGCGGGTGATACGCCCCACAACATTACCCTCTGAATAGACATCCCAGAACTTGTCGTTTCCGCCTACGGGGTCACCACCAAAATTAGCGCCAACCAGCTTTCGGGGAGGCGTCTCTGTCGCAAGCCGCTGAAGCGCTTCCTTACCAATAAAATCTGATGGCTTGTCGAGGTCCAGAAGTCGATCAAGACCAATGGTAAAAGGTGTGTCTTCGCGTGTGATGTCGGAAATATACGACAGGATCCCGCCCTCAACACTGCGCATCAGCGATGGGCACGCAGGCAAAATACCGTACTCTCTCCCGGCTTCCATGATGGTGTCCCAGAGTTCCTTGCCTCGCGAATGATCCAGTAAGTAAATCTCGTAACCGAGCTCCCCACTCCAACCCGTACGCGTCAAAACGACTGGAATACCGTTGAGCTCGAGTTCAACGCATTGGTAGTAACCCAAGGTAATCGCAATTTCACCGAAGAGTTTCTTCGCCACATACGGCGATACGGGGCCCTGCAACTGCAGTGGTGAGACGTCTGGCTCCGTCACTTGAACGTCGAGCCCTTTGCCAAGTGCGAGGCCTTGCGCCCACAAAATGACGTCACCGTCCCCGGGCGATAGCCAGAAACGATCTTCCGCCATACGGAAGAGTACAGCGTCATTGATAATACCGCCGTCCTCGTCACAGAACACGACATAACGACCCTTACCGACCGCACATTTTGAGACATCTCTGGGTGTGAGCAACTGCGTCAGTTCGAGTGCGTCCGGCCCTGATATTTCTACCTGTCGCTGACAGGCGTGGTCAGCGAGAATCACACCGTTCACCATGCCCCAGTACTCGGCCAGCGGATCGCCAAAATGCACCGGCAGAAAGGTGTGGTTGTAAATGGTGAATGCCTTTACACCAGCCTCGATTGTCGAATCGAAAAAAGCTGACTGGTGCACTCGGGGCCCGATAGCAATCGCGAGAGGGGTATCTGTGCTCATTGTGAGTGTGCTCCGGTCGTGCGCTTATTTAATGCGCTTTATTTGTTCTTGAGACCACTGAACCGTGTTGTCGATTTGGTTGAACGTAAACATATAGAGACCTTCAATGGCCATACGCTCATCGTTCATCGCTGGTTTTAACTCTTTGAATAGCGAGTCAGGCTTGTACGTCGGGCTTCGAAGGAACATCCCGATAAGACCTTTTTGCTTCTTGGCGTACTTGGCCGACTGGCCCACACCAATGCGAAGTGATGTCTTGAAGAGGCGCATGCGATCCATCACACCCGGCAGGCCAATCCAGACAGGCGTTGTGATGCCACGATCGCGCATCTCTGAAAGCCACTTAACGAGTACAGGCATGTCGAAGCACATCTGAGTCACCATGTGCGTCGCAATCCCTTGCTTAGCAGAGAGCGCCTCGAACAGGAGATCATCCGAGATAGCGGGGTGCCCCTCGGGATAGGAAGCCACACCAATACGCGTAAAGGGATGGTCCATTTCGGCGAGGTCGCGAAGTACCGCTGCGGAGCTATCGTATTCGCCCATGGGCTCATCAAGGTCACCGCCAGGCACAAAGATGGAGGTGATTCCGCTGTCTGTGAGCTGAGACACGATGTCACTTAGGTGCTGCTTGTTCATGACCTGACGTGCAGCTAGGTGCGGCGTCAATGAGAAGCCACGATCAGAAAGCTTGGCCACCGTATCGAGCGTGACCTGTAAACCCTGCTTTGGCGAACACGTGATTCCAACACGATCACCCGCCTTCAACACGTCGAGTTTCTCCTCGAAACCCTTCATCGGGATGACTTCGAAGTACAACGATTCTAGTAATTTTTTAGCCGCGCTCATGATGCACCCCGACCGGAAAAGCGCGACGTTAACTGCGTTTTTTTTCAAACGCAATAGATGCGAATACCACTCCCCCTCGGGGGTTAGACAGGATCCTGACTAAAAAGCCGACAGGCGTTCGTCAGTGTCAGAAATCTCGTAATTCGACGCGGTTTCGCCGGCCAAAGAAGGCCGAATACCCTGCTCTGTTTCAGCGAGTCGATAGAGGTCTTTCATAGCCGCGACAGCCTCAGCACTGTTGCCTGCAATTTGCGC
>WTJR01000192.1:1486-5577 GCA_011524755.1 Halieaceae bacterium | reverse complement strand
CCTGAAAAACCTTGTGCGTAATAAACCACACCTTTATGAACGCCAAGATCTGGCATGCGATTGCGAGTGATAGCCAACGTACCTCCCCAGCCATAATCGAGCCGCACATGGGATAGCTCTGGATAGATCGCCAGCAGCTTCGGTCGCACAAAGTCGGTAATAGACTCGGGGAATTTATCGCTGTAAGTCTCGCCACCGCCAAAAATAAGTCGCCGGTCTTCTGACAGTTTCCAATAGTTGATTACAAATAAGCTGTCTGACAGCGAAGCGTTAAGGGGATTTATTCGATTGGCCGTCACCTCATCCAAAGGCTCTGTCGCTACGATAAAGTTATTGATCGGCATGATATTGCTGGCGATGGGCGGAAATAAATTACCGAGATAACCATTGCATGCCAGAACCACCTTTTGCGTTTTGATTATGGCGTTGTCTGTCGAGACGACGGCATGGTCGCGCTTTGTCTCGATACGTTTTACCCGGCTTTGCTCAAATACCGAGGCTCCCGCCGTCATGACCGCTTTAGCGAGACCCAGACAATACTTCAGCGGGTGAAGGTGTCTCGCGCCATGATCAACCACACCATAATGAAAGCCGACGCCGGACGTGAGCTCCTCAAGTGATGATGATTCGACGCCACTGATTTGATCGTAGTCGTACTCTGTTCTGAGGTGGTCGACCTCATCTCGTAACTCATCGACATGAGATTTCTTTGCCGCGAAATGGATATTCGTCCTGCCAAGCTCGCAGTCGATGCCGTTTTCTTCGACAAGATCCGAGACCAAATCAACGGCTTCCAGCCCAAGTCGCCACAGCTCTTTTGCTGTCGTTTTGCCGTACCATTTTTCGAGTGAATGCTGGTCTGCTCTTTGCCCGGTACCAACGTGCCCACCGTTCCGACCGGATGCTCCCCAGCCCACCCGCTCTGCCTCAAGAACAGCAACGGACTTACCGGATTTTGCTAGATGCAATGCACACGATAATCCGGCGTAACCCCCCCCAACGACGCAGACATCATAAGCAAGTTCTCCGCTGGCGGGTGGTTGCTCTGCCAGTATGGGGGAGGATGCGACGTACCAACTGTCGGGGTAACTGTTCATAGGCTTTGACATAGTGCAATTATGCGGCTTGATAGGATCGAATTGCCACACCATACTGACCGTCCAGTAGCAACATGAAGGCTTTATGAGCGCGTCGAAAAAGCGGTCTGACAACAAAACGATTGTGTATTCGCCCGATGTCGATATGGCGGACACACCGGCTCAAGAAAATGCAGCGGAAATCCGTGCATGGCTTGAAGCGAACGAAATTTCAGAGGTGGAATGCCTCGTACCCGACATGACGGGCAATGCGAGGGGGAAGTTTATCCCAGCGCACCAATTTCTCAGCAGAGGTGATCTCAAGCTCCCTGAGTCCATCATGGTGCAAACGGTGACGGGCGAGTATACGGACGAGCACTGGGATTTTGTTGAACCCACCGATACAGACATGCTGTTGGTGCCTGACCCAAATACCTTGCGAAAGGTCCCTTGGGCCCGGGAGCCCACCGCACAAATTATTGCCGACTGCTATAAAGCATCGGGGGAGCCGCATCCTCTGGCTTCCCGCAATGTGCTGAAGCATATTATCAAGCTCTATGAGGAGGCGGGTCTCCGTGCAGAAGTCGCCCCCGAGGTTGAGTTCTTTCTGGTCCACAAAAACACCGATCCCGATTATGAGCTGATGCCACCGAAGGGTCGTTCGGGACGTCGCGAGGTCGCGCGAATGTCATTCAGCATCGACGCCGTGGCCGAGTTTGAAGACTTTGTGGAGGACATGTACGACTTTGCCGATGAGCAGGCGCTGAGTGTCGATACCCTTATTCACGAAAACGGCGCGGCTCAACTCGAGATTAACTTTAATCACGGCGATCCATTGGACATGGCCGATCAGGTATTTGTTTTCAAGCGGACCGTTCGTGAAACAGCGCAGCGTCACAATATGTACGCCACGTTCATGGCCAAGCCCATGCAGAAGGAGCCGGGATCAGCGCTGCACATTCATCAAAGTATTTTGTCGCTGGCGACAGGCGATAATATTTTTAATGGCGCAGACGACCAGCCCACCCCCGAACTCATGCATTACATCGCAGGGTTGCAACGGTACACGCCCGACTTGATCAGCTTTTATGCGCCCAATGTGAACTCGTATCGTCGCTTAGCACCTGATATCTCAGCCCCCATTAACTTGAGTTGGGGCTACGACAATCGCACTACGGCATTTCGAGTGCCCGATAGTACGCCCATCAATCGGCGCGTGGAGAATCGCTTCCCCGGTGCTGATGCCAACCCCTATTTGGCGATCGCTGCATCGCTTGCCAGTGGCTTGCTGGGTCTAGAGCACAAATTACAGCCCACGGCGCCGCACCAAGGCACAGCGAATGATGACAGCGTAGAGGTGGCACGTTCACTGGAGGAGGCCGTTCGACGTTTGAATGCCAATACGGATCTTGCTCGCGTGATGGGAGACCTGTTCCTACGGGCTTATGCCGCTGTAAAGCTGGATGAGTTTGAAGAGTTTAATCGGGTGATAAGTTCCTGGGAGCGTGAGCACTTACTGCTCCAGGTTTAATCGAACGTCGTCGTTTATGTTGTCCGCAGTTTTACAAAATCGAGCGCTATTCCAATGGGTCAAGTACGCGGTCTATTTGGCACTGCTAAGCAATGTCTATTTGTTCCTCATCGAAGAAATTGACTCGGCTGCAGCGCTGAATACATCAGTCACTTCCTTGGCGAGTGTTTTTCAGATTTTCTCAACAACGATCGATACGGCGGCATGGCTGGTGCTACTGCTCTTCTTTGAGCTCGAAACCTATTTGCTGTCCGATCAGACCCTGCGAGGTGCAACTGGCCGTGTTATCCGGGTGACGCGCGCTATTTGCCTAGCAACCATCTGCATTGCTTGTTGGGGGTACTTCGCGGAGTTCTATGGGTTGCTAGCGAGTGAACCGTTGGATCCCATGCAGTGTGGCATCGTGGATGACAGTTGGTCTTTGCTGAAGGATCTGGACAAATTTGAGCCCCTCACGATCAATGCCTGCGGCGAGGGTAATTGGGTGATCTTGAGCAATTATGATCGCGTACTCGCAACCCCAGAATTACTTCAGAGCGCGATCTGGCTCGCTGCTACGGACTTCATTAACGCCGCAGCATGGATTCTTGTGGTTTTAGTGCTTGAGGTCGAGGTCCGCGCCGTGCTGGCCTCCCGAAGCGGTGGCACATCGGATGGTGGAGCGATCTTCTCGCTCAAGTTGCTGCTGTATTTTATTTTGTTTGCGGCAGCGGTGTACTGGGGTTTCGAAGGCGATTTTCTCGACTTCTGGGACGCCATTCTATGGTTATTCGCCTTCTTTGTTATCGAGCGAAACGTCGTTTCATGGCGAGAGGAAACTGACTCAGTAGCGGGTTAGTTGTCTTAGCCACTCAGTCAAAATTGAAGTCATCATCACCTAGCTCTTCGCGTAAGCGCCGTCGCTCTAGCAGATCTTCGGCGCGCCGGCGCTTCTGCGCTAATCGAGCGGCATCGGAGAGTGTTGGTGTGCTTTTCTCTATCTCGTCGAGCGCTGCCTCGTCGAAGTCGCTGAGAATGGTTTCCGCAACATCATCCGTCAGTGGCATGTCGCTGTTGTCTTGGTCTCGGCCCTGCATGTTCACCCCTAGCTAGTTCCAAAGGTAAAAACTCAACCGCTTTTTTTGGACTGTCCTCCCTTTTCTATAAATTCACAAGTGCTTTTGGAGACTTTTTAAGCAACTGCGAGATCGACACTCTCGGAGGGACAGACGCTCCCGCCCGTGCACACATCCATGTGTAAGCGAAAGTCCAATTTAGCGGACGGGAGCACCAAAGGATGAGCAAGTGCTATGCCAATGTGTTACGGCAAGCTCAGAGTCAGTATTTGCGAGAGTAGAGCAGTTGCCTGCTGCTGTTTCTAGGTCAGCGGACGCGTCCGTCTATACCTACTTGCTGTCCAAAGCGGTAGCGATGTGTCCGGAGATGGTCTCGGGCGGTTCACTGTCAACGTCGACAGTGATAGCTGCATAACGCTCGTACAGCGG
>WTJR01000192.1:0-1386 GCA_011524755.1 Halieaceae bacterium | reverse complement strand
GGCATCCCAATTAAGCTCACTACTTGTATCGGGTGACGCGCCATATTGTTGTCCTTCATACTATGTTCACCGGCCATTCAGATAGGCCATTAGGAAAGGCCGGTGAGATTAATCTGGAATGCGCACCTGCTTTATTGGGCGCACTGCTTTTTACGTAATACCTCTTACGCTTACACCTCAGGGGAGGCTCAGTTGTTACTCGAAACGCCACTGACGGCACTTCATCAAACGCTCGGAGCAAAGCTCGTTCCCTTCGCTGGTTACAGCATGCCCATCAGTTATCCGGGCGGCATTATTGCAGAACACAATCACACGCGCTCGCAGGCTGGTCTTTTTGATGTCTCTCACATGGGGCAGGTAACCGTCATCGGTGATTCTGTTGCAGAGCGGCTTGAGCGTGTTATGCCGAATGACTTCATCAGTCTCCCACCGATGTCGAGTGTTTATGGACTCTTAATGAACGATTCAGGGGGCGTCAGAGACGATTTAATCGCCACTAACCTTGGTGACGGGCGATTCAACCTGGTTGTAAACGCGAGTAATAAGCACGAGGACCTTGCCTATCTGAGAGCGGCGATCCCTGATCTGACGTTTGAGCTCCATGAGGACCGAGCGCTGATGGCACTCCAAGGGCCGGAGTCGCGTGCCGTGATGGCGCGACTGGGAAAAACAGCGAGTGGCCTTGGCTTTATGACGGCCGCTCATGATCAACTTAATGGGATCGATGTTTGGGTCACATGCTCGGGTTATACCGGCGAGGACGGTTTTGAGATATCGGTATCTGCATCAGAGGCGGACCGGCTCGCTCAGTGTTTGCTAGCTGAGCCCGAGGTCGAGGCGATTGGATTGGGCGCCAGAGATTCTCTCAGGCTAGAGGCGGGCCTCTGCTTGCACGGACATGAGCTCTCTGCCGACATTACGCCAATCGAAGCAGGACTGAATTGGGCGATTGCCAGAGAGCGACGCGAGAGTGGCAGCCGTCCCGGCGGCTATCCGGGCGCAGCAATCATTCATCAGCAACTTTCAGAAGGTGCGACAAGAAAGCGAGTGGGTCTTCGCGTCGAGGGCCGGCGACCGGTTCGAGCGGGAGAGACTTTGCTCGATAATGCAGGTAACGGGGTTGGCGTGATTTGTTCGGATGCATTCGGGGCTTCAGTCGGCGGTCCCGTGGCGATGGCGTTTGTTCAACCAGCCTGCTCGCAGGTGGGTTCGGATCTTCACGTGATGGTGCGTGGTAAGCGCGTTGATCTGACGGTCGTTAAACTACCCATGGTGCCTAATCGCTACTACAGAGGCTAAGTAAGCTACCGACTTGGTTGCGCTCTTTGGTGCCTTGGTTGACCAGCCCAGTTAATGGGCCCAGTCGCGATCAGCTCTAAACTGAGT
>WTJR01000016.1:3466-21465 GCA_011524755.1 Halieaceae bacterium | reverse complement strand
CCGTTGTCGGTGACCACACCCTCACGCCACACGGCATCGCCCCCTAGACTATTCAGTGCGTCGCGGACCAAGGTGCGCGCCATGGGAATCACCTCAACCGGCAAGGGGAATCTGCCTAACGTAGTCACCAATTTGCTGCTGTCGGCGATGCAAATAAATTCGTTGGCCTTTGCGGCTGCGATCTTCTCGCGCGTGAGTGCGGCGCCACCGCCTTTGATCAGAAAACCGTCTTGCGTGGCTTCGTCGGCGCCATCGACATAGACATCGACACGATCGACAGCATTCAAGTCCTGCACCTCGAAGCCGAGCTCAAGCAACAGGGCGGATGAGCGCTCAGAGCTTGAGACCGTGGTCTTTATCCTGTCGCGTAATTTCGGTAACTCTGCGATGAAGCACTCTGCCGTGCTCCCAGTGCCAATCCCGAGAATAATGTCGTTGCCTTGATGGCTTTCGACTCGATTAATGGCTTCCTTGGCTACTGCCTGCTTGAGCGCGTGCGCGTCCATGATGGTTCCTTTTTTGCATTATTGTGGTTGTGCCTCACGCGATGGAGAACACCTTGCCTGGATTGAGAATACCGTCCGGATCAAAAATCGCCTTGATCGCGCGCATAGCATCGATTTCTGAATCCGATTTGCTGTAGCCGAGATAGGGCGCTTTGAGCGTGCCAACGCCATGTTCGGCCGAAACACTGCCTCCGAGTGTCTTTATCGCATCAAAGATATCCGTGGAGACCTCACTGCATCGCGCTTTGAACTCCTCAATCTGCAGGTTCTCGGGCTTCAAAATATTCAGATGAAGATTGCCGTCACCAATATGGCCGTACCAAACCACTTCCCAGTCGGGGTAGTTCTTGTGAACCACGTCGTCGACGGCTGCCAGTAGTTCAGGAACCTTTGATACGGTCGAGGAGATATCATTCTTATAAGGCGTCCATCTCGAAATGGTTTCCGAGATGTCTTCGCGAAGCCGCCACAAGGCACTCGCTTGGGCCACACTTTGGCTCATCACGGCATCGATCACCCAGCCCTCTTCCATGCACTGCTCTACCGCCTCAAAGACATGCGCATCGGTCATGTCATTCTCGCGCTCGAACTCGACCAAGGCATAGAACGGTGTGCGAGTCTCGAACGGGCGTGCGACCCCCGCATGGTCAACCACCTTAGAGACCGCAAGCTCTGAGAAAAACTCATAGGCCAGTAGGGGCGTTGTTGATTGAATGCGATCTAACACGGCCATGATCGCGCTCATATCACTGAGACCCAATACCAAAACGGTGGGGTCTTTGGGTGGCGCTGTGAGCTTGAGGGTTGCTTCGGTGATAAAGCCGAGAATGCCCTCTGATCCGATAAACAGGTGACGAAAGTCGAGCCCGGTATTGTTTTTCATCAGGCCTTTATTGAGCTCGAGCACCTCACCTTTGCCGGTTACCACGGTTAAGCCAGCAACCCAATCGCGGGTCATGCCGTAGCGAATGACATTAATACCACCGGCATTCGTTGCAATGTTGCCACCGATTTGACTTGAGCCACTCGATGCGAAGTCGACCGGATAAAACAAATCCGCATCTCTAGCAGCCTGTTGTACGTTTTGGGTGATGGCTCCAGCACCTACGGTCACAGTGCGGTCGGTCAGATTAACAGGCGAGATGGCGTTCATCTTATCCATCGACACGACAACCTCGCCATTTGCGGCGCAGGCACCACCGCTAAGGCCTGTTCGACCGCCCGACGGGACGAGCGCGAATTGACAGCGTCGGGCACATTCGACAACGGCCACGACATCGGCAGTATCTCGGGGAAATACGATGGCTGTCGGAGCCGGTGGCGTAAATCGGGTCCAGTCCTGACCGTAGGTCTCTAGTGATGCGGGGTCGACAGCCACCTGCTCCGGAGTCAGTACCGCACTCAACTCCTGAATAATGTCTATCGACGATCCGGTCACACTGAACTCCATAAAGACAACGGCCGTAATGTTACCATCTGCGCCCCGCGCCTTGACACCAAGTCAGAGACTCGATGAAACAACAATCGTTACAAAAGTCCAAAATTAAGTTCTTACTGCTTGAAGGTATTCACCCAAGTGCGATTGATGCATTGGCGAAGGCGGGTTACGACAACGTCGTGTGCTACCCAAAGGCGCTTCCCACTGAAGAGCTGATGGCAGAGATTAAAGATGCTCACTTTGTGGGTATTCGATCTCGGACCCAGCTGAGTGCCGAGGTGATTGAGGCAGCGCCGCGTCTTGTCGCCATTGGTTGCTTTTGTATTGGTACAAACCAGGTCGACTTGGAAGCGGCCTCTCGCAACGGCATTCCCGTATTCAATGCGCCCTTCTCAAACACGCGCAGTGTGGCAGAGCTGGTGATGGCTGAAGTCATTCTTTTATTGAGAGGGGTGCCACAGCGAAGTGCTGCCGCGCACAGAGGTGAGTGGCAAAAAACCGCCGAGGGTTCACATGAGTGTCGCGGCAAGACACTGGGCATTATTGGTTACGGCAATATCGGCATGCAGCTCGGCGTAATCGCCGAAGGCCTCGGTATGAAGGTGATCTACTTTGATGTTGAGTCAAAGCTCCCGCTGGGTAATGCGCAACCCAAGGCAACCCTGTCCAGTCTTCTGGAGGACGCTCATGTGGTGAGCTTGCACGTGCCTCAGCACGCCAGCACGGAGCTCTTGATCGGCAGTGACGAAATAGCGAAGTTGCGACAGGGCGCCATGCTCATTAACGCGTCACGTGGCAACGTGGTCGATCTAGACGCCTTGGCCGACGCACTGCGATCGGGGCGCATTGGCGGCGCGGCGATAGACGTGTTTCCGGTGGAGCCACGTTCGAACAATGACGAATTTCTCTCGCCACTTCGAGGCCTCGATCAATGCATCCTGACGCCCCACATTGGTGGTTCCACCGAAGAGGCCCAAGAGAACATTGGTGTTGAGGTGGCGGAGAAGCTGACGCGATACAGCGATAACGGAACAACCACGTCGGCAGTCAATTTCCCCGAGGTAGCCCTACCCGAGCACGATGGTAAGCATCGGTTACTTCACGTTCATCAGAATATTCCGGGCGTTATGAGTGCTATCAACCAGGTGTTCAGTGAGAACAACGTGAACGTCAGCGGCCAGTATCTTCAAACCATGGGTGACACGGGTTACGTGGTCATCGACATCGAGGCGGATTATTCAAAAGCCTTAATTACGAGCTTGACG
This sequence comes from Halieaceae bacterium, assembly GCA_011524755.1. Classification (GTDB taxonomy): domain Bacteria; phylum Pseudomonadota; class Gammaproteobacteria; order Pseudomonadales; family Halieaceae; genus Luminiphilus. The sequence continues at coordinate 18,256 of WTJR01000016.1, read as the reverse complement.
GCGATCGAAGGAACTTTGCGAACACGGGTACTCTTTTAGCATTCGTTTCAGTTTGTTTTAGGTCTCGCGTGTTTTTAGGTCTTGTTCGATAAAACGCCGGGCATTTCACCTCATTCGAAGTAAAAGTTTGCAATAAAAATTGGCGAGTCCGCGGCTTTTAATAGTCAATCCGTGCGATCATTAGCGCCGCTCACTCGCAACCCAATTGAGGACCTCGTTTTGCAGGAAGTTAATGGCTCAACCGTAACTCGACAGCACGCAGCAAACGCCATTAGAGCGCTCTCCATGGATGCTGTTCAGAAAGCTAATACAGGACACCCTGGCGCCCCCATGGGGATGGCAGACATCGCTGAAGTCTTGTGGACCGGGTATCTGAAATACAATCCCGCTAATCCTGATTGGGCAGACCGGGATCGCTTCGTGCTCTCCAATGGGCACGGCTCTATGCTGATTTATTCGCTGTTGCACCTCACTGGTTTTGACCTGTCCATAGACGACATCAAAGACTTCCGTCAGTTGCATAGCAAGACGCCCGGACATCCCGAATACGGTTATACCCCGGGTGTTGAAACCACCACCGGGCCGCTAGGCCAGGGTCTCGCCAATGCCGTAGGTATGGCGGTTGCAGAAAAGCTCATGGCCGCTCGCTTCAACAAAGAAGGTCACCGGGTTGTCGATCACCGCACCTGGTGTTTTGTTGGTGACGGTTGCTTGATGGAGGGTATCAGTCACGAGGCCTGTTCACTGGCGGGCACCCTGGGTCTAGGGAAGCTCAACGTCGTTTATGACGATAACGGGATCTCAATCGATGGAGAAATCGAGGGCTGGTTCACCGATGACACGCCCGCTCGGTTTGAAGCTTACGGTTGGCATGTCGTTCGCGACGTGGATGGCCATGATCCGGACGCAGTTGCAGCTGCGTTTGACGAGGCAGTTGGTGAAACGTCACGCCCGTCTCTCATTTGTTGTAAGACAACGATTGGTAAAGGCAGTCCCAACAAGGAAGGCACAGAGTCCTGTCATGGAGCACCCTTGGGTGCGGATGAAATCGCTCTGACGCGTGAGGCCCTGGGCTGGGGCCATGACCCGTTTGTCGTGCCTGACGATGTTTATGCGCACTGGGATGCACGTACTTTCGGAGCCGAGGCTGAGGGCGCTTGGCAGTCACTGTTTGATGCGTACAAGCGCGATTGTCCTGAGCTCGCCGACGAGTTTCAGCGGCGGATGGCTGGCGAGTTACCGGCAGAATTTTTAACCGGTGTGGATGATTTCATCGCACAGTGTGTTGCGAACGAGTCTGATGTTGCGTCACGTAAGGCCTCACAGCAGGCGATTGCAGCAATTGCACCTACATTGCCTGAGCTACTGGGTGGCAGCGCTGATTTGGCGGGTTCAAACCTCACATTGTGGCCCGGTGCTACCGGTGCCGATGCATCGGATGCCGAGGGCAACTACATTTATTACGGCGTTCGGGAATTCGCCATGGCAGCCATGATGAATGGCATTGCACTGCACGGTGGATTCATTCCCTACGGTGGCACCTTCCTTATCTTCATGGAATACGCGCGAAATGCGGTTCGTATGGCGGCGCTCATGAAACAGCGCGCTATTTACGTCTTTACCCATGACTCGGTGGGCTTGGGTGAGGACGGTCCAACGCATCAGCCGGTAGAGCAGTTAACGGCGATGCGATCAACACCCAACCTAGATACCTGGCGCCCCTGCGACGCGGTAGAGTCCGCTATTGCATGGAAGCAAGCGATCCTGCGAAGTGATGGACCTTCAGCCTTGGTATTTTCTCGTCAAACCCTGCCGCATCAGGTCGGGGCGGCTGAGCGTGTTTCCGATGTCACGCGCGGTGCTTATATCCTCCGAGAGGAGCAAGGCGAGCTCGAGGCAGTTGTCATCGCGACCGGTTCGGAGGTTGCACTTGCGATAGAGGCGGCTGAGAAGCTGTCCGCTGCAGGTCGCGGCGTTCGCGTAGTGTCTATGCCATGTGCCGAGGTCTTCCAGCGACAGGATGTCGAATACCGTGAATCAGTGCTGCCCAGCCATCTTCTGGCGCGAGTAGCCGTTGAGGCCTCTCACCAAGATTGGTGGTACAAGTACGTCGGCCTCGATGGCCGAGTGGTTGGCATGAATTCCTTCGGTGAATCTGCGCCAGGGCCTGTACTCATGAAGGAGTTTGGTTTCACGGTCGAGAACGTCATCGAAGCAGTTGAGGATGTGATTCTCAGCTAATGACCGCTGTTGGTATCAACGGCCTAGGACGCATCGGCCGTCTTCTCGCTCGTCGGATGTATGAGCGCGATGATGCGAGGCATTCACTCGAGCTGGTCATGTGCAATGAGGTTGCAGACGTCGAAACCGTCGTGCACCTACTCAAATACGATTCCACACACGGGCGGTTCTCCTACCCTGTCGCTTTCGACAAAGGTGGACTGCAAATCGCTGATCGTCCCACTCGTTTAAGCCATGAGACCGAGCCATCAAATGTGCTCTGGGGCGATCGTGGAGTCGACATTGTTATTGATTGCACCGGTACTGAGTTCACCCGCGCCTCGGCCTCGGCGCATCTAGGCAACGGTGTCAGTAGGGTACTGCTCTCGCAGCCCGCCAGTATTGATGTCGACAGCACCATTATTTGGGGCCTGAACCACAGCTTGCTGACGCCTGATATGTCCGTTATCTCGGCTGGATCATGCACCAGTAATGCGTTGATGCCGGTGCTCTCGGTGATTGATGGGGCGTTTGGCATTAACGCAGGTATCGTCACCACGATCCATTCTGCGATGAATGATCAGCCAGTCATCGATGCGTATCACCACACTGATTTAAGGAAGACCAGAGCGGCCTTTAACTCGGTCATTCCCGTTGAGACGGGCTTGGCGCAGGGGGTTGAGCGTTTCTTTCCTCACCTATCAGGCAAAATTAGTGCGCGTGCACTGCGTGTACCCACGCTCAACGTATCGTCACTCGATGTCGTCCTATCTGTCGATAAGAGCACCTCGGCTCATGAGGTCAACGCGGTAATAAGCGAGTCACTCGATGATTTTGATGGTGTGCTAGCAGTTAACACCGAACCACTGGCGTCCTGTGACTTTCTTGGTGCGGAAGCGTCGAGCATCGTTGATACGACGCAGACACAGGTATCGAACGACCGTCTGATCAAGCTGATGATTTGGTTTGATAATGAGTGGGCATTCGTTAATCGCATGGTCGATATCGTCCTTCGTCTGTCGGATTTTGTGGCCGAAGAGTCATCCAGCTAGCAGACTAAAACGAATTCAAGATATAAACGAAAAGGGGTTAATTATGCTGTCGATGGACCAGCTTTCGCTCGCAGGGAAACGCGTTCTGATTCGAGAGGATCTCAATGTCCCGCTGCGCGATGGGCGAGTAGCGAATGACGCTCGCTTACGAGCTGCGGTTCCAACGATTGAGGCTGCGGTTGCGGCTGGTGCAGGCGTCATCCTGATGTCGCATTTGGGTAGGCCCGTTGAAGGTGAGCCCTCCGACGAGTTCTCGCTGTCACCCGTTGCCGATGCGTTGTCTGCGCTGCTGGGCCTGCCGGTCACGCTGAAGTCCGAGTGGCCGACTGATGCGCCACAGGCAGGTGACGTCTGGCTGCTAGAAAATGTTCGTTTCAATGTCGGTGAAAAGGCGAATAGCGACGAGTTGGCGAAACGTTACGCGGGTCTTTGCGATGTGTTTGTCATGGATGCCTTCGGCACGGCTCATCGCGCGCAAGCATCGACACACGGTGTCGCCAAATTTGCCCCTCAAGCCTGCGCTGGCCCGTTGCTGGCTGGTGAGCTTGATGCTCTCGGTCGCGCGCTGAGTGAACCCGCGTCACCGATGGTGGCCGTTGTTGGGGGCTCGAAAGTGTCGACTAAGCTGGCCGTCCTGGAGCGCCTGTCTGAGCTATGTGACCAGCTACTGGTCGGAGGCGGGATTGCTAATACGTTCTTGGCGGCGGCGGGCTATCCGGTGGGCAAGTCGCTCCATGAGCCTGATCTTATTCCGACAGCGCGAGCGTTGATGGCCAAGACGCATATTCCCTTACCGATTGATGTTGTGGTCGCAAAGGAGTTCAGCGAGACAGCTGAAGCAACGGTTAAGCTGGCGGCTGACGTCTCAGCGGACGACATGATTTTAGACGTGGGCCCTCTGTCGCAAGCGCAGATGTCCGAGGTCTTGTTGGCTGCTGGGACGATCCTGTGGAACGGTCCCGTGGGCGTCTTTGAGTTTCCGGCCTTTGCCGAAGGGACTCGGGCATTGGCTTCAGCCGTCGCCGACAGCTCGGCATTCTCGTTGGCGGGTGGGGGCGATACGCTAGCTGCCATTGATGAATTCGATATCGCGAACCGCGTTTCGTATATTTCGACTGGCGGCGGTGCGTTTTTAGAGTTTGTAGAGGGCAAAGAGCTACCCGCCGTTGCCATCTTGTACGAACATCAGGATCAGTGACCCGGGCTAGAGGAACATAACATGGCACTAATAAGCATGAGGCAGTTACTGGATTACGCTGCGGAGCATCAGTTCGGTGTGCCGGCCTTTAACGTCAATAATCTCGAGCAAACTCGCGCCATTATGGAGGCTGCTGCTCACTGCGATGCGCCCGTCATCATGCAAGCCAGTGCCGGTGCGAGGAAGTATGCCGGTGCCCCGTTTCTGCGGGCGATGATGGATGCGGCAGCGACCGAATTTCCGGATGTGCCCATTGTGGTTCACCAAGACCATGGAACGTCTCCCTCCGTGTGTCAGCGATCCATACAGCTGGGATTTACCTCGGTGATGATGGATGGGTCGTTGGGTACGGACGGCAAGACCCCCATGGATTATGACTACAACGCGCAGGTAACGGCACAGGTGGTAGAGATGTCACATGCTTGCGGGGTGTCGGTTGAGGGCGAATTGGGCTGCCTAGGCTCGTTAGAGACCGGCGAGGCAGGCGAGGAAGATGGCGTCGGCGCCGCAGGGAAGTTGACGCACGATCAAATGCTCACTGATCCCGATGAGGCCAAGCAGTTTGTTGCTGATACTGGTGTCGACGCCCTGGCCATTGCCTGTGGGACGAGTCACGGTGCCTACAAGTTCACGCGCCCACCTACCGGGGACATTCTCGCGATCGATCGGATTAAGGCGATTCACGCCAGCATTCCAGATACGCACTTGGTAATGCATGGCTCGTCTGCGGTGCCGCAGGATTGGCTAGCCATCATTAACGAGTACGGAGGCCAAATCCCCGAGACCTATGGTGTACCCGTTGAGCAGGTGGTCGAGGGCATTAAGCACGGTGTCCGCAAGGTCAACATCGACACGGATTTACGATTGGCGTCAACGGGGGCGATTCGTCGCTTCCTTGCAGAGAATCCTGCTGAGTTCGACCCGCGGAAGTACTTCAAGGAGAGTCTCATTGCGATGCGCGATATTTGCATTGCCCGATACGAGGCCTTCGGCTGTGCCGGGCATGCATCCAAAATCAAGCCCCTGTCATTGGCTGAAATGCAGGAGCGCTACAGCGCGGGGAGCATTTAGCAGCGCGAGGCGGCGCGGCAGTTAATATTCGCGTAAACTTCGCGTTTTGCCGCTGTGCCGCTTGCGATGACAGACCCCTACATCGAGAACATTCTCAAAGCCGACGTTTACGACGTCGCCGCTCAGACACCGTTGACGCGTGCACCGACGTTATCCGAGCGGATGGGCTGTGACGTGCGATTAAAGCGGGAAGACCTTCAGCCAATCTTCAGCTTCAAGTGCCGTGGCGCTTACAACAAAATGGCATCGCTTTCGGATGAGGAGCGTGCCCGCGGTGTGGTTGCCGCCTCTGCGGGTAATCATGCACAGGGTGTCGCGCTAGCCGCGCAGAAGCTTGGTGTACAGGCGACGATTGTCATGCCAGTCACCACGCCCTCGATAAAAGTTGAGGCAGTTCGGCGGCGCGGCGCTCACGTTGTGCTCCAAGGTGATGCGTTCGATCAGGCGTCCGAATTTGCAAATCGCCTAGTCGAGGAGCGAGGCGCCACCTATCTGCACCCTTTTGACGATCCCGCCGTGATTGCGGGTCAAGGCACCGTGGGTGTTGAGGTTACTCAGCAATCACCTAAACCCGCTGACTATGTGTTCATTCCCTGTGGCGGTGGCGGCTTGCTATCGGGCATGGCGGTCTTCTTGAAACATACCTGGCCGGATGTGAAGGTGATCGGCGTGGAGCCTGCTGATGCGGCCTGCGCACTGGCGGCAAGGCGAGCCGGTGAGAGAGTCACTTTGTCGGAGGTCGGCTTGTTCGCTGATGGCTGTGCGGTTGCGCGTGTGGGTCAGGAGACGCATCGTGTCATCGAGCAATACGTCGATGACATCATCACGGCCACAACAGATGAAATGTGTGCGGCGGTTAAGGATATTTTTGACGATACGCGAGCTATTGCTGAGCCTGCCGGCGCCCTCGCCATTGCCGGCATGAAGACCTACCTGTCGGAACACAATGTAACCGGAGCATCGGTGGTGGCGGTGCTAAGCGGTGCAAATACCAACTTTGATCGCTTGAGATACATCTCGGAACGCACGGATATTGGTGAACGCCGCGAAGCGATTCTCAGCGTGACTATTCCCGAAGTACCGGGGGCCTTTAAGGCATTCTGTGGCACGGTCGGTAAACGCAACATCACGGAGTTTAACTACCGTGGTACTGATGAGCAGACAGCCCGGGTGTTTGTCGGTCTGACGGTCGCGCCACAAAGCGATGATGTAGAAGACTTAGTACGTAAGCTGGAGAGTCAGGGCTACAGCGCGGTCGACTTAACCGACAATGAAATGGCCAAGTTACATGTAAGGCATATGATCGGTGGGAAAATGACGCTCAGGGAGAGCGAGGAGCGCGTTTTTCGCGTTGAGTTCCCTGAACGGCCCGGCGCCCTGATGAAGTTCCTCAATGCCCTCGGATCGGACTTCAATATCTCCATGTTCCACTACCGTAACCACGGCGCGGCCTATGGTCGGATCCTGGTCGGTTTCACTGATTGCGATCACGACCGCTCCAAACTCACTGCCAGGCTCGATCAGGTTGGCTTCCGTTATTGGGAAGAAACGGAAAATCCGGCCTACCAAGCCTATTTAAAGCCACTTGCTTTGTGAAAAATTACCACTATGATGTTTCGAGCTCGCAGGAATAAGTGAGCACTCAGGGATAGTAAAAGCTGTCAATAAGAAAGCAGTACGAAGAACCAGAAAAGCAGTGGGGAAGTTGTGGGGAAAAGAAAGCCGGGGTTGTTTAGCGTCCTTTTGCTCGGTTTTGTTGTGGTCATTACAGCCAGCGCGCTAACCGCAAGAGAGCAGGACTCGAAAAGCACCAACCTCAGTCAGTCGTGGCAGCAGGATTTAGACTAGTCACGCAGCCGTCATCGCAATACTTACGTTTTGGATAAGTCAGAACTGAATCAGCCCCTCTTCGCTGAGGAACCCGTTCATGGGTACGTCGTAAGAATCGAAGGGAACGTGGTCCACTAACTGGCACTGAAACCCAATGCCCAGTTTGTATCCCGTTGCACCTGCCAGCGCCCTGTCGTAGTAGCCCTTTCCAAACCCCAACCGATTTCCCTGTCGATCACAGGCTGCCAATGGCACCAGAAACAGATCTATTGCACTTGGCGACACGAGGTCTGCGGCTTCGGTCGGTTGCTGTGCGCCGCCAAATCCCGTCTCAAACGTATCGCTCGATGTGACTCGATGAAAACTCAACTCGAAGTTTGGCAGTGTGCGAGGAGCGACGAAACATTTGGATCGATGTTCTAACCGGAGCAAGCGGGACAGATCTACTTCCGACGGAAGTGGCAAGTAGGTTGCGATTGTCAGCGCGTCCTTGAAAAGGCTTAGTTTCACGAGGGAGTCAACGATTGCCTGACTTTTTTGTTTTCGAGATTCAGTGGATAGTGCCCGACGCTTACCAAGCGCATCGTTGCGAACTGCTAGTTTGACGTCTGGCATGGCAGCAATAGCTCAAAGATAGAGTCTGACCCAGAGTACCGCCGACGGTGTCGCCCTTGAACCGTAGCGGTTCAAGGTGGTGATCCCCATTCTGCATCAGGCGTCCCGGTCGCGCCGGGCTTGCACAACAGCCAGAAGTGGACATCTCCGGGTGGTGCTTTATCGGCTCGAGGACTGACGGTCTAGCAAATACACCAGGTCAGGGCGGATTATAGCCGACTCTCGCGAGGGGTATTAAGAAATTTCGAACTGGCGCAGTTGGAATAGTGCTTCGTCTATCCGGCTGGTGATGCCTTTAATCGCCTCTTCCTGCGAATCGTCCAGCTGCTCGCCTGACTTCAGGGAGAGCACCTGATGGCTTAAGTTCAGCGCGGCCATGATGGCGACCCGCTCCAAGCCAATGACTTTGCCCGTCGATCGAATAGCACGCATTTGATCATCAAGATCACGTGCCGCTTGCCGAAGCTCTTCCTCTTGCTCAGGCTCGCAAGCCACTTGGTAGCTTTTATCCAGAATGTCGATCGTGACTGTGTGTTGCCGCATTACTGACTGTTCTCCAGCGAGCTTAGCCGATTGATCGAGCGATCGATGTAGTCACCGGCTAGCCGATGCCGCTCCAACAGATCTCTTTTTTCATGCTGTAGGTCAGCGAGGCGTTTTTTCAGCGCTTGATTCTCGAGTTTTAGCTCGGTGCTGAGCTCGATAAGGTCGTTCACTTTTGTTTCAAGTGTTTTTACAAGCTTATCTGACACGTGGATTGCACCCTTCTCGCGATTCGGCTTCACTATAGGTAAGCGACCCATAAGGGTCAATCAAAGACAGACCACCCTGCCCCAAATGACGGGGTACTCAACGAATGGAAACTCTATGCTGGATTTATTGGGCGCCTTTGAGGATATGCCTGAATGGGACGAAATCGCCGATCAGCTATTCAATGCGGGTCAAACACTGAACCCATCAGAGCTTCATGGGGTTTTGGTAGGCCTTATGGGCGCGGGCTTTAACCCAGATGACAAGCACCATCTGGAACAGACGTTAGCCTCTGTTGAAAAAGCGGTAGGCGTCCAATTACAGGGCGAACTGGTGGACATTGTCTCTCGTCTGAATCTCGCTACCTTATCCGCCATTGTCGATACAGATTATGCGTTTCGTATTCTGCTGCCTGATGACGATGATCCCATCGAGCAGCGCCTCCGTTCATTCTCCAACTGGGTTACTGGTTTCATATCAGGTTTCACCGAAGGCATGACCGTTCAAAAAGCCGCGGGCCTCGCCATTGAGCCCGAGGTCGCCGATGTGCTGAAGGACTTTGCAGCGATTGCACAGGTAGACACCGATCAAGTGGAGACAGAGGAAGCGGAGCGGCAGCTTGAAGAGTTGGTAGACTATGTTCGTCTGGCCGCAGTAAGTATTGTGCAAGACGCGATTAACCAGAGGGAATCTCAACCGTGAAAATTAGTAAGTCAGAGTTTGCCGCTCGTCGAAAGCGCTTGATGTCAGAAATGGCGCCCAACAGTGTTGCCATCATCCCAGCGGCCCGAGAAGTGACCCGAAGTCGTGACACCGAATACCCTTTTCGGCAAAACAGCGACTTTTTCTACCTGACAGGCTTCCAAGAACCTGATGGCGTCCTTCTTTTATTGCCAGGAAGACGTCAGGGGCAAGTGCTGATGTTTTGCCGAGACAGAGATCCTGAACGAGAGCTGTGGGATGGTTACCGGCAGGGTCCCGACGGCGTCGTAAAGAATTTTGGGATGAACGACGCCTACCCTGTGGGCGATATGGACGACATTGTTCCCGGCCTTATTGAGGGTCGGTCGACCGTGTACTACTCGATGGGGCACGACGACAGCTTTGACCGGCAGGTGTTTGGGTGGATCAACCAGATTAGAGCCAAGGTGCGAACAGGTGCAAAGCCGCCTGGGGATATTTCTGATTTGGCTGTACTGCTTCATGAGCATCGACTGATTAAGTCTGAGGCTGAGGTGCGCATCATGCAGCGGGCAGCCGATATCAGTGCCGAGGCTCACTGCCGCGCGATGCGCGAGTGTCGGCCAGGTCGTTATGAATACCATTTGGAATCTTCTATTCAGCATGGTTTTGCGGAGCACGGTGCGCGCTTTCCTGCCTATAACTCCATTGTCGGTAGTGGAAAGAACGCCTGTTGTCTTCACTACACGGAAAACGATGCAAAGATGCAGGATGGAGACCTCGTCCTTATCGACGCTGGCTGTGAATTCCAAGGCTATGCGGCAGACATTACACGGACATTTCCTGTCAATGGGCGTTTTACTGCTGAGCAGCGCGCTATTTACGATGTTGTTTTGAAATCGCAACTAGCGGCGATTGCGGCTACTAAACCGGGCAAGAAGTGGAATCATCCCCACGACGTTACTGTCAGGGTGATTACCGAGGGCTTGGTAGAGCTGGGCTTACTTTCGGGCGATGTTGACGAGCTAATCGAATCTGGTGCCTATACAGATTTCTACATGCACCGGGCTGGCCATTGGCTGGGCCTTGATGTCCACGATGTTGGCGAATATCGCATCGATGGAAAGTGGCGACCGCTTGAGCCTGGTATGGCGCTCACTATTGAGCCCGGTATTTACGTGGCAACAGACAATATGAATGTTGATGAAAAATGGCGAGGCATTGGTGTCCGTATCGAGGACGACGTTGTAGTGACGGAGTCGGGTTGTGACGTCTTGACAGCAGGCGTTCCAAAACTGGCGGATGAAATAGAAGCGCTCATGGCGGCGGCATAATGGCCAAATGCCCAGAGCTCATCGTTGTTGGCGGGGGCCTTGCGGGACTGCTGCTGGCGGCTCATGCGGGCGAGCGTTTTGGCGATCTGCTCAATATCACGGTCATTGAGCGCGCGTTGCCCAAAGCGCCGGAGGCCTCGCTTGATACCCGTGCAACGGCACTCAGTCGGGGCTCTAAAGAGCTGCTCGAGTCATGGGGGTTCTGGGCAGAGGTATCGGCATCCGCAAAAGCGATTGAAAACATCCACGTGTCGCGCAAGTCGCGTTTTGGTAGCGCTTTGTTACAGGACGAGTTCACTCAAAATGAACCGATGGGCTGGGTTGTTGAGAATGCATTGCTGCAAGCGGCACTGCTCGCACGTTGTGAAGCGGTGGCTGTGGACGTCATTGAGGGGCACGAAGTCGTCGATTTCACCACAACGTCAGAACGACCGGTGCTGACGCTGGATGATGAGAGACAGTTAGTTGCTGATCTGGTGATCATTTCAGATGGCGCGGAGTCGTCGCTAAGAAACCAACTGGGAATTGGCGCAAAACGCCATGCCCCATCGCAGTTCGCTATTGCCTTTAATTGCGAAACTGACGGTGCTGATACCGGCATCGCCTACGAGCGTTTTACGAACGAAGGTCCCCTCGCCTTTTTGCCGCTCCCGGGCTCCGGCGATAACAAGCTACGCTACAACGTCATCTGGTGCGCACACCAAGCGACGCAATCGCGTCTTCTTGCCCTTGATGATCAGGACTTCATCGATGAACTACAGGCCATGGTGGGGTGGCGAGCGGGGCGCGTAACTAAGATTGGCCGGCGTGCCGGTTGGCCGCTCAGCGTTGTCGTGAGTCGTGAGCTGGTTCGATCCCGCTGCCTGCTACTGGGTAATTCGGCCCATACGGTTCATCCGGTGGCCGGTCAGGGCTTTAACCTGTCAGTCCGCGACGTCGACCGGCTCATTGCGCTGTTAGGCGCCGAGTTGCAGGCCGAAAGTCCATTTGATTCGGTGGCACGACTGTCAGATTTTGAGCGTGCCAGTCTGTCGGATCATGAGCAGACAATCGCCGCCACCACCTTGCTTTCGGGTCTGTTTGATATGCCTCAACCATTGATCGATTCCATGAGCAGCGTGGCGCTTTCTGCCATGGATGTTCTTGCGCCCATACGAAGAGGCGTAGCGGATTTCGGGATGGGTCGGAGGTAACCGTGCAGGAGCGTCAGGTTGATATCGCGATCATAGGTGCTGGCGTCGTCGGCCTCGCGACCGCCTTATCGCTGGCGCCCACGGGTCTTCAGATTGCTCTTTTCGACGCTCAGCCTAAACCCAGTGCAGGTCCCCAAGGAGCTGCGCTCAATGACTGGGATCGGCGGGTAACAGCACTGACACCTGAGTCGATCCGATTCTTGAAGTCCCTGAATGCCTGGCCGTTGATCGAGGACAGCAAACGGGGCGGTGCCTACACTGACATGTTTGTCTGGGATTCAGAGGGAACAGGGCAGGTTCATTTCACAGCCACCGATCTCAATATCGAGTCACTTGGGACCATTGTTGAGTCATCGTTGACGACTCAGGCCTTGATCAGTGCTACCGAGGCGGCGCCCAACCTATCGATTCATTGGGGTACGCGCCTTGAGTCGATGGATATTGAAGCAGAGAGCGTCCGCTTCACCACGTCTTCGGGTGACACTGTCATTGCGGAGATGACCATTGGGGCGGACGGTGGTCGTTCTAAAAGCCGGGAGTTGGCGGGCATGCGCACCCGCGAGTGGCGATATGGTCAGAACGCGATAGTGGCGACTGTCAGGGTTGAGCCACATCATAGTCACGCTTGCTGGCAGGCATTTCTTCCCACAGGCCCTCTGGCGCTACTTCCACTGGCTAACGATGATCTGTGTTCTATTGTGTGGTCGCTCGATGATGCGCTGAGCGATCACTGGATTCAGGCTGATCATGACGCGTTCGTCGCGGGTCTGAACCGAGCGCTTTCTGGTCGAGGACCTCAGGTCCTAGAGGTCAGTGAGCGACAGATGTTTCCACTCATCCAGTGCCATGCAGTTGATTACTCCCGGGGGCGATTTGTACTGGTCGGCGATGCTGCGCATTCGATTCATCCATTGGCAGGTCAGGGTATTAATTTGGGTTTGTCTGACGCGCAGACCCTGGGAAATGAGATTGTCTGGGCCCATCAGCGCGGTGCTGATTGGTGTTCGCCTCAGGTGTTCAGTCGTTATGAGCGGCAGCGTAAGGGAGACAACCTAGGCATGATGGCTACTATGCAGGCGTTCAAGTGGGGCTTTGGTTCCAAAAATCCGGCAGTCACGCTCATGCGCAATATCGGGCTGAAGTCGGTTGATGCACTTCCCATTGCCAAACGCTGGTTCGTTCAGCAGGCGGTTGGGGCTAAGTGACCCCAAGCGCATCAAATTGCCCTTCTATTGGCAGCGAATTACAGCGAATTTTTCGCATTGAGCTTATAATTCATTGCCAGCCTAAAACGCCGGTATTACTCTTTTTTCGACACCGACAGAGGACCATCTCATGAGCCAAAACCCATCTGAACTGTATTACGCGAAGACCCATGAATGGGTTCGTTGTGAAGAGGACGGGACGGTCACGGTTGGCATTACCGAGCATGCTCAAGATGCATTGGGCGATGTTGTGTTCGTTGAAACCCCAGAGGTGGGCGACACCATTGCGGCAGGTGATCAGGCAGGTGTTGTCGAGTCCGTAAAAGCGGCTTCGGACATCTATGCACCCATTGGGGGAGAGGTAACAGCGACCAACGAAGCGCTTGAGGATGCTCCGGAGGTCGTCAATTCCGATGCGTTCAACGATGGCTGGTTTTTCAAGATGCAGCCAGATGATCTCGGTGAGCTAGAGGCGCTGATGTCGGCTGATGACTATGCCGCCTTCTGCGACGAGGAAGATTAGGGTCTCAGGGAAATAATCTCCCAGCCACATTGTTGAGCTTCCTCCCGGAGAAGGTCGTCAGGGTCGACTGCGATTGCCTGCGTAACCTCGCGCAATAGTGGTAGGTCATTGTGTGAGTCGCTGTAAAAAACGGCGCCCTCAAGTGAGGTTTGATGTTCGGCACACCACGTCTTGATTCGCTGCACTTTGCCTTCGCCAAAAGACGGTACGCCTTCCGGCTTGCCTGTGTACCGACCGTCTTTGAGCTCAGCCTCGCAGCCAATCAGGTGCTCAACACCTAAGCGGTCGGCAATAGGCTGTGTCACCAACGTATTGGTTGCAGTGATGATAATCAGGGTGTCTCCCTTTACACGGTGAGCTTGAAGAAGGTCGAACGCGGCATCGAGTAGAATAGGTTCGACATGCTTCTTGAGAAATTTGTCTTGAAGCGCCGAGAGTGTTTCGGGCGTCATTCCAGCCATGGGGCCCAGCGCAAAAGACAGATATTCATCAATATCCAGCTGGCCTTGCTGATACTGTCGATAATAGTGCTCGTTCAGCGCTTTATGCTTGTCAGGGTCAACGAGTCCCTCTGCAACCAAGAAGTCGCCCCACAAATGATCTGAGTCTCCTGCGATAAGGGTGTTGTCGAGATCAAACAGTGCCAAGCCCATGATGCCGCCTTTGGTTGAAGTTTCGTTTGTGAGTTACAGGTGCAATCGCTCGATGATAGCAAGCAGAGAGACCTGCGATGTGGGACACTACGAGTTATTAAGCAGTTAGTACAGATGCGCGAATGCGCAATGTCGAAGGATTTTTGTGAGCACAACAGAGAAAGACCGCGTCATTGATGAGGCGGGTTTTAGACCTAACGTTGGCATTGTTGTGACCAATGCCGAGGGACAGGTGCTTTGGGGCAAGCGCGTCAAAGGTAAGGACTCCTGGCAGTTCCCTCAGGGCGGGATCAACGCTGATGAGGCACCCGAGGAGGCAATGTATCGGGAGTTGAGAGAGGAGGTTGGCCTCTTGCCCGAGCATGTCACTCTTTTGGGCGTAACCAAAGGCTGGCATCGCTACCGGTTGCCCGCCAAATTTATTCGAAAGAACGAAACGCCTGTTTGCATCGGTCAGAAGCAAAA
>WTJR01000016.1:0-3366 GCA_011524755.1 Halieaceae bacterium | reverse complement strand
TACCCCCAGATTGACCCAGTAGCACTGTCGCTAGGTCCCATCTCAATTTATTGGTACGGCCTTACCTATGTGGGTGGGTTGATGTTTGCCTGGTGGTTAGGAAGGCAGCGATCGCGTGTCGCTGGCTCACCTATCTCGGAGGCTCAGGTCGATGACCTTATTTTCTACGCTGCTTTGGGCATTATCGTGGGTGGACGAATTGGCTATGCGTTGTTCTATGGTTCCGGGTCACTGCTTGACGATCCAATGAGACTGTTTCGGCTATGGGAGGGGGGAATGTCCTTTCATGGCGGCTTCCTTGGTGTGGTTATTGCCGTCTGGTTTTTGTGTCGCCACAAAAATTTAGAGTTCTCCGCACTCGTCGATTTCATCGCGCCCTTGGCGCCCATCGGTCTGGCGCTGGGACGCTTAGGTAATTTCATCAATCAGGAGCTTTGGGGGCGACCGACCGATGTGCCGTGGGCGATGGTGTTCCCTTACGACCCTTCAGGATTGGCAAGGCATCCGTCTCAGCTTTACCAATTTGCGATGGAAGGCCTGCTCTTGTTTTTCATTTTGTATTGGTACACGCGAACGCCTCGGCCTCGCTGGTCTTCTGCCGGATTATTTCTTTTGGGTTACGGCGTATTTCGATCGATTGCCGAGTTCTTCCGTGAGCCTGATGCCCACATAGGATTCGACGCTTTGGGCTGGTTAACACGTGGACAATTGTTGTCCCTGCCGATGATTGTTGCTGGCTTGGCTATTATTATTTGGGCGTACAGACGCGACGCCAGAACGTAGGACGACTTTCATGCAACAGTATTTGGATCTCCTGAGAGACATTCGTGATAACGGCGTTGATCGAGGTGATCGCACGGGAACAGGAACGCGCTCGGTGTTTGGTCGCCAGTTGCGCTTCGATTTGAACGAAGGCTTTCCCATTCTTACCACTAAAAAAGTTCACTTTAAGAGCGTCGTTAACGAGCTCATTTGGTTCCTAAGTGGTGACACCAATACACAGTGGCTGCGAGAAAACGGCGTATCGATTTGGGACGAGTGGGCAACTGAAGAGGGTGACCTTGGACCCCTTTACGGAGCGCAATGGGTAAAGTGGCCGACGCGTGATGGTGGTGAGATAAATCAAATCGATTATGTAATCGACTGCCTGAAAAACCGCCCCGAAAGTCGCCGCATTCTCTTTCACGCATGGAACGTGGAGTACCTGCCGGACGAGACGATGTCGCCTCAGGAAAACGTGAAGGCAGGCCGCATGGCGCTGCCGCCTTGCCACCTTCTATACCAGTTTTATGTGGCCAACGGAAAGCTATCGGCCATGCTTTACATTCGCTCGAGTGATGCGTTCTTGGGGCTGCCTTTCAATATCGCGTCTGTGTCCTTATTGGTCCACATGTTGTGTCAGCAAGTAGGTCTGGAGCCTGGTGAAGTTGTGGTCACCATGGGCGACTGTCACTTGTATAGCAACCATGCGGAGCAAGTTGAAACGCAGTTGGCTAGGCAGCCAAAATCGAGACCGCGCTTGCAGATAAACCGAGTACCTGACTCGCTATACGACTACCGGTTCGAAGATTTTGAGCTGGTCGGTTACGATCCGGAGCCCAATATTTCCGCACCCGTAGCAGTCTGATATGAGAGAGTCTGACAGCCTGCCAGTCACGATCGTTGTTGCTGTTGCTGACAATGGCGTCATCGGTCGCGGTAACGCGCTCCCGTGGGATCTTCCGGACGACCTGCAGCACTTCAAGCGGACAACCATGGGTCGGCCGATCATCATGGGCCGTAAAACCTTTGAGTCCATTGGCCGCCCTTTGCCGGGGAGGCTTAATATCATTCTGACACGCGATAGCACGTGGCAGGCGCCGGGCGTGTCGGTGGCGACCTCGATGGAGCAGGCTGTTGAGGTCGCAGAGGGTCAGGCGCTAATCGATGGGGCTGACAGTGTCATGGTAATTGGTGGTGCCGAGGTTTATCAGCAGGCGCTGCCATTTACGTCGCGAGCATTCCTTACACGTGTCCATGGAAACGTTCATGGCGATGCGTTTTTTAATCTTGACCAAATTGCGTCGTGGCGCGAATTGAGCCGAATTGAGGTCTCAGCGGGAGAGCGCAACAGCCACGACTTTTCTGTTATCGAGCTTATAAATAACCAATCCACTTAATATTTACGATTTTAGATAAGTTTAGCCCCCGAGAGACATTGCGCTGCAATAAACTACGCTATAGCATTCCCCACCCCAGATAGTGGATTAAGAGCATGCTAAATAGATCTGCGACTGGGCTTTTATCGTAACGACGAAAAACGGTTCACCAGTGGACCCAGAATTCTTTTGCGTGAGGAAACACAAATCCCATGACTATCACTCAGCTTAAAACACTTTTAGGCGCTGCGACTATCGCCGCCAGCTTCGTGGGCGGAGCAGCAGTTGCTAACGCTGATTCGCTCGAAGCCATCATGCAAGTTGGCAAGGAGCGCACCGCAGAAGCGCGCGCCTCGCAGACTAAAATTGATCGCTTAGCAGACGAAACACGCGACCTTCTGGCTGACTACAAGACAGTAATGAAGCAGGTTGAGGGCCTTCGGGTCTACAACGCACGTCTCGATCGCCAAATTGCGAACCAAGAGCGCCGAATTGCTGATATCGATCAGTCAATTTCAGACGCCGCCGTTATCCAGCGACAGATTCCACCGCTGGTAACGCGGATGCTCGATGGCTTGGATCAGTTTATTGATCTCGATATGCCGTTTGATCTCGATACCCGCAAGGGCAACATTGAAGCCGTTCGAGCTAACCTCGATCGTTCTGATGTCACCTCAGCAGAGGCGTTCCGTCAGGTGCTCGAGCTTTACTCGATAGAACTTCAATATGGGCGCGGCATTGAGTCGTACTCCGATACCATCAAAGTTGATGGTGCCTCGCGTGAAGTGGATATGCTCCGCATTGGGCGTGTTGCGTTGGTTGCTCAAACCACAGACGGTGCGGAAACGCTTGCGTGGAACAACGAGATTGATGACTGGGAGACGCTCTCGTCAGCAGACTATTCAGCGGCGGTTCGCAAAGCCGTTCGCATCGCCAAAAAACAGGCGACTATCGAACTCTTAAATATGCCTATCGCGGCACCGGAGGCTAACTAAGATGAATGCCAAGTTTTTGAAAGCAACAACCTTTGTAGTTGCGGGATTGTTTGCAAGTGCTGCAGTAGCACAGGATGATGCGGGCGCACCTGAAGTCCCAGCGGGCCCCACGCCACAGGAAGTGGCGGCGCAAAACATGAACGAGCTCTTGGAGTTGGTAAAGCAGGGTCGTTCTCGGGCAGCTGGAGAAAATCGAGCGCGCGAGCAGCGTTTCGCGCAAGACAAGGCGAACC
>WTJR01000152.1 GCA_011524755.1 Halieaceae bacterium | reverse complement strand
GCGTCATATGAGCGTGCAAGGCACCATGAGACTTATCCGCGGACAGCACAATTTATCGAGCTTGTCTAAGAGCTTAGATACAGGCGGCAGCGCTGTGACCATCGGTGCCTTCGATGGGGTGCATCGAGGTCATCAAGAGGTGCTGGGCCACTTAAAGCGGGAAGCTGAGGCGCGTGGGCTCTCGACAACGGTGATCACCTTTGAACCTTTGCCCGGCGAGTTCCTGTTTCCAGAGAAGGCGCCACCCCGGTTGATGACATTCCGGGAAAAATTCCGCGCATTGGAAGCACTGGGCATCGATCATCTGTTGTGTCTTCGTTTCAATGATGATCTGAGGACTATGTCGCCTAGAGACTTTGTCGAGCGCATTTTTGTCGACGGGTTAAATGCGCGGTATATCGCCTTTGGTGACGATTTTCGCTTCGGCAAAGAGCGCGCAGGCGACCTCGCTTTTACCGAATCACTTGCGAGTGAGTTTGGCTATGAGGTGGTGCCCACATCGACCTATGATGTTGCAGGTGAGCGCGTGAGTAGCACGCGTATTCGCTCCGTTTTACTCGAGGCTGACTTTGATGCGGCCGCCGATCTTCTTGGAAGGCCCTTTAAACTTTCGGGAAAAGTCCTCAAAGGTAAGCAATTGGGCCGTCAAATTGGCTCTCCAACCGCCAATATCGCGCTGAAGCGTGTAAAGTCGCCCCTTCACGGTGTCTACGCTGTGCGAGTGACGGGTGCGGGAATGATGGATGCCCCTGGTGTTGCCAACGTTGGGGTTAGACCAACGGTGAACGACGGAACACTCGCAAATCTCGAGGTGCATTTGTTTGACTTCGCTCGGGATATTTACGGCGAGCGCTTGGAAGTGGAGTTCATGACCAAGCTCCGAGATGAAAAGAAATTCGATTCGTTGGATTCGCTCAAGTCAGCGATTGCGCGCGATCAAGCATCAGCGCGCGAATGGCATGCAGCAAATCCAGCTTAGTAGTGTGAGAACTCAGACGTACGATGAGCGATTATAAGAACACCTTAAACCTGCCCGAGACGGGTTTTCCGATGAAAGCGAATCTCACTCAGCGGGAGCCTCAACGGCTCAAGCAGTGGGAAGAAATGGGCCTTTACCAAAAGATGCGTGAAGCGGGCGAGGGTAAGCCTACCTTCATCCTGCACGATGGCCCTCCCTACGCGAATGGTGAGCTACACGTTGGCCACGCGGTTAATAAAATCCTCAAAGACATCATCATTAAGTCAAAAACGCTCTCTGGCTTTGATTCGCCTTACGTCCCCGGTTGGGACTGCCATGGGCTCCCCATTGAGCTAAACGTCGAGAAAAAGGTTGGAAAGCCCGGTCACAAAGTGACCGCCAGCGAGTTTCGGCAGAAATGTCGGGAATATGCGGCAAAACAGGTGAATAACCAGTGTGACGACTTCAAACGTATGGGTGTTGTCGGTGACTGGGATGACCCTTACCTGACGATGAATTTCTCGTTCGAGGCGAATATTGTTCGCACCCTCGGCAAGATTATCGATAACGGACACCTCCAACAGGGCTTCAAACCTGTGCACTGGTGTCTCGACTGTGGCTCAGCCCTTGCGGAAGCCGAGGTGGAATACCAAGACAAGGTATCGTCCGCGATTGATGTGGCCTTCCCGTTTGCTGACCAGCAGGCCGCCGAGGCGCTCTTGGGCGTAAATGGTGTTGGTGAGTTATCCGTCGCCATTTGGACGACGACACCCTGGACACTCGCTGCGAACCGCGGCGTCAGCGTGGCTGCAGATTTAGATTACGTACTGATGCGTGTTGGCGAGCGAGCGGTCTTAGTCGCTGAGGCGTTGCTCGAGGAGTGTGCGGGCCGCTTTGGGGTTGATTCGCCCGAGACCCTTGCTCGTGTTAAAGGATCGGCACTTGATCGAGTCCGCGTAGTCCCACCGTTCTCTGATGAGTCAGTGCCGCTAATGCTCGGTGATCACGTGACCACTGATGCGGGAACAGGCTGTGTTCACACAGCACCTGCACACGGTCTGGAAGATTTTCAGATTGGAAAGGCTTACGACCTTGAGGTCTACAATCCTGTTGGTGGTAATGGCGTCTATCTGGAAGGAACGCCGGTGTTCGAAGGTAAGCACATCTTCAAAGCGAACGACGAGATCATCGAGGAATTGGGGGCTCGTAACCGGTTACTGTGTCATCGTCCCTTTACCCACTCCTACCCACACTGCTGGCGCCATAAGACACCGATTATTTATCGGGCCACACCCCAGTGGTTTGTCTCCATGGATAAGCAAGGCCTGTTAACTCAGGCTCAGGCGGCCGTAGACACCGTTTCCTGGGTGCCCGATTGGGGACGCGCGCGCATTGACGCCATGCTTGAGAGTCGTCCGGATTGGTGTATCTCCCGTCAGCGAACCTGGGGAGCCCCAATTACACTGTTTGTGAACAAGGTTGATGGGTCATTGCACCCTAATACGGTTGACCTTATCGAGCAGGTAGCGCTGCGCATCGAGGAGAAGGGTATTGATGCCTGGTTTGATCTTGATGTTGCGGACATCCTGGGTGATGAAGCCGATGCTTACGAGAAGGTGACGGATACGCTGGATGTTTGGTTCGACTCTGGTGTGACCCATGCCTGCGTATTACGCGAGCGACATGGTCTTTCAGCTCCCGCGGACCTTTATCTGGAAGGGTCTGATCAGCATCGCGGCTGGTTCCAGTCTTCCTTGTTGACGGGTATCGGTGCTTACGATGAGTCTCCCTATCGACAGGTCTTAACCCATGGCTTCACCGTCGATGGCGAAGGCCGAAAGATGTCCAAGTCGATCGGCAATATCATCCCTGCGAAAAAGGCGATGAATGATATGGGCGCAGACATTTTGCGCCTGTGGGTTGCGTCTGCCGACTACCGCAATGAAATCGCTGCCAGTGATGAAATCTTTAAGCGAACCTCCGATACCTACCGACGTATCCGCAACACGGCACGGTTCTTATTGGCTAATCTCGCTGGCTTCGAACCGACACGAGATGCCGTGTCGGGTGACGATATGCTTCCTTTAGATCGTTGGATTGTGTCCAAGGCCCAGGAACTTCAGTCGGAGCTGCTTGAGGCCTATGAGACCTATCAGTTCCATCACGTCTATCACAAGGTGCATAACTTCTGCAGCGGTGAGCTGGGCGGCTTCTACCTCGATGTCATCAAAGACCGTCAGTACACCACGCAAACTAATTCAATAGCCCGCCGTTCCTGTCAAACAGCGCTCTACCATATGGCGGAGGCGTTGAGCCGCTGGATCGCTCCGATCTTGAGTTTCACTGCCGAGGAAATCTGGGAGAATCTTCCGGGCGAGCGTGCGGCGTCCGTGTTCCTGTCAGAGTGGTACGAGTTGCCTGCTGCCGACGCTTCCGATGCCATGGGAGACGCCTTTTGGTCTTGCTGCCTGGCGGTACGACAAGACGTAAATAAAGCCATGGAGGCCGAGCGCGCCCAGGGAAATGTCCGCGGTTCGCTAGACGCAAATGTTGTCTTGTACGCCACATCCGAGCTTCGTCAGATGTTGGAGACGCTGGGTGATGAGCTTCGTTTTGTGCTGATTACTTCAGGTGCTGAGCTTGCCGGTCTTGCAGACGCGCCTGCTGAAGCTCTGGTGGGTGACGTCGAGGGTCTGAAAGTCTTGGTAAGCGCCAGTGACGCGGAGAAATGCGAGCGATGCTGGCATCGTCGTGATGATATCGGCTCATTTGAAGAACATCCGACGTTGTGCGGTCGCTGCGTAACGAATGTCGCGGGTGAGGGTGAGGTCAGGCACTATGCCTGATAACAACTCGGCCCCGGTAGTATCCATGGCCTCCAGAGCACTAGGTAACCCGTGGGCGGGTTTCATCCTGGCGCTGGTAGTGATCGTTCTGGATCAATACACGAAAATGTGGGCCAGCAATGAGCTGGTCTATCGGGTTCCTGTCGAAATTACTTCCTGGTTTGATTTGATGCTTGCACACAACACTGGTGCGGCCTTTAGTTTTCTGGCAAGTGCTGGTGGCTGGCAGCGTTGGTTTCTCGCGGCAGTGGCAATGCTGGTCAGCGCGTTTGTGGCTGTATGGCTGACGCGTCTGGAGCCGCAGCAGCGGATATTGGGCGTATCGCTAGGGCTCATCTTGGGCGGTGGTCTTGGCAATCTTATCGATCGAGTGACCTTGGGTTACGTTGTTGATTTCATCTCTTGGCATTACCAAAACTGGTATTGGCCAGCCTTTAATATTGCTGACTCGGCTATTTTTTGCGGTGCGATCTTGCTGCTCTGGGATAGCTTTTCTAGCGAGAGAGGGGAGTCTGCATGAGCAACGAGCTCAACATAACGCCGAATACAAAAGTCAGCCTCAACTTTTCCATTACGCTCGAGACGGGTGAGGTGGTTGATACAAATTTCGATCGCGCACCGGTCAGCTTTGTCATGGGTGATGGGTCCTTGCTCCCTGGGTTTGAGGCCTGTTTGCTGGGTCTAAAGCCTGGCGATGAGGCAGCTTTCACTATTTCGCCTGAAGACGGCTTTGGCGAACCGCAAGAAGCGAACTTTCAGGATATTCCGAGACATACCTTTAGTAACGACGCTGAATTGGCGATTGGCATGGTGTTCTCGTTTGCCGATGCGGCTGGGGGAGAGCTGCCGGGCGTGGTTGATGCTTTTGATGAGGACACAGTCCGTGTTAACTTCAATCACCCACTCGCGGGACGCACCCTCAGGTTTGAGGTGAAAATCGACCGCGTGGAACCAGCGGAGTTGCACTGATGACAGTGATGCTTGCCAACCCGCGCGGGTTTTGTGCCGGTGTTGATCGCGCGATCGATATCGTCAACCGCGCACTCGAAGTATTCGGACGTCCTATTTACGTTCGCCATGAGGTTGTTCATAACAAAACGGTGGTGGATGACCTTAGAGACCGCGGTGCTGTCTTTGTCGAGGAGCTTCATGAAGTTCCTGATGATGCGATTGTTATTTTCAGCGCCCATGGCGTTTCAAAGGCGGTTCAGGATGAAGCGGTCAATCGTGGTCTTCAGGTCTTTGATGCGACCTGCCCGCTGGTGACCAAAGTACACGTTGAAGTAACGGCGTTTAGTCGATCGGGGCGCGAATGCATTCTGATTGGTCACGAGGGACACCCTGAGGTCGAGGGCACCATAGGCCAGTACGACACGTCCAACGGTGGTGTGATGTATTTGGTAGAAGACGAGGAGCAGGCCGCTACTCTGGAGGTTCAGGATCCAGACAATTTGGCGTATGTGACGCAGACCACGCTGTCCGTCGACGATACAGCGAAGGTCATTGAGGCCTTGCGCGAGCGGTTCCCTAATATCCAGGGTCCTCGTAAAGACGACATCTGCTATGCGACTCAGAACCGTCAGGATGCGGTAAGGGCTTTGGCTGAAAAAGCGAACGTTGTGCTGGTTGTAGGATCTCCCAACAGCTCAAATTCAAACCGCCTAAAAGAATTGGCGGAGCGCTGCGGCTCGAGCGCATACCTGATCGACTCGGCTGATATGATCGATCCCAGCTGGGTGGGTGAGGGCGACACCGTTGGCGTTACAGCCGGCGCATCGGCGCCCGAGCATTTGGTGGAGGGCGTGGTTCAGTGGCTGCAAAGTCAGGGACATGCGAATGTCGAATCCTTGGACGGCCGGCCCGAGAACATTACGTTCTCACTACCCAAAGAGCTTCGCATTCC
>WTJR01000120.1 GCA_011524755.1 Halieaceae bacterium | reverse complement strand
GGCCGAGGTCGTTTAGATCGCTCGAACCTGTCGGGTGGTCGCGGGAAGCAGAGAGGCCATAACCTGTCGCTGAGCGATATTGAAGCAGCTGAATCAGGGATGGGGCGCGCGCGCGGCGGTAAGCGACGACGTGGCGGCGATGAGCCGAACCAGCATGCCTTCGAGCAACCTACCGAGAAGATTATTTACGACGTCGAGTTGCCAGAAAATATCAGCGTGGGTGATCTCGCGCAGCAGATGGCGGTGAAAGCGGGTGTGGTGATTAAAGAGCTAATGAAGCTTGGTGTCATGGCAACCATTAACCAGATGATTGATCAGGACACAGCGAGTCTCGTGGTAGAGGAACTCGGTCATCGCATTAAGTTGAAGAGTGATGATGAGCTCGAGGAGCAGTTGGAGGAGTCTCTGGCAAGCCAAGAGGGTACACCTGAACTTCGTGCACCTGTCGTCACTGTGATGGGCCACGTCGATCACGGTAAGACATCGCTGCTTGACTACATTCGTAGCTCACGTGTCGCCGTCGGTGAGGCGGGTGGCATTACCCAGCATATTGGCGCTTACCACGTGAAGACCGATATGGGCATGATCACCTTCCTCGATACGCCCGGACACGCGGCCTTTACGGCGATGCGCGCTCGTGGCGCTAAGTCCACGGACATCGTTATTTTGGTGGTTGCCGCCGACGATGGCGTTATGCCGCAGACAGAAGAAGCGGTTCAGCACGCCCGGGCCGCCGGTGTTCCCTTAGTTGTTGCCATCAACAAGATGGACAAAGAGGGTGCTGACCCCGACCGAGTCAAAAACGAATTGGCTGCAAAAGAGGTGATTCCGGAGGATTGGGGTGGTGATACTCAGTTTATTCCTGTGTCAGCGCATACAGGTGAAGGCATCGATACCTTGTTAGAAGCCCTGTTGTTGCAGTCGGAGTTGCTTGAGCTGAAAGCACCGGCTGACGTTCCAGCCAGCGGTCTGGTCATTGAGTCGCGGCTTGATCGAGGACGCGGTCCTGTGGCCTCACTATTGGTGCAGCAAGGCACCTTGAATCAGGGTGATATCGTTCTCGCAGGCTTACAGTATGGTCGTGTTAGAGCCATGCTGGATGAAAACGGACAACCGATTAAAGTCGCCGGTCCGAGCATCCCTGTTGAGATTCTGGGCCTTGATGGAACGCCAGATGCAGGTGACCCCTTCGTAGCCGTTGAGAGTGAAAAGCGCGCTCGCGAAATTGCAGATTTCCGTCAAGAGAAGCAGCGATCCAGCAAGCTGGCTCGTCAGCAAGCCGCTAAGCTCGATAGCATGTTTGAGACGATGACGGCGGGTGAAGTGCAAACGCTGAATATTGTCATCAAGGCGGACGTTCGAGGTTCACTTGAGGCGCTGCAGTCTTCATTGTCTGACCTAGGCAACGAAGAGGTTAAAGTCAATGTGGTTGCTGGCGGTGTTGGTGGTATCACCGAGACGGATATATCGCTGGCCATAACGAGTAATGCGGTTATCTTCGGTTTCAATACACGAGCTGACGCCAAGGCGCGTGGCCTGGCTGAAAATGAAGGCGTAGAAGTTCGCTACTACAACGTCATTTACGATCTCATTGACGACGTTAAGGCAGCCTTGTCGGGTATGTTGTCGCCAGAGTTGCGCGAGGAGATTGTGGGCATCGCTGAAGTACGGGATGTTTTCCGCTCGCCCAAGTTTGGCCTTATCGCCGGATGTATGGTGACGGAGGGCACAGTCTATCGTTCCAAGCCTATCCGTGTTTTGCGAGACAATATTGTTATCTACGAAGGTGAGCTCGAATCATTGCGTCGCTTTAAGGATGATGCGAATGAGGTTCGAAGTGGTACCGAGTGCGGTATCGGTGTGAAGAACTACACTGACGTAAAAGTGGGCGACCTCATCGAAGTCTACGATGTCAACGAAGTTGCTCGGTCTCTGTAGGTAAAACGCTTTGGGTCAAGAGTTCAGTCGAACTGAGAGAGTCGCCGACTTTCTGCAGCAGGAGCTAGCAAAGCTCCTGCTGCACAGTGTTCGCGATCCGAGGGCCGAGTTTGTCAGCATTACGGCGGTCGAGGTCAGTCGAGATTTACGTTACGCGAAGGTCTTCTTCACCAAGTTGGGGCTAGAGGACGCTAAATCGGCAGAAGAGGTGACTCGTGTACTCGATAAAGCCGCTGGTTTTCTGCGTAGCGAGATCGCTCGTGAATCGACCTTGAGAACCGTGCCCAAACTCACGTTTAAATTTGACGAGAGCGTTGGCCGCGGTCGTCATATGGAAGCGCTATTGGGTAAGGCCCGTGCATCGGACGCTCAAAACCGAGACCCCTCGGGCGTAGACGAGACCTAACATGGCGCGCCGGCGGAAAGGGCGGGCGGTCACAGGTATTCTCGTTCTCGATAAGCCTATCGGCCCCTCATCAAATCAAGCACTGCAACGCGTCCGTCACCTGTTTAATGCGGCCAAGGCGGGTCATACCGGTAATCTGGATCCGTTGGCGAGTGGCGTGCTACCCATTTGCCTGGGCGAGGCAACCAAGCTCTCTCAGTTTTTGCTGGACTCCGATAAAGCGTACGACGCGACGGTCAGTTTTGGCATCAAAACGACCACGGGTGATAGTGAAGGTGAGGTCCTAGCGGAGCAGACGGCTGAGGTACTGACAACCGATCATGTTACCGCGGCGCTCACCTCCTTTGTCGGCGAGTTTGATCAGACGCCCCCCATGCACTCCGCATTGAAAGTCGATGGCCAGCCGCTTTATAAGCTGGCGAGACAGGGTAAGGAAGTAGAGAGAAAGTCGCGTCGGATTGCCGTTCATTCGATTGAAATGACCTCGTTTGCACCAGGCGTCGTTGCAACATCGGATATTCGAGTGTCCTGCAGTAAGGGAACCTACATCCGAACGCTGTCAGAGGACATAGCGGAGGCAGTGGGACTGCCGGGCCATATGAGTGCTCTGCGAAGAACAGCGACCGGTCCTTTCGATCTAAGTCAATCGATTGATCTGCAGACGCTGGTTGATGTGGCCGAAAAGGAAGGCCCCGACGCGCTTGACCAGTTTCTCATCGATCCCGAGATTGCTGTGGGTCACCTGGAGAGGGTCGAACTCAGTGATTCTGCGGCTTTCTACCTAAAACAAGGACAACCGGTCCTAGTGCGAAATGCGCCGCTTAGTGGTATGGTGCGCATCGCTGAAGCGGGTGGGCCATTTTTGGGTATCGGAGTGATACTGGACGACGGCCGAGTCGCTCCGAAGCGACTGTTTGTATAGCAGTCATTAATCAGCCCCCCTGTAAACCTGCACGGGTGGGCTCAGAGTAACGCAGGTTGGAGAAATATCATGGCACTAGATGCAGCACGTAAAGCTCAAATCGTGGACGACTACAAGCAGTCTGACGGCGATACAGGATCACCCGAAGTTCAGGTCGCTCTGTTGACCGCAAATATTGAGCAGCTACAGCAGCACTTTAAAGAGCATGCGCAGGATCACCATTCACGTCGTGGTCTCATTCGCATGGTTAACCAGCGCCGTAAACTGTTGGATTACTTGAAGCGCAAGGACACATCTCGTTACGCAACACTGATTAAGCGTCTTGGCTTGCGCCGATAAAAACGACTTAAGGCCGGCTTTATGCCGGCCAATTTATTTTGGAGATAGTTAAGTGAACGTTGTTACTAAAACTTTCCAGTACGGTGGCCAGGAGGTCACGCTGGAAACAGGACGCATAGCGCGTCAAGCCTCGGGAGCCGTTATGGTGACCATGGGCACTACCTCTGTGCTTTGCACAGTGGTAGCTCAACAAAAAGCAAAGCCCGGACAAGATTTCTTCCCATTGTCCGTCCACTACATTGAGAAAGCCTATTCAGTGGGCAAAATTCCAGGCGGATTTTTCAAGCGCGAAGGGCGGCCTAGCGAAAAGGAAACGTTGACCTCACGCCTTATTGATCGGCCTATCCGTCCGCTCTTCGCTGATGGTTTCATGAACGAGGTGCAGGTTGTCTGCACGGTCATGTCGGCTGATTTGGATACTGATCCTGATATCCCCGCCATGATTGGTACATCGGCGGCGCTTGCAATATCAGGCTGCCCCTTCAATGGCCCAATCGGTGGTGCTCGCGTTGGCTTTAGCGAGGCAGAGGGCTATGTACTGAACCCTGGCTACGCTGCGCTCAAAGAGAGCAAGCTGGACATGGTCGTAGCGGGTACCCGTGATGCGGTCCTCATGGTTGAGTCGGAGGCAAAAGAGCTTTCTGAAGACCAGATGTTGGGTGCTGTTCTCTACGCCCATCAAGAGATGCAAACGGTCATCAAGGCAATTGACGAGTTGGTTGAAGAAGCCGGTAAGCCACGCTGGGATTGGTCAGCGCCAGAGGTTGACGAGGCATTGCGAGCACAGGTTGAAGAAGCCGCAGGTGCTGATCTGGGTGAGGCATACCGCATCACTGAGAAAGCCGCGCGATACGAGCGTGTTGGTCAGATCAAAGATGCTGTCGTCGAGGCGCTTGCCGTTGAAGACGGTCCTTCTGCGGATGACATCAAGGACGAATTCAAGTCGCTTGAAAAGCGCATTGTCCGCCAGCGTATTTTGGCGGGTGAGCCGCGTATCGATGGTCGTGATGGTCGTACGGTTCGTCAGATTGCTTGCGAAGTTGATGTGCTGCCAAACGCACACGGTTCATCACTGTTCACGCGTGGCGAGACTCAGGCGATTGGTGCTGTGACACTCGGTTCAACCCGCGATGCGCAGATCATTGATGCGCTCGAAGGCGAGCGACGTGATCCTTTCATGTTGCATTACAACTTCCCTCCCTACTCTGTGGGTGAGGCGGGTCGTATTGGCGCAACTGGCCGTCGCGAAATCGGTCATGGCCGTCTAGCGCGACGCGGTCTGGCAGCGGTATTGCCAACCGATGAAGAATTTCCTTACACCATTCGTGTTGTATCCGAGATCACAGAATCCAACGGTTCCAGCTCAATGGCATCGGTCTGTGTGGGATCACTCGCAATGATGGCGGCAGGCGTACCTCTGAAGGCTCCTGTCGCAGGTATCGCGATGGGTCTGGTGAAGGAAGGCAATCAGTTTGCGGTTCTCACCGATATCTTGGGCGATGAGGATCACCTGGGTGATATGGACTTTAAAGTCGCGGGTACCTCGGCGGGTGTCACTGCTTTGCAGATGGACATCAAGATCGAAGGCATCAACGAGCAGATTATGGAAGTGGCGTTGGAGCAGGCACTGCACGCTCGTCTCCACATCCTCGGCCAGATGAATGCGGTACTGGAGTCTGCGCGAGAGATCACATCCGAAAATGCACCGAGCATGGTGACCCTGAAAGTAGACTCGGACAAGATCCGCGACATCATTGGTAAGGGCGGCGCAACCATCCGTCAGATTACTGAGGACTCAGGTGCGACGGTTGATATCAATGACGACGGCACAGTGAAGGTCTTTGGTCAAAACCAGTCGGCGCGTGATGCGGCGGTTGACATGATCATGGCCATTACAGCCGAAGCTGAGGTTGGTGCGGTTTACACCGGTAAGGTCGCTCGTATCGTCGATTTCGGTGCGTTCATCACAATTCTGCCCGGCAAGGATGGCTTGCTTCATATCTCTCAAATTGCCAATGAGCGGGTTGAGAACGTCAGCGATTATCTGACCGAGGGACAGGAAGTCACGGTTAAGTGTCTCGATGTCGATCAGCGCGGACGCAT
>WTJR01000208.1 GCA_011524755.1 Halieaceae bacterium | reverse complement strand
GATGAGGCTAAGTAATCACGCCTCGCATAAAAAGGCCCGCAGAAGCGGGCCTTTTTTTTGCCTGAGTGTTTTTGCCTGAGCGATGGCTTGTATCGATGGAGGCTTTCCGCGCCTTGATCAACCCCGACGATTAGGCTGTCTCGCGACCCGCTACCAGCTGTTCAACGACGGATGGATCAGCGAGTGTAGAGGTGTCTCCTAGGCTATCAAGCTCGTTTTCAGCAATCTTGCGCAAAATGCGACGCATGATTTTTCCCGATCGTGTTTTAGGCAGGCCGGGTGCCCACTGAATGACGTCAGGCTTTGCGATAGGACCAATCTCCCTCACGCACAGTTGCACCAGTTCAGCGCGTAGCTCGGGTGAATCCTCTACGCCAGTCACCGGTGTGACATAGCAGTAGATGCCTTGTCCCTTGATCGGGTGTGGATAGCCGACCACAGCCGCTTCCGAAATGTCATTGTGCAGGACGAGTGCGCTTTCCACTTCGGCTGTTCCCATACGATGGCCCGAGACATTGAGTACGTCGTCCACGCGTCCGGTAATTCGAAGGTAGCCGTCCGCATCGCGCAGCGCACCGTCGCCAGTGAAGTAGTAGCCGTCGTAGGTCGAAAAGTAAGTGTCAATCAGTCGCTGATGGTCACCATAGACTGTTCTGATTTGCCCAGGCCACGAGCGCTTGATCACCAGATAACCCGCGCCTTCTCCTTCAATTTCACTGCCCTGCTCATCGAGGAGGGCAGGTTCGACACCAAAGTAGGGGAAGCTGGCATAACCCGGCTTCATCGCGTGAGCCGAAGGCATTGGCGTGATCATCATGGCCCCAGTTTCTGTTTGCCACCAGCTGTCGACAATGGGGCAACGGCTATCGCCAACGACTCGGTGATACCACTCCCAGGCTTCAGGGTTAATGGGCTCTCCCACCGAACCGATGATTCTCAGGCTCTTTCTCGAGTACCGAGTAACAAAATCGTCCCCCAGCGCATGCAATGCACGAATGGCCGTAGGCGCCGTAAAGAAGGTGTTGATTTGGTGCTTGTCGATGACCTCCCAGCAACGGCCTCCGTCGGGATAGGTGGGGACACCTTCAAACATTACGGTGGTAGCACCATTCGCTAAAGGGCCATACACGATATAGGAGTGTCCAGTGACCCAGCCGACATCAGCGGTGCACCAAAACACCTCGCCTTCACGATAATCGAATACGTACTTGAAGGTGCTCGCTGCCTGTAACAAATAGCCGCCGGTGGTGTGGAGCACGCCCTTTGGTTTGCCTGTTGAGCCTGAGGTGTAAAGGATGAACAGCGGTGCCTCGCTATCCATAGACACGGGCTCGAAGTCGGAACTCGCGGCGCGAGTGCTGGCTCCGTAGGGAATATCCCTGCCGGCAGTCCAGTCGATTGCCGCGCCCGTGCGCTCGAGCACAATCACCGTATCAACTGACGGACAATCTGCTACCGCTGCGTCGACATTTGTTTTTAGGGGAACCTTCTTACCGCCTCTCAGGCCTTCGTCAGCCGTGATGACCATTCGACAACTAGCGTCGTTGATTCGATCTTTAAGGGCCTCCGGGGAGAACCCTCCGAAGACAACCGAGTGGATCGCACCAATCCGCGTGCAGGCCAACATCGCATAGGCGGCTTCAGGCACCATGGGCATGTAAATGCAAACACGATCACCGGCGCGCACACCCCGATCATGCATGACGTTTGCGAGGCGGCAGACCTCGTCCTTGAGCATTTGATAGCTAATGTGTTGGCTCTCGCCCGGATCATCGCCTTCCCACAGTATGGCGGTTTGCTCAGCACGAGCGGGCAGGTGCCGGTCAATACAATTGACTGAGGCGTTCAGTTTTCCGCCGTCGAACCAGCGTGCGTGGCCAATGGATAAATCGC
The DNA here is from genome assembly GCA_011524755.1 of Halieaceae bacterium. GTDB lineage: Bacteria > Pseudomonadota > Gammaproteobacteria > Pseudomonadales > Halieaceae > Luminiphilus. The sequence goes on along the minus strand of WTJR01000208.1, from coordinate 19,807 downwards.
TCTCGCACACCGAATCCCAGGTCTTGTCCCAAGAGAGAAACTCACTGGCTTGCTGGCTCCAAAATGTCTCTGGATCCTCCAGTGATTGCCGATACATGTCGTGGTATTTCTCCGGCGTTATGTGCGCGTCGGAAAAATTAGGTGGGACGGGATATAGGGCCTCGTTAGACATGCAATGGATCCTTGTGTTTCTATCACTGCGCTGACGCAAAACTTGCGTCTTACCTCAAAAACAATAATGCCGTATGTGTTTCTGTAGTGAAACAAAATGCGTTTGGAAAAGGGAGATATCCAGCGAATGGCCGAGGATAAAAATGTAGAGCGACGGCAGCGATTTGCGGCCAGGGTGCGGAGCCTGATGTTACGCCTGCTGGTTGTCTGGTTCGTGGTCAGTTTCGGATTTGGCATTCTATTGGTTGAGCCACTCAACGAGATAAGGCTCGGTGGATACAAACTTGGGTTCTGGTTTGCACAGCAGGGATCTATCTTCATTTTTATCGCTCTGATCTTCGCGTTTTCCTCTGTGATGACGCGTCTGGAACGCGATTATGTAGAGGGTGAGAAGGAGTCTGGAAAATGAGTCTGACGGTTCTCACCTATTTGGTTGTTGGTTTTACTTTTGCGCTTTATATCGGAATTGCGATCGCTACCCGCGCATCGTCGACAAAAGATTTTTATGTTGCTGATGGCGGCGTACATCCTGTCGCAAATGGCATGGCGACAGCGGCTGACTGGATGTCCGCGGCATCGTTCATATCGATGGCCGGTCTGATTGCACTGTCCTACAACGGTTATGGTGGTTCGGTATTCTTGATGGGCTGGACCGGTGGTTACGTATTACTCGCCCTGCTCATAGCGCCTTATCTGCGGAAGTACGGAAAGTACACCGTCCCTGACTTTATCGGTGAGCGCTATTATTCAGATACGGCGCGGGTAGTAGCGGTTATTTGCCTGATCTTATGCTCTGTGACCTATGTCATTGGTCAGATGAAAGGCGTGGGTGTGGCCTTCTCACGGTTCCTCGAAACTGACTATGAGACCGGGCTCGGTATCGGCATGTTTATCGTCTTCTTCTACGCCGTCCTGGGTGGCATGAAAGGCATCACCTACACCCAGATTGCCCAATACGTGGTGTTGATCACTGCGTACACCATTCCCGCGATCTTTATTAGCTTGCAACTGACGGGCAACCCACTGCCGCAGCTGGGCTTGGGATCAACGCTCGCTGGTAGCGATGTCTATCTTCTCGACAAACTTGACATGATCTTGGTGGATCTGGGCTTCCAGGAATACACCACAACTCTCCGCGGCAGTACATTGAACATGATGGCGTTTACAGCCTCCCTCATGATTGGCACTGCTGGTTTGCCGCACGTCATCATTCGTTTCTTCACGGTGCCCAGCGTGGCAGCTGCCCGGCGATCCGCTGGATGGGCGTTGGTATTCATCGCCATTCTCTATACGACGGCACCAGCAATTGCCGCGATGGCACGGCTGAATATTGTCGACACTATGCAGCAGTCTGACGGACAGGCCCTCCTGATAGAGGAAAAGCCTGCTTGGTTTGAGAACTGGGAGCAGACTGGCTTACTCCAGGTCGAAGATCTCAATGGTGACGGTCGAATTGAATACACCGCTGATCCCGAGACGAATGAGTTAACAAAACTTGATAACGACATTTTGGTTCTAGCTAATCCGGAAATTGCCCAGCTGCCAAACTGGGTTATTGCGCTGGTGGCAGCGGGTGGTCTCGCAGCGGCACTGTCAACTGCCGCCGGTCTGCTGTTAGCGATATCAAGTGCCATCTCACATGACCTCTTGAAAAGTACTTATATGCCGTCTATTTCCGAGAAGGCTGAGCTCAGGGCTTCCCGAATTGCGATGGCGGCGGCGGTATTGGGGGCAGGTTACTTGGGACTGAATCCGCCAGGATTTGCGGCAGGTACAGTCGCTTTGGCATTTGGACTCGCTGCATCCTCGCTGTTCCCAGCCCTACTGATGGGCATCTTTGCGCGCAGGGTCAATCGGGAGGGTGCAGTGGCGGGGATGCTCGCCGGGATATCAGTGACCTTGCTGTATGTATTCCAGCACAAGGGCATTATGTTTATCCCCGGTACCTCATTCCTTGGCGATATGTCCCCGAACTGGTTCTTTGGGATCGAGCCCAACGCCTTTGGCGTCGTGGGAGCGATAGTGAACTTTGTTGTGGCGTTCGCTGTGAGTCGCGTATCTGCGCCGCCGCCGGGTGAGGTAGAGGAACTTCTGGAGTTTTTGCACGAGCCCAGCTCAGCGGCGTCGCAGCCACCGCCGGGGGCCGCTCACTAGCTACACGCTATACGATCCGGTTATCGATGAGGCGGGTAGTGCCGAGAAACGCTGCGCCGAAAATCGCGGTTTCCTGATTCAGTGATGAGGCCTCGGACAGGTCATAGGTATGGCGTGCTTCGAGGTAGTCCACGACGAAACCGGCCTCAGTCAGTATGGCTTTGCCTTCTGCTATTACCGTTTTAACGTCGGAGCCCGACTCTGCGACTCGTTTAGCAGTCTCCTCTAGCGTCCGTGAAAACAGTGGTGCCAGCGCACGTTCGTCGTGGCTCAGATAGCCATTGCGTGAGCTCATGGCGAGACCATCGGACTCGCGCACGGTAGGTACTACCTCGATCTCTGTATTTATCGAGAGGTCACGAACCATTTTCTTTATGACCAGCACCTGCTGAAGGTCTTTTGCCCCGAAGGCTGCAACATGGGGCCTCACAATACCCAAGAGCTTACTAACCACCGTTGTAACGCCACGGAAGTGACCGGGTCGTGACGCACCGCAGAGCACGTCAGTGAGTCCTGGGACATCGACCGCTGTATGCTGAGATACGCCGTCGGGGTAAATATCAGTCGTCGTGGGTGTAAATACAGCGGTAGTTCCCGACGCTTCGAGCTTTGCTAGGTCCGCCTCAAGTGTTCGGGGGTAAGCGTCCAGATCCTCATTGCCACCGAACTGCATGGGATTAACAAAGATAGAGGCGACGACGACATCACTCTGCTGCTTTATGACATTAATGAGTTCGATGTGACCTGCGTGTAGGTTGCCCATGGTGGGTGCAAATCCAACGCGTTGATCAGGTGCCAGCGACGCGCGCCACTCGCGCATTGCGTCAAGGCTGCGCAAAATTTCCATCGTTACTGGTACGTGTGCTGGGCTTTCGGATAGGAGCCGTCTTTCACCGCTCGAACGAAAGCGGCAATTGCATCCTGAATAGAGTCAGCGCCTTCCATGAAGTTTTCCACGAACTTGGCCGGCTTCTCCGTCAGTCCTAGTAGGTCATGGAGTACAAGTACTTGTGCATCAGTGCCTGCCCCTGCACCGATACCGATAACAGGGATATCAAGTTTGGACGAGATGTCCGCGGCGAGTTCCTCGGGTACGCATTCAAGCAGCAAGATACTGGCGCCCGCATCCTGAATCTCAACCGCATCGGCCAGAATCGACTTTGCTTCCTTGGGTGTTCTGCCCATCACTCGATAGCCACCGAATACGTTGACCGACTGAGGCGTCAGACCCAAGTGAGCGCAAACGGGGATGCCGCGCTGTACCAGCTGATGAATGGTGTCACTGAGCCAGGTTCCACCCTCGAGTTTCACCATCTGAGCACCTTGTTGCATCAGTTCCATAGAGGCGGCGAGGGCGACGTCAGGTGATGAATAAGTCATGAATGGCAGGTCGGCAACAATCATCGACTTTGGACGGGCACGGGCCACGCACTCGGTGTGATAGACCATGGCTTCCAGAGAGACGGGCACGGTTGTGTCATGGCCCTGTAGCACCATACCGAGCGAGTCTCCGACGAGAATACACTCCGCACCTGCATCGCTAACGAGCCTGGCGAAGGTAGAGTCATAGGCTGTGACCATCACAAACTTTTCGCCAGAGGTTTTCATGGCTTCAAGCTTGCTCGTGGTTATTCGATCGGACATCGACCTGGCTGCTCCTTGATGGTTCTCTTAGTTACGTTAATCGATGAATGTTGGGTTGAAATAGTGCCGCCCCGCTTTGATGTCGAGAGCATAGTCGACTAGTTGAGCAAAATCCTCATGTCGATTCACTAAGTCAATCTGGTTGGCATTCACGATTAACAACGGCGCCGCATCGTAGTAGAGAAAGAATTCGCTGTACACCTCATTTAACTCTTCAAGGTACTGCCGACTAATTGTCCGTTCTGATGCAATCCCTCGACGATCAATTCGCTCAAGCAAGCGATCTACCGACGCCTGCAGGTAAATAACCAAATCGGGCGTTGGCGCGTCGACCGTCATTTGGTTGTAGACCTTGCTGTAGAGCTCGTATTCATCGGCATCGAGATTGACCTGAGCAAATAGCGGATCTTTGTCGATGAGGAAATCGGCGATCCTCAGAGGTCTAAAAAGATCCTGTTGCTTGAGGTCGTCAATTTTCTGTACGCGTTGAAAGAGGAAAAACAGCTGTGTTGCTAACGCGTTTTGTCGCCGGTTTTCATAAAACTTCGAGAGGAATGGGTTTTCGTGCGCGTCTTCAAGCAGTAATTGATAGTCAAATAGCTCCGCAAGCTGTCGAGCTAGCGTTGTTTTTCCTACGCCAATGGGCCCCTCAATCGCGATGTAGGGCTGTGGCACTCGACCTCTAAGGTCAATTGGCTGTGTGGTTCCATCTGTCAAAACATACCTGCCTAGGCCACTGTCGCATCGGTGATATCGATGTCCTGACACAGCGAAATCGAATGATGCTTGAGTTCATCGCGAAGCGTACCAAGATCATCCAGTCCTGGCACCTTGTGATCAGCCCCCAGCAGCTCAATCATTGGTTCCACGACAAAGAGGCGTTCACTAATGCCTGGATGCGGAATCAGAAGGTCGATATCGTGAATTAGCTGCTCGCCCATTTGAATGATATCTAGATCAATACAACGCTCGCCCCAATGCCGCACTTTTACGCGCCCCATGGCTTGCTCAATCGCCTGAAGCTCAGCCATAAGTTGTCGTGGTCCTTCAGTGTAGAGGCAGGTTGCGACCGCATTAAAAAACGGTGGTTGATCCTGGGGACCCATGGGAGGCGAGGTAAAAACACTCGAGACACGTAATCCGGTGAGGCCCTGTAATCGCGACAATCTGAAACACGCCTCTTTAAGTTGCTGAGGTGGATTGTCGAGATTAGAACCCAGCGCGATGACCGTAAGTGTCATTGGCTGCGCTTTCTCCGGCGGGGCCGTCGCTTGCGCTGTGGAATCTCAGTCGCCGGCAAACTGCCAACCACATCGGGAAACAGCTGTTGCTGTTCTTCCCAGAATGACACAGTCGACTTGAGTTCTTCCGAGGACTCGGATCTCAGCAATAGCAAATCAAATGCAGCTCTGAAGCGCCGTTGCGACAAGACCGACTTCACTCGCTTTGATGAGCATTTTTCGAGCCTGGGCTGAAGCTCCCAAATTTCCCTCATGGGAATCGAGAATCGTTTGGGGATGGACACGCGTTGCAACGTGATCGCAAGTACCTGTTGGCCAGCTGCATTGATGGGCGATCCTTCGTGGGCACCAGCGCTGGCAATGTCACGACCTTTGGCAGCAACCGCGGGCCACAACAATGCACCGAGGAGGAAAGCCGGTGTCACGGGCTTTCCCCTAGCAATGCGCGCATCCGTGTTCGCCATCGCCTTAAGAATAAGGTTTCTCGACGACGGGTCATTCATCGCCCCGATAGCCTCAGGGAAGAGAGGCTCCAGTAATCCGTGCTTTGCTAGATGCTCTATCGTGGGTGCTGCAAATCCGGCCATAAAGAGTTTGAGCGTTTCGTCGAACAGGCGCGCGGCGGGAATATCGGCTAGCAGGTGTCGGCATTGGCTAATCGCTGATTGGCTCGTTTCCTCTATAGTGAAACCGAGTTTTGCTGCGAATCTGACGATCCGAAGCATTCGGACTGGATCTTCGCTGTACCGAGTAGCCGGGTCGCCTATGATTCGAACGAGCCGCTGTCGGATATCTTCTATTCCATCGAGATCGTCAAGGATAAGTTTATTGACTGGATCCAGGTAGAGCGCGTTGATGGTGAGATCGCGCCGCGCCGCATCTTGGTCAAGCGTCCCGTAGACATTATCGCGAAGTAACAGCCCTTTCTGAGACTTAACGGCGGTTTGAGGGGCTCCATCATCGTGGTGACCGCGAAAAGTCGTTACTTCGATGATCTCTCTACCCATGCGCACGTGGACAATCTGAAACCGTCGTCCAATGATGCGCGACCCGCGAAATAGGGCAACGACCTGTTCAGGGGTGGCGTTGGTTGCGACATCAAAGTCTTTTGGTCGCTTCCCCAAGAGCAAATCCCTAACGGCGCCACCAACGATGAATGCGCTGTAGTCATTGTCACAAAGTCGCTCGACGACAGAGACCGCAGCGCGCGAGAGCGCCGTGTGATCAATGAGCTTGCTGGAATCAATGGTTTGCAAAGTAGAGGACTCGAAAGCGACAAGCCGCGATCTTATCAACTCAGGTGCTGTGAAGGGAAAAAAAGAAACTGGGGGAAGTTACCTTCCCCGCCCAGGTCCGTAGTGACACATATTATTTTTATTCGGCCGCTTATTCTTATTTTGGCTCTGTCACATTTAGTGCATTTGCCATGCCACTCATATTTTTACTATAAAAAACAATACGTTAATGTTTTTTGAGTATCTGACCATTAGGGGTTTGTTACAAAAGTGTTACCGAAGTAAACCCCCTGATGTTACTTATCGCACCATATGGTGTGTTAAGCAGCGCCTCGCTTACGCTTTCTGGGTAGGTCGAATCGTTGTCTTCGCTCCCAAAGGCACTTTCTGCTGATGCCGAGCTTCTGAGCCAGCTCTGTTTCGTTCATCGCATCTTGATTCTCTAAAACAAAGCGCTGGAAGTAATCTTCGAGCGACAATTCCTCAGCCTCGGTTTCACCCTCGACTCTCGATTCAGAAGCTTCAAGCTTTGGCTCCTCAGGAGATGGACTGCTAAATGCTGATACAACGGAGGTGTGACTGGGAAGGTTGAGGTCGCTCATGGCAATGACATTGCCATCTGCCATGACAAGCGCTCGTTCGATCGTGTGTTCTAACTCTCGTACATTACCGGGCCAGCTATAGTCTGACAGCGCGTTATAGGCTTCGTCTGACAATGCCTTGGGCTCTACCCCAAGGCGTCCAGCCACGCGTTTCACCAGCCAGTTGGTAAGGCCTTCAATATCATCGCCACGCTCTCGTAGCGGCGGCAGTTCAAGTCGTAACACATTGATGCGGTGAAATAGATCACGTCGGAAGGCATCGGTATTTTCAAGTTCCATCAGGTTCCTGTGTGTTGCACAAATGAGCCTGACATTGACGCTGGCACTTTCAACTGAGCCAATCCGTCGAATCTCTCCCTCTTGAATGAATCTCAGCAATCGGGCTTGGGCGGAAGGTGGAAGTTCCCCAATTTCGTCGAGAAACAGTGTTCCTCCATCGGCTGCTTCAATCAGTCCTACTCGCTGTGCATTCGCGCCAGTAAACGCACCTTTTTCGTAGCCGAACAATTCAGATTCAATCAATGTTTCGGGAATCGCAGCGCAATTGACCGAAATGATGGGTTTACCCGCGCGCTCACTGGTCTGATGAATGTGACGTGCAACGAGCTCCTTTCCGGTCCCCGTCTCACCGATAATTAAAACGGTCGAGCTCGCTTTAGCTGCCTTGTTTGCCATCGTCATCAAAGCGCGCATGCCCATAGACTTACCAACAAAGGCTTCGACAGCAGGTGCCGCGTTTTCCGCGCTTTGCGATGTGGCAAGCGACGCGCGTCGAATAGCGTCAAGGACATCTCTGATGGGGGCAGGCTTCGCCCAGTAATCACGCGCACCTGCCTTCATGAGCTCTACGGCTGATCTGAGTGATGCGTGTTGTGCATGGATAAAGACGGGGACAGGATACAAATCGGCGATCAGCTGGTTCGCGCCGGCCTCATTGCGTCCGGGATCTAGGATTGCAGCGTCAACACGCTCCGCCGTTTTAATCGCACCCAGCGCCGAAAAGGGCGATGCTTTGATTACTTTCAGTCCTTCAGCCGCTAGATCGTCAGCTGTATGTGTGGCACTGATAGGGTCATCGTCGAGCAAGAGAACCGTAAGCATTACAACTCTTTCCTCCCAGAAATCGCCGAAGAGGCTAACACGAACATTTACACAAATGTCACCTAGGTAACACTTATCGTGTTGAAAAGTTACAGATTTTTTGAGTTTAGCGCATCGCGTCGCCAGTTGACGGTCGCAAGCTGCAAAATATCCTCAACGCAATCCACGTCTTGTGGGGGAGTTGGCTGTCCTAGAAAGGCCAATGCGCGGCGAAGATTCGCGTTCGGGGTATCGGTATCAATCGCCTGAGCGCCGGTTTGTTTACTGAGCTTATTACCGGATTGATCGGTGACGATGGGTAAATGGCCGTACTCGGGTGAAAGGCGTCCTAGGGTTTGATGAAGCATCATTTGGCGGAGGCTCGATTCAAGTAGATCGGCACCGCGAATCACATGGGTGTAGCCCTCATCGAGGTCATCGATTGCCGTTGCCAACTGATACGCGATTAGTCCATCCCTACGCTTAACAATGAAGTTACTGGGTAGAGCCGACGCACGTTGTTCGCCAAGAAATAGGTCCTTGACTCGGTTGGGGGCATCGGCTGGTACATAAAAACGGACGCTGCCTTCAATATCTTTGCGATCCCTGCAATCAGAAACGCAGGCGCCAAGCTCACCCAAGGTGGCTCTGGTGCAAAGACAGTCGAACAAATGACCCGCATTCCTGAGTTTGGACAGGGCGTCTTCATGCGCTTCACGACGCTGGCTCTGGAAAATAATAGGCCCATCCCAGGTCAAGCCATGGCTTTCTAAGCAGCGGGGAATGGATTCGAAGCTAGCTTTATCGTGGCGCGGTGGATCGATATCGTCGATACGCAGGCACCACTCGCCCTGATGTGATCGGGCGTCGAGAAAGCTACCCAATGCTGCGACCAAGGAGCCCATATGAAGCGGGCCCGTGGGAGATGGGGCAAATCGTCCTCGATAGATCAAGTCCGTAGCGCCCCCCGGTATTAACCTAGCTCTTGGCGTTCCTTGATTTCTGCCAAGGTCTTGCAATCAATGCATAGCGTCGCCGTGGGCCGTGCTTCCAACCGTTGAACGCCGATTTCGATACCGCAGGCATCGCAGTACCCATAATCGTCGATTGAAATTCGCTCTAACGTACCGTCAATCTTTTTGATCAGCTTGCGCTCACGATCGCGTGCACGTAGCTCGAGGCTAAATTCTTCCTCTTGCGTTGCTCGATCTGCTGGGTCAGGGAAGTTCGCGGCCTCGTCCTTCATATGACCAACGGTTTTGGTTACTTCATTTACGAGATCGGCTCTCCAGCTCAACAGAAGCTGACGAAAATGCTCCAGTTGCTCCTCGTTCATGTAGCTCTCACCACGCGATGGCTTGTATGGCTTGAAGTTATCGAAGTTCTGAACCTCACCGACAGCTCGAGCCACATTTGAGGGTGCTTTCGCTTTTGACTTTGCTTTAGCCTTCGGTGCTGCCTTTGCTTTTGTGGCGGGCTTGGCTTTCGCTTCAGCTTTCTTAGCAGGCGCTGCTTTGGCCTTAGGGGCCGCCTTGGCTTTAGGCGCTGCCTTGGCTGCTTTTGCCTTGGGAGCCGATTTTGCTTTTGGAGTCGCCTTGGCTTTGGGCTCTGCTTTCGCTTTCGGAGCCGCTTTTGCCTTAGGAGCCGCTTTTGCTTTGGCCTTTGCCTTGGTTTCCGTTGTCTTCTTAGTTGCCATGTGGGTTTCCGTTGAAACGCATGCGTAGTGGGGCGCAGTTGACCTGCGCGATTGGGCACGGGAAGCTATCAGAATTGAGGGCCGTTGACTAGCGGCTTTTGAGTGCGTTTGTAACATGGCGTCGAGAACGCATAATTGCGGCTGTGTCGTGAGGTAGCAATAAAAAACATGACGGACCATTTGTTGGCATTAGGGCTCTCCGAGCATGGACTCGTGGCCCACGACGAGCGCACGATGCTGGACTCCGAAGTATCACGACAGTTCGGGTTGCTTCAGCTTGACGCCAGGGCTGAAGGCTTTGAGCTGGTTGCTGCTTCCAGCTACCGCTCTTACGCCTCGCAACTGACTATTTTCAATGCTAAGTGGCGGGGCGAACGTCCCGTGCTCGATGACGCTGACCGTCCGCTTAGCCGAGAGTCATATTCTGATGAGCAATGGTTGCATCGCATACTCCGGTTCTCAGCTTTGCCGGGGACATCTCGCCACCATTGGGGTACCGATCTCGATGTATTTGATCCAACTTTATTGCCTGAGGATCAGAAGCTTGCATTAACGCCCAGCGAGTACGGTGATAGCGGCTACTTTTCAGCACTGACACAGTGGCTAGACCAGGCTATTGCCAGCGGACAATCGAGAGGCTTCGAGCGACCCTATGACGCTGACCGCGGGGGGGTGTCGATAGAACCGTGGCACTTGAGTTACCTGCCGAGGGCGACCCAGCTGCGAGGTCATCAGTCTCCCGAGGCTCTTCGTGAGTTATGGGACCAATCACCACACCTCAGACCAGAGGGGTTTGAACTCCTCTCTCAGTGTTTGGACGAGATCTTCGATCGATACGTGCTGTAGGTTTACCAGCGCTCGTCAGGCGGTAGCTTTTTGTCTACCAGGTGTTTCTCGAGTTTGATGTAGACCGGGAGACCGTTGGCGTACTCCGGGTAGGCTTCTCCCACGATCAGGGGGGCGAAGTAGCGACGAGCCTCAGCGGTGATACCAAAGCCGTCATCGCTGAAAAAGCTTTTAGGCATCATTTTTTCTTGATTTGCGACCTCGTCTAGCGGTGCGGTGCCTATTCGCCATTGATAAGGAGCATCACTCACACGCTCGATAGTGGGCATCAGCGCATTCTTTCCTTGCATCGCAAGATCAACAGCGGCTTTGCCCAGTGCAAAGGCCTGATCGAGATCGGTCTGACTCGCAATGTGACGCGCTGCGCGCTGTAAATAATCGGCGACAGCCCAATGATACTTGTAGCCATGCGCTTGCTTAATCAGATTGGCGAGCTTCGGCGCAAGGCCTCCCAATTGAACATGACCAAACGCGTCTCTGGACGTTGAACCAGATAGCAACTGACCATCGGCTGTTTGGGTTCCTTCCGACGCTACGATCACACAGAACCCGTATGTCTCAACGGTTTCTTTGACCTTCGTAAGGAACCGCGCTTCATCGAAGGCTATCTCGGGAAACAAAATAATGTGTGGTGCGTCGCCTTGTTCATGCGCCGCTAAGCCGGCGGCGCCTGCGATCCAACCTGCGTGTCGACCCATCACCTCTAGAATAAACACCTTCGTCGACGTGGCGCACATGCTCGCAATGTCCATGGCGGCCTCTTGGGTTGATAAGGCAACGTACTTGGCCACCGAGCCAAACCCAGGGCAGTTGTCGGTAAACGGCAGGTCGTTATCAATGGTTTTGGGGACATGAATCGCCTGCAGAGGGAAGCCCATTTTCTCGCCAATCTCAGATACCTTTTGACAGGTATCGGCTGAGTCTCCGCCGCCGTTGTAAAAGAAGTAGCGGATGTTGTGTGCTCGGAAGACCTCGATCAAACGCTCGTATTCGGCTCGATTCTCATCGATGCCTTTGAGCTTGTAGCGGCAGGAACCAAAGGCGCCCGACGGCGTCGTCATGAGACCTTGAATAGCCTCTGGGGATTCTTGTGAGACATCGATCAACTCTTCGCGAAGTGCACCGAGAATACCGTTCTGCCCTGCGTAGATTTTTCCAATCTTGTCGGGATAGGCCGCTGCTGTTTGGATGACCCCCAGTGCACTGGCATTGATGACAGCCGTAACGCCACCAGATTGAGCATAAAAGGCGTTTGGGGCTTGATCTGCAGACATCGATGTCTCCTTGCGCGGCTGACTTAAGATCACAAAGAACATGATACGCTTGTCGCTGCATTTTGGAGCGCTTGATGTCTAAACGCGTACACATACTCGGTATTTGCGGCACCTTCATGGGTGGGGTGGCGCTTCTAGCGCGCGAGTTGGGGTACGAGGTAACGGGATCTGACGTCAATGTCTATCCCCCGATGAGCACCATGCTCGACACCGCGGGTATCGCTGTTCAGGCGGGATATTCGTCTGAGCATTTGAAGCCTGCGCCCGATCTGGTCGTGATCGGTAATGCCCTGTCTCGGGGCAATGAAGCTGTCGAATATGTACTTGACCAGCAAATACCCTATTTGTCTGGCCCGCAATGGCTGGGTGAAAATCTGTTGCAGGGCCGACATGTTGCGGCCATCTCCGGCACTCACGGTAAAACGACCACATCGTCCATGCTGACCTGGATACTCGAATGCGAGGGTCTGAATCCTGGTTTCCTTATTGGGGGCGTACCCTTTGGGTTTGAGGGGTCTGCGAGACTGGGTCAGGGGCCGTTTGTCGTTGAAGCAGACGAGTACGATTCGGCCTTTTTCGACAAGCGATCAAAGTTCGTTCATTACAAGCCTCAAACCTTGGTTATGAATAACCTTGAGTTCGATCACGCTGACATTTTTGCCGATCTCAATGCGATTCAGACACAGTTCCATCACTTAGTCCGCTGTGTCCCCTCGAGTGGACACATTATCGCCAGCAAGGGTGACGCGATTGATGAGGTCCTGAATCGTGGGTGCTGGACACCGGTCAGCCGCCTTGATGCTGGTTCATCAGATGATTGGTCGGTGCAGGCTCGAGATAACCACTTTGGCAAGTTCGAGATCAGCTCGCCCTCGGGCGATCGCGGGGCGATTACATGGGGACTGATTGGCCGTCACAATGCTGAAAATGCCTTGGCGGCTGTTGCCGCCGCGCACGATATTGGTGTCAGTGTGAAGGTTGCCTGCGACGCCCTGTGTCGATTCGAAGGCATCAAGCGACGGCTAGAGCTCTTGGGAACGCCCAATGAGATTGCTGTCTACGATGATTTTGCTCATCACCCGACAGCCGTAAAAACCACACTGGAGGGCCTCCGCAACGCTGCAGGTGAGCAGAGGGTGGTTGCAGTCATCGAGATTCGTTCAAACACAATGAAGCGCGGAACTCATAAAGAGGAGCTGGTGCCGGCAACGCAGCATGCTGATCTCGTATTTTGGTTCGAGCCTGAGGGGCTTGATTGGTCCATGACCGAAGCTACATCGGAACTCAATGGGCATTTCGTGTTCAGAGATACCAATCAGCTGCACGACGCGTTGGTAGGGCAACTTCATAGCGGTGATCATGTTGTGATCATGAGTAATGGAAGCTTCTCCGGTCTTCACCGGCAGTTGCTACAATCGCTGTCATCGTAGGACAGCTTTCACGGAGTTTTCAGTTTGTCGATTTATGAGCGGGCGATCTCTCGCCACTTTGGTCTAGTCGTTCTCTTAATGATGGGTCTGGCCGGTCTTGCCGTGTCGCAACTGGACAAGGTTCGCTTGGATGCGTCATCGGATTCGCTCCTACTTCAAGGCGATCCGGATTTAGCTTTTTTCAGAGAGGCAACCGATCGCTACGAGAGCTATGAGTTCCTGATCCTCACTTGGGAGCCTGCAACCCCTCTCTTGAGTGACGCATCACTGGAGGGTCTTGCGGGTCTGGTTGATGATCTGGAGGCTGTGAAGGGTGTCAGAGCTGTGACCTCGGCTCTGGATGTGCCTTTGTTGGAAAGCCCTCCGATTTCACTCACCGATCTCTCAGATTTAGACGCGATCTCGACGCTTAGAAATCCCAGTGTGGATCGTGGGCTCGCGCTGACGGAATTTACGACAAGCCAGCTTTATCGAAATTTGCTAGTGAGTGAGGGAGGGGATCTCACCGCTGTTCAAGTCACCCTAGAGCCGAACAAAGAAATTGAACGATTGGGTGATTTGCGGGATGAATTGCGACGTCAGGTAGCATCTGGTGTATCACCCGATGTGGAAGAGGAGCTCGCGGGTGTGGAGTCGGCTTATGACCAGGCGACGCGCACCGTTAATGCCGAGCGCGCGGAGCTGGTGGCCAGCGTCCGCGCTGTGGCAGATGCCTACCGAGGGCAAAGCCAAATCTTCGTCGGTGGTGTACCTATGATCGCAGCCGATATGCTCGATTTTGTGCAGGATGACCTCGTGACCTTTGGGCTGGCCATTATTGGTGTCATGGTCGGCATGCTGGCACTGATCTTCCGGGACTACCGATGGGTGATTGTGCCTATTGTCAGTTGCTCGCTCTCGGCCTTAATCATGCTGGGAATCCTAGGATTCACAGACTGGCGCATGACCGTTATTTCTTCCAACTTCGTGGCTGTTCTTCTGGTCGTCGCGTTGGCACTCGCTATTCATTTGGTGGTGCGCTACCGGGAACTCGAAGTAAAGGAGCCTGATTTATCCCGAGCTACCAGGGCAGTGCGTGCGGCACAACTCATGTTCGTGCCCTGCTTCTACACGGCTGTCACAACCATGGTGGCGTTCACCTCATTGGTGGTTGCCGGCATCAAGCCGGTGATTGATTTCGGTTGGATGATGACGGCAGGCATTGTTGTTGCCTTCCTTATCAGCTTCACCTTGGTGCCTGCCCTGATCGCCTTGCTACCCGAGCTCAATGCAGCGGGCGCGACAGATGAGATGAGTATGACGCGGCGATTTGCCGCGGCGGTTGAGCGATTCGGTGGCACGGTGATCGCAGTGACGGGCCTGTTGGTGGTTTTGGTGGCCATTGGTCTGTCGCGACTACAGGTTGAAAATCGATTCATTGACTACTTCAAAGACACCACTGAGATCTATCAAGGTATGGAGCTGTTGGACTCTCGACTCGGTGGCACCATACCGCTCGATATTATTTTGTACCCGCCCGCGGAAGAGCCAGAGGTGGCGATGGCGTTTGCCATTGAGGGAGCGGACGATGGATTGATCGATGAGGGCTTTGATGACATGGAAGCCCTCGACGCGGAGTCGGGTTTTGAGGGCGACGACGACTTTTGGGAAGACGACCCCTTTGGCGAGGATGTGTCGTTTGCTGATGAGAACTCGGCAGAGATTGGCTACTGGTTCTCCCTCGAGGGCCGTGACTTAATCGATCAGATTCACGGCATTGTTGAGTCCCGTGAAGAGTCCGGGAAAGTATTGTCCCTGTCGACAGGTTTCTCGGTTATGGATCGCCTGTACGACGACAAGCTGGGAAGTGTTGAGCTCGCGCTTGTTGAGAGGAGTTTGCCTGAGGATGTTGCCGAGGTACTGATCGCACCTTACTACGACCCGGTTGAGCAGCAGGCACGCATCACCGTGCGAGCGATGGAAACCAGCAAAACCCTCCGCAGAGCTGAGTATTTAGAATCGCTCTACGCACAAATATTGGCCGACACCGGTCTCGATGAGACGCGAGTTAAATTTACGGGTTTATTGGTCCTCTATAACAACGTACTACAAAGCCTTTACGCCTCTCAAATTCTCACTCTGGGTGCGGTGTTTGTCGCCATCGGGCTCATGTTCCTGGCGCTTTTCCGGTCGGTATCGCTTGCCTTGTTAGGTCTTGCACCGAATATCCTTGCTGCCGGATTAGTGTTGGGTGTCATGGGCCTCGCGGGTATTCCCCTCGACATTATGACCATCACTATTGCCGCGATTGTGGTTGGTATGGGTGTCGATAACTGCATCCACTATATCCACAGATTTCGTAAGGAATTTGCAGTCGATAAGAACTACCGCGAGGCCATGTATCGAAGCCACGGAAGCATTGGACGGGCCATGTATTACACAACGCTGACCGTCGTTGTTGGCTTTTCGATGCTGACCTTATCTAATTTCACACCGAGTATTTATTTTGGCGTTCTGACCGTAATGGCAATGCTCGCAGCAGTCATGGGTGCCTTACTGCTACTTCCCAAGTTAATGCTTACGTTTAAGCCGCTTGGACCCGAGGCTGCCTAATGGAATGTCGAGCTGGGTGCGGTGCCTGCTGCATCGTGCCCGCGATACACACGCCCTTTTATGGCATGCCCAATGGGAAGGGGCAGGGGGAGCGGTGTGTGCATCTTGATGACAACTGGCTCTGTGGATTGTTCGGCGACCCGCGACGCCCAGCCTGCTGTAGCCAATTTCAGGCGGAAGTCGCCTTTTGCGGTAGCTCGAGAGAAGAAGCGCTACAGTTGTTGACTGAACTCGAAGTATTGAGCGATCCAAAAGGAGCCTGAATTGACCGATATCCCTTTATTTCCTCTTGGAACTGTCCTTTTTCCCTCGGGTCGCTTACCACTGCAGATCTTTGAGCGGCGTTACGTGGATATGATTTCCAAGTGCATGCGTGAGGGAACCGGCTTTGGTGTTGTATGGATCAGGCGCGGCTCGGAGGTTGCCGAGGCGTCGGTAACAAACCTTGATCTCGGTGACTACGGGACGATGGCGACGATTGTTGACTGGGACCAGCTTCCCAATGGTTTGCTCGGGATTACGATTGAAGGCACCCAGCGTTTCCATATCGAAGAGGTGTGGCGGGAAGATTCAGGCCTCAACATGGCGCGGGTTGATATAGAGCCCTCTCCTGACGCAGTTGAGATTCCCGAAGAAGGCCGTTCCATGATCGATGTGCTGGCTGGATTGCAGCGTCACCCTGAAGTGCGACGACTCGGTCTGACGGTTGATACGGGTAATGCATGGAACATCTGCCATGTACTGACACAGCTTCTACCCATCGATAACTCAGTTAAATATGAACTGCTGGGTATTACTGACATCAACGTTTATGTCGATGAACTAGATGAACTATTAAGCGAACTCTCGGGTTAGCTTATTCCTCGTCAATACTGTCGGCCTCGGGCCACGACCAACCACCCAGCGCCTGCCAGCGATTAACGATCCCGGCGAATAATTCTGCGGTCTTTTGCGCATCGTAGTCGGCAGAGTGTGCTTCGCTGTTACTAAACTCTATGCCAGCTCTTTTGCAGGCCTGCGCGAGTACCGTGTGTCCGTAGGCCAGACCCGCGAGTGTTGATGTATCGAAGTAAGAAAAGGGGTGAAACGGATTTCGCTTGATTTGGCACCGTTCAGTCGCCGCGTTCAAGAAGCCTGCATCAAAATGTGCATTGTGTCCGACTAGGATTGCTCGGTTACAGCCTTTGTCTTTTACCTCGCGTCTAACCTCACCAAAGATATCGCCTAGCGCGATTTCCTCAGGCACTGCTTCGCGAAGCGGGTTTTCCGGATCTATACCTGTGAACTCAAGCGCTGATGGCTCAAGATTGGCACCTTCGAAGGGGTCGACATTTCTCGCGATGGTGTGACTGACGGACAGTTGTCCCGTCTCATCCAGTTCGAAAAAGGTCGCGGCGATCTCAAGAATGCCATCGGTGCTTGCGTTGAACCCACCCGTTTCAAGATCCACGACGACCGGTAGAAAACCGCGGAATCGGTGCTTAAAGAGAACGGAAGAAGCGTCGCTCATTGAGTCTTTTCCAGTCGCCATTTGAGGAGTTCACCCGCACGCAGCGGCACCACGGTGCTGGGCCCAAACTGGAGACTCTCAGGACTCAGATGATCGACTTTAACGAGATCGATGGTCTCTTCATTTCGCGCTCTTCCGTAGAAGTCGGCGCCAAAGTGACTGGTAAAGGCCTCCAATTTATCGAGACTGTTCTCCTCCTCGAAGACTTCGGCATACAGCGGAATCGCCGCGTGTGCGCTGTAGCAACCGGCACATCCGCAAGAAGATTCCTTTGTTTCGACAGTGTGTGGTGCTGAGTCTGTGCCAATGAAGAATTTTGGATTACCTGAGATTGCCGCTCGTCTTAGCGCTTCTTTGTGTTGACGACGTTTGAGGATAGGGAGGCAAAAAAGATGCGGTCTAATACCGCCGACAAGCATATCGTTTCGATCAAAGAGTAAGTGCTGCGGTGTGATCGTTGCCGCCACGCCCTGTCTCGACTCCGTGACAAAATTCACCGAGTCCTCTGTGGTGATGTGCTCGAGGATGACGCGTAATTCCGGGAACTCCTCAGTGAGAGGCGCCAGGGTCCGCTCGATAAATTTTGCCTCTCGATCGAAAATATCCACGTCCGGGTCAGTGACTTCCCCGTGAATGAGCAGGGGTAAATTATGCGACTGCATGGCTTCAAGCGTGGGTTTAAGCGTCTCTAGCCCTGTTACACCGGCGGCTGAATTTGTTGTCGCACCGGCGGGGTAGAGTTTTACACCGCATACGAGATTAGACTGCGCGGCCGCTGCAATGTCGTCGGGGGTGGTGCTGTCAGTCAGATACAAGGTCATCAGGGGTTCAAACTGCGGGAAACCCGCTAACGCAGCCATGATTCTGCTGTGGTAAGCCGTTGCGTCAGATACATTTTTGACCGGCGGCGTCAGGTTCGGCATCACGACTGCACGATTTGCCCAGGCTGCAACGTCGTTAACGGTGCGCTCTAGCATGTCGCCATCGCGCAAATGGATATGCCAGTCATCGGGCTTGGTAATCGTAATGCGGGACATTTTTCGACCTTCAGTGACGCGTGGGCGTTAGTTTAGCAGTGATCGACTGTCCATCGGGCGTCGCGCCGCGTAAACTTCACGCCGAATTTACAGGAGTCGTCAATGAGTAGCGTTAATAAAGTCGTTCTGGCCTATTCAGGAGGCCTAGATACCTCGGTGATCGTTCGATGGTTGCAAGATACCTATGATTGCGAGGTTGTGACGTTTACAGCGGACATCGGTCAAGGTGAGGAGGTCGAGCCGGCGCGCGCCAAAGCTGAAGCCTTGGGTGTCAAAGAGATTTACATTGACGACTTGCGGGAAGAATTTGTCCGCGATTTTGTTTTCCCCATGTTTCGAGCGAATACGATTTACGAGGGCGAGTATCTACTCGGCACGTCGATTGCTCGACCGCTGATAGCAAAGCGACTCGTTGAAATTGCGAATGAAACGGGCGCGGATGCGATATCGCATGGCGCTACGGGAAAGGGTAATGATCAAATCCGATTTGAATTGGGCGCCTATGCACTAAAGCCGGGCATTCAAGTAATTGCCCCTTGGCGGGAGTGGGACTTGAACTCTCGTGAGTCTCTCATGGCTTACTGTGCCGAACGCTCGATTCCCGTTGATTTCTCTTCTGCTTCGAAGAAATCTCCATACTCCATGGATGCGAACCTGCTCCATATTTCCTACGAGGGCGGCGTGCTCGAGGATCCTTGGTGTCCACCAGAGGAGTCCATGTGGCGTTGGTCGGTGTCTCCCGAAGCCGCGCCTGACTCGGGCGTCGAACTGACGCTCACGTTTGAGGCGGGCGATGTTGTTGCGATTGATGGTGAGCCGATGTCCCCTGCTACGGTGCTTGCGCACTTAAATAAGGTGGGTGGCGCGCATGGTGTGGGTCGCTTGGACATTGTTGAAAACCGTTACGTAGGGATGAAGTCTCGCGGTTGTTATGAAACCCCCGGCGGTACCATTTTGTTGCGTGCGCACCGTGCTATTGAGTCTCTAACGCTCGATCGCGAGGTGGCTCATTTAAAGGATGAGTTGATGCCACGTTACGCAAAATTGATCTATAACGGGTACTGGTGGGCGCCGGAGCGCCTAATGCTGCAGGCGGCGATCGATGACTCGCAAACGGTGGTCAATGGTGATGTTCGCGTCCTATTGTATAAAGGAAACGTTATAGTGACGGGGCGCCGATCAGCCGATTCGTTGTTTGATGATGCCATCGCAACGTTTGAGGATGACGCGGGTAAATACGATCAGGCAGATGCTGAAGGCTTCATTAAACTCAACGCATTGCGTCTGCGGATTGC
>WTJR01000171.1 GCA_011524755.1 Halieaceae bacterium | reverse complement strand
CTCGTGATGTCGAAATCGGCTGAGCTTACGATTCACTATGAACTAGATCAGTCGGCCAAGGAGGTGAAAGCCCTGGCATCGGAGGTTCACTCGGTTCGTGACGTCGGTGCATCGATTGCCAGTGGATCATTTAAAAGTCTCGGCATGTTGATCGCACCTTGCTCCATTAGAACGCTTGGCGAAATCACGTCTGGCGTAACTTCGTCACTTCTTACGCGTGCGGCTGATGTCGCACTCAAGGAGCGCCGTCGCCTGGTACTGATGGTTAGAGAAACACCATTCCACCTTGGGCATTTGAACAATATGGTGGCTGCTACGGAAATGGGGGCGGTGATAGCGCCGCCGCTTCCCGCGTTTTATGCAAATCCCAAGAGTTTGGATGACATTGTGAATCACAGTGTCGGTAGAGCTTTGGATTTATTTGGACTCGACGCACCGGATACACATCGCTGGACCGAGAGTTAATGGTTTCCGAAACGTCCTCGCGCCATAGCCCGCTGATATGGCTGGTCTTTCTCGTCATTGTGATCGATTTAGTTGGGTTTGGGCTCGTTATTCCCCTGCTTCCCTTCATGGCACCCAGCTTGGGCGGCGATTCAACAGATGTCGCGTTCATCATGATTACCTATGCCTTGGGCGCAGCGTTGGTATCACCTGCCTGGGGGAAACTTTCAGATAAATCGGGACGGCGACAGGCGCTTGTTTTGGCTCTGCTTTGCAGTTGTGTCGCTTACATAGTGACCGCTATGGCCGATACGCTCTGGCAGGTCTATCTTGGACGTGCCCTGTCCGGCCTTGCTGCGGGCAGCTTGCCGGTAGCCACCGCATTAATGGCTGACCTTAGTCCACCCGAGCGACGCGCTAAGGCCATGGGCTTGGTGGGCACGGCGTTTGGTCTTGGATTGATTGCGGGCCCGGTCTTGGGTGGACTATTAACGGGAGACTCGGAAAGTTTCGCGCTTCCCTTTTACACCGCTGCTGTGATGTCACTTGTGGCGGCGATCTGCGCTCAAACCATGCTGCCAGCAACGATGGTTAAGCCCCTTTCATCACGCTCTGAAGCGCAGGAGCGAGCGGCTTCGGTATCAGTACTTGGGCCTACGCAAAACAAGCTGCTACTCATGCAGTACGTAACTCATACCTGCTCGGTAAGCGCCATTATCTATCTCTTCCCACTTTGGGTCGCTGATGTATTCACATGGGGCCCCAAGGATGTGGGCTACTTTTTTGGTCTGGTAGGTGTAGTGATGATTACCTTGCAAGGCGGATTACTGGCGGCGCTGACGAAAGTGTTTGGTCATATCAATGTATTGCGAGTGGGCTCAGTGACCTTTGCAATCTCTTTGTTTGTCGTTGCAGTCGCCGAAACCACGCCTTCGATGCCCGTAATGATACTCCTCGCATTCTGCGGCTCTACGGTGTGTTTGCCGCTGCTAAATGCCATTGCCTCTGAAGTTGTGGACCCTAGCCATCGCGGGCGAATGATGGGTATGACGGCATCGGCGTCGTCCACGGGGCGTATCGTTGGGCCGCTATTTGCCGCAGGACTATTGAACTCCATGGACTTCAGCACTGCTTGGTTAGGCAGCGCACTCATGGTGCTGTTTTTGGTCATTTGGTCGTTTACGGCCGCGCGAAAATTTAATCGACTGGAGCTGAGCTGAGATGAAAGTTGTTGTTACCTTTCCGATTCCAGATGTCGCGAAGCAACTGATTTCAGAGCACGCGGTGCTTCAATGCTGGGAAAGTGAAGAAAGCATCCCTAGCTCGACACTCATCGATTGGGCCACTGACGCCGACGCTATCCTGACTACCTTGACCTGTTCCATTGACAGCGAGTTGCTTGCACACGCTCAGCAACTGAAAGTTATCTCTACCGTCTCGGTGGGTGTTGACCACATCGACGTTGATGCAGCGGCGGAGCATGGTGTCATTGTCGGACACACGCCTGGCGTTTTGACCGATAGCACAGCCGATCTTACGCTCGCGCTCATGTTAGGCGTGGGGCGGCGCGTTGCAGAGGGTGATGCGCTGATTCGATCCGGTGCCTGGAGTGATGGTTGGAAGCCTAACTTACTCCTGGGCACTGACCTTAGTGGGGCAACGGTTGGCCTTATTGGACTCGGTCCCATTGGACAAGCGGTAGCCGCTCGATTGAAGGGCTTTGGGTGTCGGGTGATTGCGTCGAATCGAACAATGCGATCGGTAGAGGGCATCGAACTTGTCGATCGCGACACACTGCTTTCATCCGCTGACATTGTGTCCTTGCACACTGCGCTGACACCGGAAACATCGGGGATGATCGGTCGGCGAGAACTCGCATTGATGCAAGATGGCGCCATGCTGATTAACACGGCGCGCGGTGCGCTCGTGGATGAAGCAGCGCTGGTTGCTGAGATTAAGTCGGGACGGTTACGGGCTGGTCTAGACGTTTATGCCGAAGAGCCTTTGCCCCTGGCCAGCGAACTTCGCGAACTCCCGGGTTGCGTATTGCTGCCGCATGTTGGCAGTGCAACCGAGCGCACCCGACGCGCCATGTTCGAGCTTGCGCTCGCCAACTTATTTGCAGGCTTGCAGGGGCGAGATTTACCCGCCCAACTTATCATCGCCTGACCTATGACCCGCTCACAAAGCGGTGAATTTCTAGTACACGCTAGTGAGCGCCAGTTTGGGCAATGGCATCAGTAATCTTGTTCTACTGCCTTGCAGAGGGCTGGCGGTGCAGTCTAGGAGAAAAACAACAGCTTTATGATCATCGCAATGATAGCGATGGTCAGCACCCGGCGAATCAGTTGCTCGCCATGTGAAAGTGTTAATCGGGCACCGACCATTCCGCCAGCGACATTCCCTATGGCGGCTATAGCGCCAACCAACCAGAGAACCTCACTTGTGGCTGCAAATACGAATACGGCCAACAAGGTATAGGTAAAGATGATGAAGACCTTAAGGATGTTGGTGTCCACAAGGCTCAGGCCCATTACCCTGTGCATAATTGGCAAGACGACAAAGCCCATGCCTATTTGAATGAAGCCACCCCAAAATCCGGCGATGGCCATTAACACGTGGCCGAGGCGCAGGTTTTTTGGCTTGTTATCAGCATCACTCTGCTTCTTGGCTTGGGGCGCCTGCATCAAGATCAAAACAGCCACCATGACAATGGCCAAGAGACCTTCGAACTGCTCATTATTTAGTTTCGTACTGAGCCAAGCGCCCAGTAGTGCCGGGGGAATAGCCACTAAGGTCAAGGTAACGCAAAGCTTGGCGTGGGGTACGCCGTGGCGCAGGTAGGTGACGATGGCGGAGGCATTATGTGCAACGATAGTGATGCGATTGGTGCCATTGGCAACGGGTCCAGGCATGCCTAAAAACATCATGATAGGCACGGTCAGGATTGAGCCGCCACCTGCCATGACATTGACGAGACCGGCACCAAAGCCAGCCACAATCAGGACAACGATTTCCCACCAAACCAAGTCCATCATGAGCTGGGGGTCCTCATCGTCACGAACTCTTCTGCGGCCGTTGGGTGAATCCCCACCGTGCTATCAAAGTGTGCTTTGGTTGCGCCGGCCTTCATTGCGACGGCCATGCCCTGACAAATCTCGCCTGCGTCAGGGCCCACCATATGTAAGCCTATGACCCGATCTGTTGATTTATCGACGATCAGCTTCATCAAGGTCCGTTCATCGCGCCCACTTAAGGTGTGTTTCATGGGCTTGAAGTCCGATTTGAAGATCTGAAGCTCGAGCCCCAAGTCTCGCGCTGCTTCTTCGGTCAGCCCAACCGTGCCAATGTTCGGCTGACAGAATACGGCGGTAGGGATGAATTCGTAGTCCATGACTTTTGGATCGTTCCCAAACTGGGTGTGAGCGAATGCCATGGCTTGGGCTATTGCGACTGGCGTGAGCTGAGGGCCGCCTGTCATATCGCCCAAGGCAAAAATACTGGGCTCCTCGGTTTGGAATTGCGCGTCGGCTTTGACGTACCCTCTACTATCAAGCGTGACCTTGGTGTGCTCGAGGCCCAGGCCTTCAATGTTGGGGTGACGGCCGGTCGCACACAGTACCGTGTCCACAACCAGCGTGCTGCCATCGGTCAGTTTCGCCTCGTAGCCATCGTTGACCGGGGTCAACGATTCGATATTGGTGTTAAAGCGAAGGTCAACGCCGGTCTTGCGGATCTCTTCGGCAGCAAAGCTGCGGATATCATCGTCAAATCCGCGCATGAAGAGGTCGCCTCGGTAGAGCTGGGTTACCTGTGACCCCAGGCCGTTAAAAATGCCTGCGAATTCGGTGGCGATGTAGCCACCGCCGATCACTAAAAGGCGCTCAGGGAACGATTCCAAGTCAAATATTTCATTGGAGGTAATGGCGTTTTCATTGCCCGGGAAATTCGGTTTCGTAGGCCAAGAGCCGGTTGCTAATAGGATTTTGTCGGCACGGTATTGGGTCCCGTTGACTTCGACAGTATGCGCGTCGATCAAGCGCGCCATGCCATCTAGTGTTGTGGCCCCTGAGCCATCGAGTAGGCGCTCGTAAATACTGTTAAGTCGACCTATTTCACGAGATTTATTGTCGCGAAGCGTCGCCCAGTCAAAGGCAGCTTCACCCACCTGCCACCCGAAGCCGGCAGCATCTTTAAACGCCTTGCCAAATTCGCTGCCGTAGACGTAAAGCTTCTTTGGAACGCAGCCAACATTCACGCAGGTGCCTCCCAAATAGAGCCCTTCCGCTACGATGACTTTTGCTCCAAGGCTGGCGGCAACACGTGAGGCCCTGACACCGCCTGAGCCCGCGCCAATGACAAATAAATCGCAACTGGTATCCTTATGGCTTTCCGGCATGTTGGGCGCTCCGCGTTAGGTTTTAGCGTAGAGAGTGGCTCAGCTTCTCGATGACTCTAATGCAGACCCACCGAATGATGATTGTACCGCGATACACAGATCGATCTCTCGATTGGTCGTTAAGAATGACCTTTTTCTTGGGTTTATGTCTGACGGCTCTATTTTTGTCTCCGACCGCAAACGCGCTTACCAATGCACGCATTGTGCTCCACGATGGGTCTTCCATCGTCGCCGATATCGTCGATTATCGAGGTGATCAAATCACACTATCTACAAGCTTTAGCCGCGACTTAAAAATCGACACGGCTTTAATCAAGGATATTCAGGCGTCTGCGGATGATCGAGAGGTGTCGACCCTACTGTTGAAAGATGGTCGACGCGTCGAAACCGCGCCAATGATGGTCACCTCCGGGATCATGGCCCTGTCCGATGGTGAAATTATTAAGTTGGCCGACGTCGACAAGCTCAATCCTGAGCCTTGGGAAATGGGACAAGGTTATGCCTGGGAGGGCTTAGCGTCCGCGGCCTTTACCTTTGCACGCGGTAATACCGACTCCGATCAACTCGATGTTGCAGTCAATACGCAGTTTGATAGTACGCGTGATCGAATCACCTTGCGGGCCAATGTGGAGCAGGATACCTCTGTTGTCTCCGTCCAGACGGAAGGTAATGGAGGCACAAATGAAGTAGTGCGTTCGCGTGAGCCCTCTGCCGACAATTGGCAGGTGGTGACCAAGTACGACTATTACCTCGAGGATTGGACCAATCACTACCTTGGAGTTAACGCATCGGTAGAGGCCGACAAATTTGCTGACATTCGGTTGCGAAGTTATCTCGGTCCTTATTACGGGCGAAAGTTATTCGATGGTGCCTGGGGCAAGCTTGATGGCGAACTTGGATTTGTCTGGGTGGATACCGATTTTTTCAACGCGCAAGACACAGAGTATTTAGGTGCTAACTGGAACGTCACGGGAGAAAGCGAAATCCTCGGTGGCGACTCAAAGGTATATCTGACGCACGTTGGTATTTTGAACGTTAGCGATGACAACAGCGTCATCCTGGATACCACCATTGGCTTCGGTTTCCCTTTCTTTTTTGGTCTTGAAGCCGCCGCGGAGTTCACTGTCGATTACGATGGCGCAGCTGCGGCAGGGAAAAAAGCGATTGATCAGTCGTATAACTTGAGAGTTGGCTATAGTTGGTGACCCACTAGCCTGCAGGCCGTCCTTTTGAGCAACAACACATCACCGATTTCTTTCCTGCCACTGGGTGGCTGCGGCGAGATCGGCATGAACCTAAATCTGTTTTCGTCTCAGGGTCGCTGGTTGATGGTGGACTGTGGGATCACGTTTGAGCAAGCGAACGAGGATCACCGCGGTAGGCCGTCTATCCAGATGCCGGATCCAACCTTCATATCGAGTCAACGAGATCAGTTGGACGGTTTGGTGGTGACGCATGCGCACGAGGATCACTTCGGTGCCATCCCGTATTTATGGCAGGAACTTCAGTGCCCCGTTTACGCGACTCCCTTTGCTGCAGCTGTCCTCCGAAAAAAAGCGGCCTGGCGAGGTGCACCTCCACCTGCGCCATTGATCGAGGTTTTACCGGGTGACATGCATACCATTGGTTCTTTTGACGTTACCTGGCTACCGATAACGCACTCGACCCCTGAAACCTGTGCACTGTTGCTCGAGTCGCAGGGTACACGGATCCTGCATACCGCTGACTGGAAAATAGATGCGCGACCTGTCATTGGATCGCCGTGGTCGCCCAGTACATGGAAAGCCCTCGCTGCGAAGGGTATCGATGCCGTGATTTGTGACTCAACGAATGCAACAACTCCCGGCAGATCGCCGACTGAGGGTGAGGTTGGCGATGCTTTGGTAAAGCTCGTTACATCATTGAAGGGGCGGGTTGTCGTTGCCTGCTTTGCCAGTAATGTTGCTCGGGTCCAGAGCGTATTTCGTGCGGCCCATGCCTCGGAGCGTCGTGTCGGATTGCTGGGGCGCTCGCTCGATATTATGGTGCGATCTGCCAAGCATTCCGGTGTATTTGAACCGAAGGTGCCGATCATTGATGCCGAGCACTTGGGATACCTGCCTGAGAATGAAGTGCTGGCTGTCGCTACCGGCACTCAAGGCGAAATTGGCGCAGCGCTTCACAGATTGATGATGGACACGCATCCACATCTCTCGTTGGGCGAGGGTGATACTGTGATTTTCTCGTCGAAAACTATCCCCGGTAACGAGGAATCGGTACATCGGTTGATCGAAGGTTTGAAGGATCGTGGTGTGAGCGTGATCCATGCGGATGATGCCGCAACGACGCTTCATGCATCGGGACACCCCTGCCAGGATGAGCTAAAGGATCTGTATGAAACCTTAAAGCCTCGGCTAAGCATTCCCGTCCACGGTGAAAAGCGTCACATGGAGGCCAACGCCACTATCGCCCGGGAAAGCGGTGTCCCCGTGACCTTTACAGGTAACAACGGAGACCTGTTCTATTTATCCCCGTCGCCAGGTGTTCGCCGTAAGTGGGCGCCTGTGGGGAGATTGCAAGTCGATGAGAAGGCGAGAAAGTTGGAGCGCATCGCGAGCTAACTGGCGCCCCAACTATGGGTCTTAGTCTGCGCCTTGGCTGACTCGAATGACCTTTCCGCCGGCTTCATCGATCACGGCGATCGATCCATCGCTCAGAGCCCGGACATCGCGAACACGTGCTTCAAGGTCGGGGAATGGCTCACTTAAAACAGGCTTTTCTCCCGACACATCAACCGCGACCACCTTTTTGGCCTTGAGCCCACCGACGAGCAACTTACCCGTGAGGCTTGGAATGGCTGAACTTGTGTACAGCGCGAGACCCGATGTCGCAATACTGGGCACCCAATAGGTGATCGGCTGCTCCATGCCGGGTGCTTCCGTAAATGGAGAGATAATGGCGCCCGAGTAGTCGACACCGTAGGTAATTGCCGGCCAGCCATAGTTCTTGCCGGCTTCAATGCGATTGAGTTCGTCCCCACCTTTAGGCCCGTGCTCGGTCATCCAGATTGACTGCGTTGCCGCATCGACGATCAACCCTTGGGGGTTTCGATGGCCGTAGCTGTAGACGTAAGGCGCGTCTGGAAACGGATTGTCGGCAGGTGCCTCACCGGTCTCGGTCATGCGTAGCAATTTTCCGAGCTGGCTGCCTGTTTTCTGCGCATCTTCACGTAAGGTGTAGCCCTCACCGACCGACAGCAGCATGGTGCCATCGGCCAAAAAGGCCATACGACCTCCGAAGTGACCGCCACCGCGCTTAGTTGGGCTGACCTCGAAGATAACGGTGACATCGGTCAGGGCGCTTCCGTCCAGAACTCCCCGCGCTACGGTCGTTTGATTACTGTCTTCTGAACCTGCGGCATAAGCGAGAAAAACCGTATTGTTGGTAGCAAAGTTGGGGTGAAGCACAACATCGAAAAGCCCACCCTGCCGTTTGGCGAAGACTTCAGGTACGCCTGTGACTGCCGTCATCTCCCCTGAGGGTGCCACGCGCTTGATGCTTCCGGGACGCTCGGTTACCAGGAACCCCCCGTCAGGGAGTTCCGCGACCGACCAAGGCGTGTCTAGACCCTCGGCAATGGTCTCCATCTGCAGTGCCGCAAGTGAGAGCGAGCTTGCACCGAAAAGCGCAGAGACGAGCAAGGCTTTAAAAGAAAGGCGTGAAAACATGAGGCGTCTTCCTAAACTGGATTGTCGGCCGACTATAGCGCAAGATTCCCGCGTCTGTGGAGTGAAGAATTGGATGTTGATATGAGGTGGGTGATAAGTCTGCTGGTGGCAGTTTTGGTTGGTTACAGCCTGAGCATTGTGATCAACGCATCGGTGAGTGCAGCGACCTTGGTTGGTTTTGGTATCGAGGTCAGCCTATCGGACCGACTGGACATGATTGCCAAGGAGTGGGTGGGTCTGGGGACCATTTATCTACCCTTATACCTCATATTACATGCCATCTGCTTTTGGTTGCTGGGCCTTGTACTCCGCAATCGGGCGGTGACCACAGTTATCGCGCGGGCAACCTACGCGGGAGTTGGCGCACTGTCGCTAATGACATTCTATCTAAGCTTTGATGCGGTGATGGGATCCGGTGGTGTGGTTGTCGCCTCGACCCGAACAACGGCGGGGCTATTTGCACATGCTGCAACAGGAGCGGTCTCGGGCTTGTTATTTCAGTTGTTAACTCATGGGCCCGCCGGTCAGTCGGACTAACCTGCTGTGGCGCTATTAGGACAGCATACTGTCCTAGCTTTATGCGCAACTTAACAACAGTTTTCCAGCGTGAGCACCAGAGGACATGTAGGTCTGTGCTTCGAGGGCATCCTTTAGTTCGAATGTCTTGTCCATGAGCGGGCGCATTTGACCGCTCTCGACGAGTGGCATGAGCTGCTCATCAACATCGCGGAAACATCGCGCTTTCTCCTCGTGGGTCAGGCGCCGTAAGGTGCTGCCGGTCAAGGTTGCGCGCTTCATAAGCAGTTGTGTCAGGTCGATTGTGGCCTGGCCGCCCCGCATCAGCCCGATGCAGGCAATTCGTCCATCAACGGCAAGACACTCGAGATTAAATTGTTCGAAATCACCGCCGACCATATCAAGTACGACATCCACACCCCCTAACACACCGTGCTGCGTGCACTGCTCTGTCAGTGGTGCCTCATTGTAGTTCAGACTCAAATCGGCGCCGATATCGGCAAGCAGCTGACACTTATCGGCTGAGCCTGCTGTTGCAATGACACGACAGTTCATCGACTTACCGAGCTGTACTGCAATGTTGCCGATACCGCTGGTGCCACCGTGCACGAGCAAGGTCTCGCCGGGTTTCAGTCCGGCACGAACAACGACGTTGTACCAGACCGTGAGAAATGCCTCGGGAAGGCAGGCTGCAACTTTCATGTCAATCGCTGCGGGCACGCGCAAGGTGCACTCTGCTTTGGCCTTGGCCTGTGTCGCATAGCCGCCACCATGAACCAGCGCGCAGACCCGCTCACCCGTGGCGAAGCCGCTGCGCTCGCCCGCTATGCGGATCGTTCCCGACACCTCGAGCCCCATGACAGGGCTTGCATCTTCAGGCGGTGGATAAAACCCCATGCGCTGCAGCACGTCTGCTCTATTGATACCGGCATAAGCCACATCGATGACAACTTCGTCGGCAGCACAGCTTAGGTCTTCGGCCTCTCTCAGCTCGAGGGTTTCAGGGTCTTCTATGTGAATATAGTGGTGTGACATAGTGGCGCTTAATCGATCCTCGAGTTACTGTTAAAAACAAAATACAACAATTTGGCGAGCATAGCGGCTAATCGCGTGTTGCAGCAAAGTCAGGGGCAAATCATGGCTAAACCAATGTTTCTTCGTAAGCTCAAAAACCGAATCTTTTTTGCAATGGCAAAAGTCATTGCAGGGAAGCCGAAAGGCAACTACATGGCGTTTGTCGGTAAAGCGAGTTGCGCACGCCTGTGTGATCGTATCGTCGAGCTAGGACATACCTCGGTTCTGGTGGTAACGGACAGAGCGCTCAGAGATCTCGGCCTGGCAGACGAGGCTGTTGCTGGCCTCAACCGCGATGGCGTAACGCTAACTTGGTACGACAAAGTAGACCCTGATCCTACGTACGGACACGTAGAGGAAGGCGCGCGCATTCTGAAAGAGTCCGGTGCGACCGCGATCCTCGCCGTTGGCGGTGGTTCGTCTATTGATTGCGCAAAAGTCATCGCGTTTAGGAAGTATAACGACGGCGATATGACCAAGTGGGCGGGCATGGGCAATGGTCCCGATGAAGCGGCGCCATTGTTCGTGATTCCAACGACGTCGGGCACGGGCAGCGAAGCGACCATGGGCGCCGTTATTACAAACCAGGCTTCACACAAGAAAGAGATCATTGGTGGTGAAGCCATCCATCCGAAGGCAGTCGCTTTGGATGCCTGTCTCATGGTGGGTTTACCTAAGCCCATCACAGCGGCGACGGGTATCGATGCGTTAACACATGGTATCGAGGCTTACATCTCGACCTGGGAGCGTGGTAACCGGACCGAAATGGGCCGTATATCCGTTCAAGGCGTTTTTCGATGGCTTCGAATGGCCTGTGAGGAGCCTGGCAATATGGATGCGCGAGAGGGTATGGCGCTTGCGGCTTATAACGCGGGCGTCGCCATTAACCAAGTCAATGTCGGTAACGTACACGCTATCGCGCATCAGCTAGGCGCCAATTTCGGTATACCCCACGGGCACGCGAATGCGTTGGTGCTACCACACGTGCTGACGCTTTACGGAGATACGGCGGTCGATCGCTTAGCTGAGCTTGCTGTGGCAACCGGTATTTCAGATTCGGGTCATCCGGAGACACGGGCACGGGCGTTCATTGCTGAGGTCGAAAAGCTGATTGCCGATGTGGGCATTGCTCCGACGGACCCACGCATCAAGCGTGATAAGTTTGATGTTATTGCCGAGGCGGCCATGGACGAGGGTGATGGTTACTTCTGTCCTAGACAGCTTGAGAAGTCGGAGATTCTAAATCTTCTTGAGGCGATTTCAGAATAAGCGGTGTCGCTAGCCACTGGCTCGCAATCCGCACAGCTTCCCTAAAATGCTCTGAGTCGCCCTCAGAGCATACGAATCCATGGCTTGCCTGTGGCAGGTGCTTATAGGTTATCTTGCAGCCTGATCGGTGAAGCCTCACGGCAAACCTAGCCCCGTCGTCACGAATTGGATCTCGCTCGGCTGTAATTATCAGTGTCCTGGGGAATAAGTTAAGCGTTGTCCGCCGTCCCGGGAACATTCGCTCCAATACGGGATCAGCCGGTGCCATACCATTCAGATAGGTATCGCAGAACCATCGCATGTGCCGCGCTGGTACAAGACCCGTTTTAGCGTGCTCGGTGTAGGAGGGTAAATCACTGATGTAATGCTGAGTGGCGGGATAGATCGCCAAACAGCCAGCGATGCCGTAGCGTTCCTGAAGCGCCAATGTCGAGGCGATGGCAAGGTTTCCGCCAGCGCTATCGCCCGCGAGGATGAACAGACCGTTGTTAGGGGCGAGATTATCCAAGTTGTCGAGTACCCACTTCGTTGCTTCCAGGCAGTCGTCATGCGCTGCGGGGAAGACGTGCTCTGGGGCAAGCCGGTAGTCGATCGAAATAAGGCTACAGCCGCTATTTAAACTCAGCGCTCGACAAAATCGATCGTGAGTCTCGAGGTTACCCACGACGAAGCCGCCGCCGTGTGCATAAATCACCATGGGTTTATCCGCATTGCCATGGTACATGCGTAACCCTACCTGGCGGCCGTCTAGCTCAACACAAAGATTGCTGACTGCAACGGGGTCCAGTGAAACACCATCCCACAGCTTTTCGTGGCGGCGCAGGTAGAGATGGCGCGCTGCTCGCGCAATGAACCGGTTAAGCAGCGACGTCATCTGCGTGGATGAACTCCGAGTTTGGGTTGGCAGTGTAGGTGTAAAGTCCATCGGCATTGACGTCGCGAGTGACGTTACCGCGCTGAACCAAGTAGTTCAGGTGCGCAATGGTTTCACCTGTGGCCAAGTGCACTTCGTGTTCCTTCAACTCGCGATTAAACAGATGCACGAAGCATTCGGGAACGGTCTTCGCCTCAGCCAAGTTGTTATAGAGCCTCGCAAGTGATTGACGATGGCTGTCTATAATCTGGTTGAGACGTGTTCTCGCGCCTTTGAATGGCGACTGGTGTGCGGGTAGTACCAGCAGATCTTCTGGCAGAATATCGAGTAGGCGGGTGTTTGAGGACAGCCAATACTCCAGCGGGTTGCCATCTGGCTCAGTGGGGAATACCGATACGTTAGGCGTAATTCTTGGGAGAATTTGGTCGCCGGCAATGATGAGCTTTAGACCCGGGCAATACAGACAGGCGTGCTCGGGAGAGTGGCCTTGGCCGATAACCACCTGCCAATAATGATCGCCGATATTAATCGTCTCTAGGTCCACAATGCGTCGATAACTGTGCGGCAATGGTTCGGACATTTTTCCGAAGGTACCAAAACGCTGCTGGTAGCTCGCCATCATGTCATCACTGAAACCGGCGCGCTTATAAAACTGCAGCGCCGTACTCGGTACCTCGTCGGAGGTGTAGCTAAGAAGCAGACTGCCGTTTAAGTATTCGCTTCGCGTCATCCACACCTCGCAATCAAAGCGCTCGCAGAGCCATCCGGCCAAACCGATGTGATCGGGGTGTAAGTGGGTACAAATGACACGAACAATCGGTTTTCCTTGCATAAATCCCGTGAAAAGTGACTCCCATTGCGCCTTAGCGCTATCGAGTTTCATGCAGGTGTCCACAACCGTCCAACCGTCTGCCTCTTCGAGCAACCAAATGTTGATGTGGTCGAGCCCGCCAGGCATTTCAAATCGCACCCACCAGACCCCGGGCGCGACTTCGAGTGGCTCACCGTATCCAACGGGACTCTTTCGTCCCCAGGGATAGACGAGTCCCCTGTATTCTTCGTTCACCAACATTCTTTGGAATTTCCTTGAATAAGAGCGCTCTTACCCGATCGGGGTAAGGCGCCGCCGAGCGTGCTTGTGGACAATATAACCATCAACTGGAGATGATACCGTGAATGCGACCTTAGAAACGAATCAGCTACGACAACTTGATCAACAGCATCATTTGCATCCGTTCACTGATTTTCGTGATTACGCGGCAAATGGTGGTCGCATTGTAAGCCGCGCTGAGCACATTTACATATACGACTCCGACGGCAATAAGATTCAAGATGCGATGTCTGGTCTATGGTGCTGCAGTCTTGGCTACAGCCAGGATGGCATCAAGAAAGCGGTCGCTGATCAGTTAATGGAGCTTCCGTTCTACAACAATTTCTTCAAGTGCTCTAACCAACCCGCGGTCGAGCTGGCGACGCGTCTCTGCGACATGGCGCCGGCCAACTTTAATAAGGTGTTCTTCACAAACTCGGGATCTGAGGCAAACGACACGCAGATCAAGTTTGTGCATCGGTATTACGAGCTGCTGGGTAAGCCGAGCAAGCGGCTAATCATCAGTCGTAAGAATGCCTACCACGGCAGCACTATCGCAGCCGCCTCATTGGGCGGCATGAGCACCATGCACGAGCAAACTCAGGGGTTGGACTACATCCGCCACATTGAGCAACCTTACTGGTTCGAGTTGGGTGGCGATATGAGTCCTGACGAGTTTGGGCTGTGGGCAGCAAACGAGTTGGCGAAGAAAATTGATGAGCTCGGCGAGGACAACATCGCAGCGTTCATCGCTGAGCCTATTCAAGGTGCCGGTGGTGTCATCATTCCGCCTGATACCTATTGGCCAGCGGTTCAGAAGATTTTGGATGAGCGCGATATCTTGTTTATTTCTGACGAGGTAATTTGTGGCTTTGGTCGGACCGGTAATTTGTTTGGCTTCCAAACTTATGGAACGAAGCCCGATCTCATCACGTTTGCGAAGGCCGTCACCAATGGCTACATGCCCCTTGGCGGAAGCCTCGTTAGTGACAAAGTGGCCGATGTCTTGCTGGGCCATGGCGGTGAGTTTGCGCATGGTTTGACCTATTCGGGTCACCCAGCCTCATGTGCGGCTGGGCTTGCAACCATGGACGTGCTTCAAAACACGTCTATTCTCGAATCGTCTGCCAACGATCTGGCACCTTACTTCGCTCAGGCGCTTGAGTCGCTGGTGGATCATCCGGTTGTCGGACAGGTGAGAGCAAAAGGTCTGGTCGCTGCGGTCGAACTGGTGAAAGACAAAGGGTCGCGGGAGCGTTTGGCACCGGAGTCTGGGGGCGCCGTATACACCCGCGATAGAGCCATTGAAAACGGACTGATGGTGCGACAAACAGGTGATGCGATGATTATGTCGCCACCGTTTGTGACATCGACTGAAGAAGTGGATGCGCTCGTATCAAAACTGACCTCGGCTCTGGATAAGACGGCAGCGTTTTACAACGTAAAATAGCGGCGCGGGCAATCCCTAACGGCGGTCACGCCGTATCAGCCACATGACGTTGATAGAAAAGACCTGGTTTAACGCCGTGTGGTTCCAGACCACTTGGTTTAGCTGTGTCCTCGGTAGAGAGGACTGGATGTTGTTGACAGCCGCGCTCATAGCTTTCCACTACGCGGCGGTCGCCGATATTCGCTCCGAACTGAATCGAGTACTCCCGTGTGCGGCCCTTGGTATTGGTGTTGATTTTACTTTGGCGATGACCGGTGTTTATGACTTTGGCGGCCCGTTGTTTCCTCTGTGGATGGTCTGCCTCTGGTTTGTTTTTCCAACGGTGCTGCCAAGAGCCATGGCGTTTTTGTCTGAGAGCCGCTGGCGTCCCATTGTTTTGGGCGCGATCGCTCCTGCCAACTATTTGGCTGGTGCCAAGTTCGGTGCTGTCACATTGCCGCTGGGTGATGTCACCACGATGCTCATTCTGGTACCGCTGTGGATGGTGATGTTGCCACTGATGGTGAAGTTCAGTCAGCGGGAGCTTGCAGCAGCTTAATGCCGGTGGCTCGAGTAATACTCTTCCTTTTTTTCTGTGGCGTCCCGCTCGTAGGGCAGAGCCAAACTGAAGACTTTGAGCCTGTGCCTATTGCCTCCGAGGTGCTGACCCTCGAGCAAGCGCGACCGCTTACGCTTGTGGGAAGCTCGCAGTTACGAGTCGCATTTTTTAAGGTCTTCAATTCCAAGCTATTCACAAAAACCGGTCAGTGGAATGACCCCCGTCACTCGTTCCGGTTTGAACTCACATATCAACGCAATATCTCCGGCAGTTTTCTGGCTAAGCAGACAGCGAAGGAGTGGGATCATCTGGAGTTTGATGACCCTCGACGATCGGAGTGGGAGGCAGCGGTCTTGGCTATGTGGCCAGATGTCAAAAAGGGCGACAAGATTGCGTTTGATGTCGACGAGCAAGGCGTCAGCCGTTTTTTCTACAATGGAACCTGGGTTGGTAGCGTGGAAGATCCTGATTTCGCCCCCGCTTTTATTGCAATTTGGCTGTCTCCAAAAACGTCTCGGCCAGCGCACCGAGAAGGTTTGCTGGCCGAGTCGTAGGCTTTCACTGAAAGACTATGTTAGTCCCAGCTAATTCCTGTTCGGATGCCGAAGGTTCTTGGGCGCATGGGGCCAAAGAAGTGCGATGGCAAAATTCCACCGTTCGCGTTGTAACCGTCCCATGTGAACTCATCGAGCAGGTTTTCGGCGTAGGCCTGGATGTACCAGTTGTCGTCTGATTCGTAGCCGATACGCAAGTTAGTCACTGCGTAGGCATCGATCATGCCTTCTGGATTGCCTTCCCAGCTGCCGCCGCGCTCACTTTCATAAGACACTTCGATGCTGCTCTTGATCATGCCGTTTTGCATGGGGAAGTCGATATCGAGCTTACCTGCGGCCGTGACTTCAGGTGCCCAGAAAACACGGCTACCTTCGCAACCGAGGCCATCACCCTCGACGGCACCATCAGCGCCACAGATCTCCGAGAGACCTGTCGCTTCTGTATCGAGATAACCCACCGAGAGATACAAGGTGGTGTTCTCGCTCATGGCGACAGTGGTTGACGCTTCGACACCGAAGCCATCGGTTTGGCCAACGTTCAACACGCGACCTGAGAAGGCGTCTGGCACGCCATCGTCTTCAAAGTCGACGTCGACGTAGCTGATGACCTGTGCATCTTTGTAGTCGTACATGAAAGCGACGATGTCAAAGTTACCGGCACCATCTAGATAGCTTGTCTTGAATCCGAGCTCGTAAGAGTCCATTTGCTCGGGTCTAAATGAGCCGGGCAAGTAGCCATCTCCCTGTGTAATACCTGTCTCATAGGCAGGCGGGTTGCCTTGGTCGTCTTGAATCCAGAAGCTACCAAAGCCACCTGACTTGAAGCCTTGGGTATAGTTAGCAAATACCATCGCGTCATCAGTAGGTGTCCACGTCAGCGCAACTTTTGCCGTGGTGTCACTCCATGACTTCGAGTCTTCGATGTACTCGGCCGTCGCAAAGCCGTAGGTGAAGTAGGGCCCTAAATAGCTCTCAGGCTCGGGCACCAGGATGCCGAAGTCTTTGTCATCGCTGGTGTAGCGCACGCCCACTTCAACATTGAGCGTTTCGCTGATGTCACGATCCATACTGACATAGGCTGCCCAGCCGCTGTACTTGCCTTTGAGCATGCCGGTCTCAACCAGATTGCCGTCTGCACTCGGGTAGAAGTCGGTGTAGTAATCGGAGCAACCGCTGTAGAACTCGTAGCCGTAGTACTCGGCGTAGTAGTTCAAGTAGTACTGACACATCAAATCTTCAGAACCAATCGCGGCAAACTCGGCGTCAAGGTCTTCGTCATAGTACGAAACACCCGCGTACCAGCCGAGAGGGCCCTCATCATTGCTGGTCAGACGCAGTTCCTGCTGGAAGTATTGGCCCGATTGACGGAACTGGAAGTTGTTAATGTTGAGAGGTGTGCCGTCGTAATCCTCTGAGTAGTAGTAATCGTGGTCCTTGTAGCCCGTGTTAGAGGTCAAGGTCGCGAAGCCCAGATCGTAGTCAACGAAGACGCCGATGGTCAGCAAGTTACCGTCATCACCTTCGCCCGCCTCGAGGTCAGAGTCGATTTGCTCGCTCGTGCCATCTAAGGTGGTGTCATCAACGATATAGCCGTCAAACGCATCCCAGATATCGCCGCTATCAATTGCGCGGTACATGGAACCGGACTGCTCTCTGTCTTCGTAGTCGACAACCGTATTGATGGACAATCGGTCACTCTCGTAGGCGGTAGACCAACGCACAGCCATCTTGCTGTGTTCGATTTCACGACGATTTGTCGCTACGTTTTTCGCGAATCCGCGCTCGCTAGAGGAGTAGCCTGCGAGACGCATCGCAAAGCTGTCGTTGACCGGAATGTTGGTTGCGCCCTCAAATACAAAGTGACCACGCTGACCAAAGTCCAGATCCATGTAGGCATCATCGGCGCCAATCTCAGCTTTGCGGGTGTGGACGCTAAATGCTCCGCCGATCGAGTTACGACCGAACAGGAAACCCTGTGGTCCACGTAGCACCTCGGCACGCTCAATATCAAAGAGACTAGTAACCGCTGAACCGTTACGACCCTCGTAGAGGTCGTTCTTGAAGAATGCCGACGATGGATCGCCGCCAACGCCGAAGTCCTGCGTTCTTACACCGCGGATACTAACCGCATCGATGTAGGAGTCCTGAGAGTTACCGCTCACGCCAGGAGTGTAGGAAATCAGATCCTTGACGTCGTTGAGGTTTGTATCTTCGATGAAGTCGCCCGAAAGCGCGGTAATAGCAAGCGGAACGTCCATGACGCCCTGCTCACGCTTAGTCGCGGTAACGACAACTTCTTCTAGGGTTTGGGCGACGGCAGGTCCCGTGCCAACTAAAGCCGCCGAGACAGCTAGCGGCAAAATAAGTCGCGCATTGGGTTTAGCCCCGAATACCTTTGCCATAGTGGTTTCCTCATATGGGTTGGAGCAGTGTGGTGTGGCTATTTATCGGCCTACCTGCTCGTTTTTTTATAAGAAAGCGTCACGCTTCCTTTACATCGCAAGTCAGTATACTCCTGACCTAATCTAAGGGAACCCCCTCGAGGGGTACCCCGAGACGCGTCAGCTCGTTGATCATGGGTGAAAGCTCAGTTTCGTACCGACGCCAGCGACCGATGGATCGGGTATGCGCGGGCTCACGGACTTGTACCGAACTCGCGGTGGCAACACCGGATGTACTTTCGTGAAAGTTCAGGCAGGCGTCTTCCCACGGAAGTTCAAGGGCGCCGATAAGCTTTCTTGCGTTGGGTTCAAGGTCTCGCGCCGCCGCTTCATAGCTGATATCGATAATGCGTCCGGGAAACTCCTGTCGAAAATGCGCCATCAAATCGCGGTAGCGAGCATGATGGCGTGCCATCTCGCCTTGGTCGTAAGAGTGCAGGTACGCGTCCGCGAATAACTGTTTGAAGCTTGCGAAGCAGGCGTCCATTGGACCTCTGACAAGATGAACAATCTTTGCTTTGGGAAGCGCCGCCAAAATCAATGGGATGTTGAGGTAATTGACCGGTAGCTTATCTACGAAGAAGGGGCTTTTATCTCTGAGCTTCGCTGTTGATCGGAGGTACATATGTCCAATCTCTGCGGGATTGACGGTCGCCGCGGTAAGAAACAGTTCTTTCGAAAACCGTTTTGGATCAGCATGCCGCGACGCTCGCCGAACTGCGAGACCAAATTGTTGTAACTCGCCTGCGGAATATACCTGTGAGTGACTGGTAATGACTCGCTCGATCAGTGTCGTTCCGGTCCGTGGCTGGCCCAAGACGAAAATAGGTGCTGGGTCTTCAGCGCCGGGCGCGGCGCTAGCTAGCCACTCGGCTGTATAAGTCTCTTTGATGGCCTCAAACATGGCCGCTTCATCGGCCTCGCTGAATTCGACGGTTTCGCGTCGGGCCTTTGCACCCTGAGTGAAGGCGGAGAAGGCGTCAGCCCAGTTGCCTAAATCCTCATTTTCTTTGCCTATGGCGTAATGGAGAAACCCCTGCGACCGTTTCGATTGCCGCCCAGAATCGATCAACCCCTGCATGGCCTTAATGTGGCTTTCGTCTTTTGCTTTTTCTGAGTTGGCAAGCCCCCAATGACATTGCGCACTGTTGGGCTCGAGTTCGATAGCGCGCTTGAAGAGGGCAACCGCTTCATCAATCTTTCCAAGGAAGACTCGAACATTGCCAAGGTTCATTAACGCCGACGGGCTTTGCGGAACCATCTGGTGCGCGCGCTCAAAAAAGAGCTCGGCGGCTTCGTACTCACCGAGCGAGTTGAGCACGGTACCTGTCAGTTCAATCACCATGGGATCGCTGGGCTGAATTCTGCGGACTTCACGCAGTGCCGACTCAGCCGCCGCGATTCTGCCTTCACCCACATTGAGTTTTGCAAGGTGCGCCCAGGCAGCCGCATGATCGCGGTCTAACGTAACGACCGATTTAAAGGCTTCGTGTGCGACCTGACGCTGTTTGCCTTCTAAAGCCACTAGACCCACGAGGAAATGCGCGGGCACGTGCTTTTGATTGGCGGCCAAGGCTTGTTTGCAGGCCTCGCCAGCGGCGGCGAGATCGCCGCGATTGAGTGCAGCGAAACCGTCAGCCAATGAGAGTTCAGTCACAGTCACTGACCTCCTTGATAGGCAATGAGCGGGTCGGTATCAGGATCGCCTGACCAGTGGGACAGCGCTTCCATGAATAGGAAGAAGAGCTCTGCCTGAGAACTGATATCCAATTTGGCGTAAGCATGCTTTCGATGCAGCTTTACCGTCTCGATCGAGATGCCGAGTTTTTCGGCAATTAAGCGGGTGTTGTGGCCAAGCAAGACCAGTTCGACAACTTGTCTCTCGCGACGGGTGAGTACACTGGCACCAAACGCTGCAAGCGAGCGATGCATGCGCTCTCGCAGTGTCGTTTTCTTTTGCGCTTCCAGCACCTCTAAGAAGTGTCGACGGCAGAGCGAGGCCGTCAGCTCGTAAATACTCGCGAGTAACTTTGCTTGCCCAACCCTGAAACGGGCCCCTTCGGACGTAAGACCGATAGAGATATTGATAAAGTTCTCGTTGGCAAGACGGATGAGCAGTCCGCATTCGTCCTCATAGCCACAGTGTTTGTACCAGTTCTTGTAATACTCTGAGCTCCGGAAACTTGCGGGCGCGAGATCAGCAAGGCGAAAAACACCAAACTGCTGATCGTAGGCTGCAGCACGATAGAAGGGGTCTAGTAAGAAGGGCCCAGTGAGGTAAGTGGCAAGTGAGCTTTCTTCTTTCCCGGCTAGTGGTCTCGCAAAGCTAATGGTCGGCAGTTCCTCATGACCGTAGACAATGACGGTGGCGTCGTCAGCATTGACCAGGCCACACAGCACGTCTGCGATCGTGGGGACAAAATGTTCTGTACCCAGATGCTCAATGGCTCTGGCAAAATCCGATGTGATGGCTGTGAGTTTGGACATGGTTCGTAAAAATTATGGATTAAACTTCGCGTTCTTTTGCGCGCCTCGCTGTCTACCGCCACAATAGCACCGACAGGTGCCATGGATAAAATGAATCAACACATGCCCCGATATATCACTGTGAGGTCTTCTCATGCAGTTTGAGCTAAGCGAAGAGCAAAGCGCTTACGTTGCCAGCGCCCGAGAGTTTGCGCAGGCCGAGTTTCGTCCTAATGCAGCTCATTGGGACGAGTCATCAGTGTTTCCAAAAACTGCCCTGAAGGCTGCGGGCGACCTCGGCTTTATGGGGATGTATACCCCGGAAGAGGCCGGAGGGCTGGGTATGTCACGGCTGGATGCCAGTCTTATTGTCGAGGAGCTTGCGAGAGGCTGTACAACGACCGCCGCTTTTTTGACCATACATAACATGGCGACCGCCATGATCGGAAAGTATTGCCAGCAATCGGTTGTCGATCGCTGGTGTCCATCACTGGTCGCTGGTGAGACTTTGGCCTCGTATTGTTTGACCGAGCCCGGCGCTGGCTCAGATGCGGCGTCGCTGCGGACAACAGCGACGAGAGAGGGTGATAGCTACCGCCTCAATGGCAGCAAGGTTTTCATTTCAGGTGCTGGAGACACAGACGTTCTTGTTGTCATGGCGCGAACAGGAGATAGCGGAGCCAGGGGCATTACCGCCTTTCTAGTGCCCGCTGATCTCGAGGGAATCACCTACGGTAAGAAAGAGAGCAAGATGGGTTGGAATGCGCAGCCCACGCGGCAGATCAGCTTTGATGACGTTCACGTCCCGGCGGCCAATCGACTGGGTGAAGAGGGCCAGGGCTTCTCCATTGCCATGGAAGGGCTGGATGGTGGTCGAATCA
>WTJR01000191.1:3314-5813 GCA_011524755.1 Halieaceae bacterium | reverse complement strand
TCTCTCAATTTAAGCGATGTCGGATCGGGAGGAGTCTTGAGCAGGAAGGGTCGAATCAGGCGTGTCTGACGACTGGTATCGGCCTTGTAGCGCTCGTAGGCATTGGCATCACGCCTTGAATGCCGCGAGATCTCACGGTATTTGCGCGCATAGTCGCTGTAGTTACCGAAGTGATCACCGTTCTGCATGAAGGTGGCGCCGCCACCAAAAGGCACGACTTGCAGACCGTGACGGGGTAACTCAAGGTCTCGGGTAATCTCGGGACGGAGCAAGCTCGATACGTAGGAGCAATTGGAGTAGTACCAGCCCTCATAGAGCTCTCGACTCACCGTCGCGCCGC
Source organism: Halieaceae bacterium (assembly GCA_011524755.1). Lineage (GTDB taxonomy): Bacteria > Pseudomonadota > Gammaproteobacteria > Pseudomonadales > Halieaceae > Luminiphilus. Next base: position 5,473 of record WTJR01000191.1, on the reverse strand, counting down.
CAATGTGGGGATTGCGCTCGAGCACGGCAACCTTCAGCCCCGCCTTCGCGAGATAAGCCGCGTTGGTCAGCCCGTTATGACCGGCACCGATTACGATGGCGTCGTATTTATTCACGTATTTCTCCGCCAGATTTTCGGCAACCCGTTAACAATGGATTCACCGGCAAACTTAGGTTCGTAAGGGTCACCCAATGGACACTGAGAGACAAGCGTTTTGAGCGCAGACAGGCCACAAAAAAATAACCCGGCCGCAGTATGCGCCGGGTTACTACAGAGTCTCCTTGAAAGGACCAAAGCTACAGTTGCTCGATAGCGAACGCGTTAGCTGCAGCCTCAACCACGGTGCCATCACTGAACGTTACCGTAATCGCCTCATCGCTGTAGTTGTAGACCACGTAGCTGGTCACACCGGCATCCGTCTCGAAGGCCATTGCGGCAGGGTAATCTGCGGTCAGAGCCCCTGTACCTGTCTGGAGTTCACCCAAAGCACGCATGGTGTAGATCCAGTGGTAGGTGTGCGCAGGCGCTTCACCGGCTTCGGGCTCGTAGCTTACCGTGGCTTCGTAATCGGCAATGGCAGCATCCGCATCCGTCATTGACCATAGGTTCCACCAGAGGTCAGTCCAGTGACCATTTGGTAGACCGGAGGGTTTGCCGTTAGGCGACTCCTCTAGGCCCAACGCAACGTAATCATCGAGATAGTCCGCAAACAAACCGACATGCATGATCAGTGGGTTAGACGGTAGCCCCTGAATACCCAGAATGTGGGCGAACGCTGGGCTGAACCATGTCGAGAACGCACTGCCATCACCCCAGATAATGGAGGTGGTGATACGTGGGTATCCAGGGGGGAAGTTACGTGCGTCGGGATCTCCACCGAGGTAGCCATCGATGTCGTTCCAGTATTCCCAGTACGTCGCCGAAGTTGATGCGTGCAGGTACATGCCACGCTCCATAATGTCGTCATTACCTGTCACCAGTCCGTACAGAACCATGGCGCCATAGGCATTGGCTGCCTCGGAGGTCGACTCATTGTTGTTTCCGCGAACGAAGTTGGCATGACCCGAGGCCCAAGAGAATCCGTTGGCAGGATCAAAATTGCGCAGGTAGGGGAACATCGGATCGTTCTTGCCACCCGCATAGTCGCGAATGAGCAATTCAAACATTTGCCCGTACTGCTCGTCGCTACAGAACGCCTTATCGACTCGACAGACCTCCGCCGCGGCACGAATGAAGTAACCGTAGTGGAAATGGTGATCGTTCAACTGCTGGTGCGAGGCGAACGACTCCTCCATGCCCAGAAGCGTGCTCCAGTTGGGGTCGTACACGAAATAGTTTTCGCTATCCAAGGTGCCATCGCGTTCAGCGCTCATCCAGTCAGCTAGCTCACCCTTGAGCCAATCGCGCAAGGTTGTGGCTTCGTCGGCCATACCCAGTTGGTCAGCAATGGCCAGAACTTCTGACAGACGACCCACCGCCTTACCGTTCCAGTACGTATCGTTAGCGGTATTCCAATAGCCAGTGCCACCGGCAACAAAATCCTCAACCAAGCCACGTAGCTCAGTCTCATTCAGTGAGCCATCAATGAGTGGCAGCGCGGGCAGCACACCCACAGACGGTAAGTCGTAATCGAAGCCGGTCATTGGCGCAAATTTCACGAGACCCCGTGCACTGCGAACCGAGGTGGCATAGCCCATGGCCGGTGCACGCTTCCACTGAAGCGGCATTAGACCTGCGAGTGTCTCGACCGGCGCATTGTCATCATCAAGATAGCGATGGCTTACCGTCACAGTATTGGTGGAGCGATCTACTGCATAATCAATCGTGACATGCTTCACTTTGTTACGAGCATAGCTCTCGAGCGTCTGGCGCACTGATGCAGTGGTCTCAGGTGCCCACACCAAGGTGAAGGAGTTGCCTGGCGCAGAAATAGTGACCGTGTCCGTATCGACACCGCTGAACGTTGTACCCGCATCGCCGACGATCAAGAAGTCATTGCGCTGACCAGCAACGTTACTCCAGATGCCCAGGCTGTCGCCGCCCTCATGCCATACGCCCCGCTCGCCACTGTTGGCGCGCAAGGTCTTCAGCGTTGGGGTGCCCGAGTAAACCTCGAAGAACACAAAGGGAGAGCCATAAACAAAGGTGGCTTCCATGAT
>WTJR01000191.1:1787-3214 GCA_011524755.1 Halieaceae bacterium | reverse complement strand
ACCCGCATCTCACCGATGAACGAGACAGATCCCCACCAACGGTGAGTCATTGTGTGCTTATTCGCCGCCGCGCCCGCCAACTGCGGATACTTAGGCGTTGGGTCACCCTGAGGCGTTCCGGTTGCGGTATCGCAGAACGGGATACCAGGCTCTACCACACCTGCGTTGTAGATCCAGTTACCGTAGTCATACACGCAGCGATAGCTCGCCGGGTTAATAGTATCCGAGTAGCTGCCCAGACCCATTTGCGTGAGGTTGAAAGGCACGGTAACCACTGGAGGCGGCGGTTCAGCCGTCTCATCAAAGCCCGTAAAGCGCACATTATCAATCTGGAAAACTGTGTCTTCGAACTTGCTTGCCCAGATGACCAAGCCTGTATTCACTTCACTCAGATTAAGACCGCCGGCCGTCAGCTGCGAGATAGGAACACTCACTGCTTCCCAGCCACTGGCGCCTTTCTCGCCTAGGGGTTGATCGCCCGAGGTACAGGGATAGAAACAGTCAAGTTTCATGGTGATTTCAGCATCACCAGAGACCACTTTGATATCGAATTCGATGTGACCGTTGACGTAGCCGTTAAGATCCACTGCCGCTGACGAGGCAAAGAACAGGCCAGCAAGATTTTGGTTGTTCGCGTGCGTTACCTGAAGCACGTCACCACGATCAGGGTCGGAAACAAACTCCCAAGCAATGGATGGGCAGCCTTCACCGCCGTCGTTACTACAGTCACCCCAGCCGATTGCCTGGTCAAACGCATTGATACCGCGGTCCCAAACGCCATCGACAATGCCCTGAGTCATTACCAGCTGATCATCGGCCTCGTTGCCGCCACCACCGCCACCGGTGGGTGGGGGTTCAGGCTCGGGCTCTGGTTCGAGGACCGTCACCATCCGCTGCACCTGCGATGAGTTACCAGCCGCATCGGTTGCCGTGTAAGTCAATGTGTAGGTACCGGCAGCACTACCCACACTACCTGTAATAACGACCTCGAGCGTGCCATCAACGCTATCGACTGCGGTGGCACCCTGTTCGGTGTAGGCGGCATCTGCCTCAAGCGTGATCGAACCACTCCCGTTGAGCGTTATTGTTGGCGCCGTGGTGTCCGATACGGTGACAACCCGCTCCGCGGTCGCTTCATTTCCTGCCGCGTCAGTGGCGGTATAGGTCAGCGTGTAGACACCCGCGGTGGCAGTATCGACGGTGCCAGAGACCGATACAGTGACTTCACCATCGGTGTCATCATTGGCGGAAGCGCCCGGATCTGTGAACTCAGTGCCCTGCTCCACGCGCATTTCTGCGTCACCCGACAGCGTAATCGTGGGTGGTGTCGTATCCGCAGGTGGAGCTGGTGGTTCAACGACTACAGGCGGTGCGCTGACAGCGCCGCCGCCACCCCCACCGCAGGCAGTGACGAACAGCGCTAAGAA
>WTJR01000191.1:0-1687 GCA_011524755.1 Halieaceae bacterium | reverse complement strand
CGCCGCCGCCACCCCCACCGCAGGCAGTGACGAACAGCGCTAAGAACAGTGCTGACAGCACAGGAAAATTTGAGGTGAAACGGTACAGCGGTTTCGGCATTTTATGCTCTTTGCTAGTTATCGAGGAACTATGAGCGCATAAACGCGCAGCCACGTTCACAAGTCAACGAAGCCACCTCGAATTTAAGACAGAGCGTCCCGCGCACCGGTCAAATGGGCCACTATTTAATGCGGTCTGAAGTAAAGAGCTTCAGCGTCAATGAACGACGCTGAAGGACCTAGATGGTAAGCACCTTTTCACCGCGAGCCATGCCCGCAACCCCTGATCGCACAACCTCGAGTATTTCTGCTTCACCCAAAGCTGACAGGAACGAATCGAGTTTGTCGATCGGGCCCGTGAGCTGCACGATATAGGTCGCTGGCCCCACATCGATGATCTGGCCCCGGAAGATATCGGTCGTGCGCTTTACCTCATCACGCTGAGCGCCTTCAGCACGCACCTTGACCAACAGCATGTCACGCTCAACGTGCGCACCCTCAGTGAGGTCAACCACCTTAACCACATCAACAATTTTATTGAGATGCTTCGTAATCTGTTCAATCTTGAGGTCATCGCCCGTTGTCGTCAGCGTTAGTCGGGACAGCGTGTGATCTGTCGTTGGTGCGACGTTCAGGCTCTCGATGTTGTAGCCGCGTTGCGAGAACAAACCGACAACGCGAGACAGTGCCCCAGGCTCATTCTCCATCAAAACGGAAAGTATGCGTCTCATAATCAAGTCCTCTCCGTTTTGCTTAGCCACATATCTTTCATGGCACCGTTAGGGGCTACCTGCATCGGATAAACGTGCTCGTGCGGCTCAACGAAAATATCGAGGAACACAAGCTTGTCTTTCATGGCAAACGCCTCACGCATCGCCGGCTCCAGATCCGCCTTGTCTTTGATTTCCATGCCCACATGGCCATAGGCCTCAGCGAGCTTCACAAAATCAGGTAACGAGCTCGCATAGTGGCTCTCTGAGTAGCGGCTGTCGTACTGCATGTCTTGCCACTGTTTCACCATGCCCAAATAGTTATTGCGCAAGTTCACAATCTTCACCGGCACATCGTATTGCGCGCAGGTGGAGAGCTCCTGAATATTCATCTGGATGCTGCCCTCACCGGTCACACAGGCGACTTCGGCATCCGGCATTGCCAGTTTGATACCCATGGCCGCAGGCAGACCAAAACCCATGGTTCCCAAGCCACCGGAGTTAATCCATCGGCGGGGGTAATCGAACTTGTAATACTGAGCCGCAAACATCTGGTGTTGGCCCACATCGGAAGTTACGTAGGCCTCGCCGTTGGTCGCCTCGTACAGCGCGGTAATGGCGTCTTGGGGCATGATGAAATCAGACTCACCGTAGCGGCGGCCATGCCACAGTCCATGCGCTGCGCGCCAGTTATCAATCTGACTCCACCAGTCAGCAATTGCCTCCGCATCGGGCATAGTTCGCTCTGAGGAAGCCTGCTGTTGATCAATCTGCGCATCGAGATCTTTCAGCACCGTGGTCACAGGACCCACAATCGGCACGTCAACAGGCACGATCTTGGCGATCGACGCTGGATCGACATCGATATGAATGATTTTTGCGCCCGGACAGAATTTACTCACTGTATTGGTCACACGGTCGTCAAAACGCGCGCCCAC
>WTJR01000101.1 GCA_011524755.1 Halieaceae bacterium | reverse complement strand
TGGTGGGCACGGTGATTGTCCTTGCGGTGGTGTCGAGTACGCGACTCACGGTGTTGCGGGTGCTCAGCTTGAGTTCTACGGGCTTATTTTTTGTTCTGATTGCGGCTGCGTGGCTAGCGTCGGGTGTCGGTATTAGCGGTCTTCTTGGGACGATGAGTGGCCTTAGTGGTTACCTGACAAACCTCGATCGCTTCATTCTGCCGATCAACGAATATCACGGCTTTTACCTGAGTTGGTGGTTTGCCTGGTCGATCATGATCGGTCAGTTTGTCGCTCGGTTTGTTAACGGTATGGCTGCATGGAAGCTCTTGATTGCGATATTGATTGTGCCATCTATCCCCATCGCACTCTGGTTCTCGGTGCTCTTTGGCTACTTTGCAGGTGGGATGCCCGTCAGCGACTCAATCACGCTACTCATGATTGTTGTTGGCATCCTGTTTGTGATCAACAGCTTGGACTCGTTAACCCGACTGTATTCACAGAACCTGGGTCTTACGGTGGAAGCGCTGGGTCAGTATCGCTACGTGCTGACCCATGCGGGCCTGCTTGCCGGCTTGGTTGTGTTGTATCAGTTCACACCACTCAAAATCGAATGGATCGGCATGATCGTGATTGGTCTGTACGTCGCGATTTATGCCCTCGTATTTTTAAGACGTGCACAGCTAACTGACGGAGCCTCTCAAACGTCCACCTCATCAGGCGTTTAAGTCCTCTAGTGTATGCGTGCGCCCTGACGCTTGAGTTCGCCTTGTAGCGCTGATACCGACAGGTCCTCAAAGCATTCATTTCGTTTGACCGACAAGGCCGCGGCCGTGCCGGCGGCCTGGCCGGTCACCGCACAGCACATCATATTGCGGGTGGCGGCATGGCTGACGCGATCACCTCCGGTAATCCGCCCTGCGCAAATGAGGTTTTCAACATTTTTCGGAATCAAGGTCCGATAGGGTAGATGGAAGTAACGACCGGTCGTCGGCAGGATGAGGATGCCGTAGCCATCGATGAACTCGGGGAAAATCCCGACTGAGTCGTCAAATCGTCCCTGCTCGCGCACATCGTGTTCGGTCATGTTGTAGGCAGAATCGATCTTCCGGGTATCGCGAATGCCCAATGTCATTCCGAAGTTTCGTAACTTGGCGTTCTCGCAGCCCGGCTGGAATGCCTGTAGCGCTTTCACAGCCATCATTGCCTGCTTGCGACCTTCCATCTCACCGCGAGTGAGATCGGCGGGATCGGTGCCGTCATAGCCAAGGAGGTGGACGAGGTTCATGTAGGTGAGGTCGCCCGTATCGTAAAGTGCGCCCCAGGTGCCTGAAATTGTATCGAGGTTGGGTGGGATTAATCCTTCGGCCCGCGCACGCTCAAATGGCTTGCGCAGGAAGGGCGAGAACATCTCATCTTCCTTCCCCGTTGTTTCGATGGTCCATTGTCCATAGGCCCAGTCCGCATAGGTGTGAGGTGCTGCTTTGACGTGCTCGATGAACTTTGTTTTGTCGACACCCGAGAGCGAGAACATCACCGAGGCACCAATCATGTCCTCTTTGGCTTGCTTAATGGTTGGCGCACCGGCCCTGTGCGCAACATCGGCATCGCCAGTCGCGTCAATGACACGCTCCGCAAGGATGGCTTCCCGGCCAGCCTTACTCTCGACAATGGCACCTGTTATTCGACGGCCATCCATGATGGGGGCGACGAATAAGCGGTGAAGCATGGGCGTGATCCCAGCCTCGAGAACAAGGTCGTCTGCGACCGCTTTGAAGGCCTCACCATCGATGGCATGGCTCTCCGATTGTGGTTCAGCGACTGAGGCGCCCGCTGCCTTGGCACGCTCCTCGAACTCAATGCCAATACCTTCGCTATCAACGGTCTGTTCGTGTCGATACCAGGCAAAGCCTTCCACACCTACCGCGGTGATGTTCCCTCCGAAACAGCCAAAACGCTCGAGCAAGGTGACGCTGACACCGGCTCTTGCGGCCGCAATGGCAGCGGCCAGCCCCGCCGGTCCGCTACCGATAACCAGTACATCGGTGGAGTGAATGACATCCAGCTCTCTGGCAGGTTCGATTACTTTCATTTTGACTCCGAGCACTCTTATCGCGAGCTTCTTATTTTTAACCGGTTTTTGTTTGATGTTCGTCTCAATTGTCGGTATACCACGGGTAGCGCTTTAAGTAATGCTGCCAAGGTTCTGCGAAATAAGCCGGTGTAACTGGTATGGGGGTCAGACAGGCAGTCGGTTTGGGTGCACTACCCCCGGGGAAAAACGCAGTACAACAACGAAAACGATGCGAAGTCATTGAGGGAGTAAACTATGAAAAGTAATAACTCATCCCAACAGACCTCATTTTTCAGACGGCCTTTAGCGCTGGCGGTTTCGACTGCTTGCGGGTTGGTTGGTGCGACAACGATTGCCATGCCAACACAGGCGCAGGTTGAAATTGAAGAGGTTTTAGTTACCGCAACACGACGGTCTGAGAGTGTTCAAGACATTCCAATGAGCGTCAGCGTGTTGGGTGAAACACAGCTGGAGGACCTCAATATCACCGATATGGAGGATTACATCATGATGCTGCCAAACGTCAGCTTCGTGACGTTGGGCCCCAGTAGTGGTGATATCTATATTCGAGGTATTTCGAGTGGTGGTGAAAGCAGCCTAGGCGCTAACCCATCGGTCGCGGTATATCTCGATGAGCAACCGGTAACGGCCGTGGGTCAGTACCTTAACCCGCACGTTTACGATGTGGCTCGGATTGAGGTCCTGGCTGGCCCTCAGGGTACGACCTATGGTGCGAACGCACAGTCAGGCGCTATCCGAATCATCACAAACCAGCCCAGCACCGAAGGGTTCGAGGGTGGTATTAGTTTTGGCATGGAGCAGCCCAAGAGCGGCGACATCAGTCACCTCACTGAAGGTTTCGTCAACATTCCACTGAGCGACAGCATGGCGCTGCGTCTTGTTGGTTACAACAAGGTCCAAGGTGGCTTTATTGATAACGTGCCGGGTACGCACACGTTCCGTCGCGGGTACATCCGCGCTGGACTGGATCCCGCGAGCCCGCTAAATGACGTTGCGGCTGACCTGACTGTCGATAACAGTGAAGTTGCTGAGAAGAACTTTAACGATGCGACAACGCGTGGTGCACGTGCCGCGTTAGCCGTAGACCTCAACGACAGCTGGACCCTGACAGCGGCACTGATCATGCAGGATGTCGAGTCCAATGGTGTTTGGGATCACGATCCAACCGTTGGTGACCTGAAGGTCATGCGTCTTATGCCCGACTGGAACGACGATGAGTGGACCCAAACCTCATTGAAGCTCGAGGGCGAACTGTTCGGTGGAACCTTGACCGCTACCTACGGCGATCTTGAGCGCGATACCGAAACCTATGCCGACTACTCGCTCTACAGCGATTACTACGTGTCATACGGTTACGTTGAGCCCTACTACAACTGCTACGTGTCCTACACAGGCTTCTGTGGTGACCCCAGAGAGCAGTACACCAATACAACGGAAATCGATCGAAGCACCTACGAGATCCGTTACGTCTCTGACCAAGAAGCGCGTTTACGCTACATGGTTGGCTACTATGGAGTTGAGGTCGATACCGCTTCAGACAATGACTGGCACGTCATGGGTCTCAACGGAACGCCGTTGGCAGTCGATGCGCCCGATATCTACTGGACAACGGATTTCGTTCGCGCCTACGAAGAGACTGCGTACTTTGGTGAGATCTCCTACGATGTTACTGAAGCCCTTACGGTCGCAGCGAGTGCTCGGCAGTTTGACTACGAAGGTGGTCTGAATGGCTTCTCTGGCACCGTATGGTGGCCCTGTGGTGGTTGGGGACCTCAAGGTGATCGTCCCGCCAGTAACTACGGTGAAGACTGTGCACCTGTGCCGCGTATCACCGAGGCCAATGACTCTGTGTATCGTTTAACAGCCGAATGGCAGGTTAACGATGACGTGATGGCGTATGCCACATGGGGTGAGGGTTACCGACCAGGTGGCTTGAACCGTTTCTGTGCGACGCGTTTGCAAGATGGTCTGGGTAACCAGGGCGCATCGAACATCGGTTGTGAGTTCTTGCCAGACTTCCTGACAGCACAGGAGATTGGTTTCAAGGCGTCTCTCATGGATGGCAAACTCCGCTTGAATGCAGCGGCGTTCTGGCAGGATTGGGATGACTTCCAGTTCTCACGCCTCGATACCTCGATCTCGCCCATTACGTTGACCTACAACGTGGGTAACGCTGAGAGTAATGGTTTTGAATTTGACTTCACTGCCATGCTGGCGGCCAACTGGTCGTTGAGTGGTGCAGCGAGCTTCGTCGATTCAAATCTGACGTCTGATTACTCGCGAAATGGTGTGACCGTAGATGCGGAATCAGGAACTGCGTTGCCACGCGTACCTGAGACGAAGTGGAACTTATCGACTCGCTATGGGTTCGGTGATGACTTCTTCCTACAAGCCGCCTACATGTACACAGGCGATTCGTACAACACTTTGTTCGATGGTGGAACGATCTCTACGCAGCGACGCACGCAAAAGGCCTACACAGTGGTGAACACCGCGGTAGGTATGGAGCGTGAAAACTGGTCAGCTCAGGTCTATGTCAATAACCTGACTGACGAGCGTGGCTCTGTCTGGATCAATGCTGTGACTTGGGATCAGCGAGTCACTATCAACCAGCCACGAAGCTTGGGTGTATCGTTCACGCGATCGTTCTAAGCTTGTTCGAAGCAGTAGAAAGGGGCACCTTTAGGGTGCCCCTTTTTTATGAGGGGCTTTATGGGGGGCTTCATGACGGTCTTTCTGGAAGTTACCGTCAGCTCTTGATGAATGAATCTTGTGATGTAAAAGCAGAAGACTATGCGATCGGCCGAAGACTTGTATGAACAGATAAAAGTTGCCTTGCAAAATGGCGACTCGGAAACCGCGTGTCAGTTAGCGGCAGAAGCGCGGGAGCTCGCTCGCGATGACTCGCGATTTGTCTTGATGCACGGTGTTGCGCTTCGACGAAACGGCCAGAACAAAGCGGCAGAGCCTTTACTGCGTCAAATTCTTATTGAGGCGGAAAGCCTGGTACTTGCACACCACGAGCTTGGCCTGGCGCTAAAAGGACAGGGCAGGCTGTCAGAGGCCATTATCTCTCTGGAGACCGCTGTCCGTTTACAGCCAAATTTGAGGACAGCGTGGCGAGACCTGTATGAGCTGCGTGCCTCAGAAGGTAACGACGTCGCTGCAGCTGATGCCTACCGCCGATCCCTGGGCAGCCAGCAGGGCCTCGATCCACTCCTGACTCAGGTGCTTGATTTGATGCAGGCGGGTCGTTTGGGGGTTGCTGAGGGTATTTGCCGCGAATATCTGAAACGGCGCCCTCACGATGTTGATGCTATCCGCCTACTGGCTGAAATAGGCATTACATTGGGAATGCTTGATGAGGCTATCGTATTGCTCGAGCGCTGTTTGGAGCTCGCGCCAAACTTCACGATCGCTCAGGCGAACTATGCGACCGCGCTGGCCCGTCGACAGCGATTTGATGAAGCGCTGGATAGGACTGGGCAGCTTCAACTCGAGCAGCCGGACAACCTCTCTCATAAGGTCCAACACGCATCAATCCTCGCGATGGCAGGCCGCTTCGAGCAGGCGCACGAAAAATTCGAAGAGGTGCTGACGTACATACCGGATAACGCACGCATTTTGACCAGTTACGGCCACTCTCTGCGTTATGGTGGACGCGGTGAGGACGCTGCGGCCGCCTATCAGAGAGCCATTGCCGCAGAGCCACATGCGGGCGAGGCGTATTGGAGTCTCGCAAATCTTAAAACCTTTAAGTTCGACGATGCGCAACTCGATGGCATGCGC
>WTJR01000002.1:1521-5918 GCA_011524755.1 Halieaceae bacterium | reverse complement strand
CCAATCGCATTTCGTCGCTCCGGTGCACACAAGCAAAGCTCGGCGACATCACCTTTCATTTCAAATCTAATTGCGTCTGTCATTCTCAAACTCCACAGCTTCGGCGCTATTGTGGCACGTCTCTTTTCGCGCCATCCATGGACAGGTTCAAAAAAAATACTTAAAGTTCAAATCTTCGAACGGCGAGAATCTCTCGGTCTAATCCACGGTTCAGTTGGAACACATGGCGCGCTCAGAACAGACATCTCCAAGTAGGAACTCCAAAGCGGGGTCCCCCTTCAGTCGCGGTGCGCAACACCAAGCGAAACGGGCCGCTATTTTGTCACGCGCTGCAAAACTCTTTAATACCAAGGGCGCACGTTCGACGACGCTCGCTGATGTAGCTAACAAACTCGGACTGACGAAAACCAGTCTCTACTACTACGTCAGAACCAAAGAAGATCTTATTTTTCAGTGCTATCAGAGCGCGCTTGCCAGACTCCATCAATCGCTCGATGAGGTAGAAGCCGAGACGGACGACTCGCTGGAGCGCGTCCTGCGAGCCATGGAGCGGCACATTGAAATCAGTTTGGACTCTCTAGCTGACCGCGGTGATTACTATGCGGCACCCCTTGAGATTGCGGTGCTCCCTGAAGCGAATCGAGCGCTCCTAGAGCAAGAATACTTGCGAATGTTCAAACGCTTTCGTGGTTACCTCCGTGACGGGATTACCGAAGGCGTCGTTAGGGACTGTCATACAACGAGCACTGCGAGGGCATTACTGTCTGCTTTGGACTGGTCGTTCTACTGGCTCTATGAGATGCCGGCGGCCGAGTCAAAAGAAGCGGCCTCAAAGATTCGACAGCTCTTTACTAACGGCTTGGTTCCAAGGCGCAGTGCGTTTGAATGGAAAAACAGCCATAACTCAGCGAACGCTCAACCTAGCCAGGGCTTCAATCGTGAAGCCCAGAATAGAATTAAGCAGGAGGCATTCCTGCGAGCAGGAACACAGCACTTCAATCGCAAAGGGTTTAGCGGTACGTCGCTCGATGACATCGCTGAGTCGCTAGACGTTTCAAAAGGCGCCTTTTACTACCACTTTGCGAACAAAGAGGCACTGCTATCGCAATGCTATGAATTCACGTTGGATCAATTCGAGCGCATCACCTCGGAAGTTGAACAGACCGACTTGTCCCCTATCGACAAATTAGGGGCTGTTTGTACCGAGATCTTCGAACTACAGAATTCAGATCGCGGTCCACTTATCCGTTACAATACGATCACCGCACTACCGCCCGACCTCCGTCGGGCAGTCCTGCACCGAACCGAAGAAATCCATGCCAAATTGGGTGAAGTAATTGCCAAGGGTATTTCCGAGGGATCCATTGAGAATCAAAGTGTCCTAGTCACGCGTCATCTCATGGTCAGTGCAATCAACGCAGCAGTGGGTATAGACCAGTGGCGACGACTCGACGACCTAACGAGCGCCGCGCACGATTTTTTTGATGTCTTTTTCTTTGGCTTAAAGCCGAGATAAAGCACAGAGGTAACCATGGGTTCTAAAGAAATTATCAGGCACACCTTCCCTGAGGTGTTAGACATCATCACTCCAAAGCGCGTGGGAGATTATTGGTTTATCGGTGACAGCTTACGTCCACAGTTTCGGCTATTCGGTGGTCAGGTGGTTGCTCAATGCTTACTCGCAGCCTACGAAACGGTTGACGATCACCTCACCGCACATTCAATGCACTGCTACTTTCTGCGAGCAGGCAATGCGGATCTACCCATTGAGCTCGAGGTTGACCCTATTCGGAATGGTCGCTCTTTCTGCACGCGCCGAGTCGTTGCCCGACAGAATGGCGAAGCAATTTTTAATACGTCGATTAGCTACCACGTGGAAGAAGAAGGTATGTCTCATTCGCTGAGCATGCCTGAGGTCATTTCACCCGAAGAAGCGGCAGCTCTGAATGCGCAACGGGACAACAACATTCCTCGCAATATGCTCGACCTGTTCGGGGTCACTCGTGAGCGTATCACCGAGCGTCTACCCGAAGCCCAAGAACCCGTAGCGCAGTCGTGGTTTAAAGTTATCGGTCCCTTCGATGGCTGTGTGCGCAAACAACAAGCAGCGCTGGCGATGATTTCGGATTTCTCGCTCTACAGCACTGCGTTCTCGGCCTTTCCTTACGAACAGCCCGAAAAGGTGTTTATTGGCGCCAGTCTCGATCATGCGATCTGGTTCCACGAAGTGCCCGATATGAGCGATTGGACTCTTTACGATAGTTACAGCCCCTGGTCTGGCGGCGCCCGTGGTTACAACCGAGGCTCGCTATGGAGTCGCGACGGAAAACTAATTGCATCAACTGCACAAGAAGGCTTGATGAGAATCCGAAGGGATCGCAAATAACCCAGGGCTTCGAAACTACTAGTTAATGCGCGTTTCCATTTGCTGTCCCAGTTGAACCAGCGAAAGCTCCCCGCCTTCGAGCTTCAGCTCGTGGAATGAGGCATTGGCTGGATAAACTTGGAGCACCTCTGGTTTATTTTCAATCTCAGCAATAACCGCGTTGATGACCAGAAAGTGGCAAAACACCACCGTGGGCTCGGTAGCTTCTCTCAAACCTGACAAGATGTCTCTGCGCCATTCCCACAGATCGTCCGACTGCTCTGACCAGTCCTGGCGCATGAACTCCTGGAGCCACGCCTTGCGACCGCTCAATGGAACAGGCGAGCGCACCTCGGAGAATCTCGGGTCGATCTGGACACCATCACCACGCTTGTTCGCAAACGCAGCTGCCGTCTCCTGTGCACGTCGCAGCGGACTCGAAATTAACTTCGCACCCACGGGCACAATATCCATCAACGCATCTGCGGTTTCCTCGGCCTGCGACTGGCCAAGCTGAGACAGGCCAGGGTCCGGGTCCTTCTCCCAGCTAGCAGCGGCTTCGCCGTGCCTCACAATCCAGATTTGTGTCATCGGTAGGTCACCAATCGCTCCTGTAACTGAGCGCTCATGAGATGCAAATGCCCCACGTCGTTAAAGGTCGACAAGGAGCACTTCCTTGAATTAAAGATAATGCGGGTAATGGAGCAGTTGAACACTGGCTCGTAAAACTCGTACACGCGGTCAGATGTCAGTTTGAGCACGTGACCGACCATCGTGGCGATGGTCCCACCCGAGGTGAAGATGGCCGTATCGGTGCCTGAGTTTGCGGATGCCATGGCGCCTTCAAAGGCACTGACCACACCACCACTGTAATCCGCCCAAGTCTGGATGCCACCGATATCGCACTCGGGGCTTACCCAATAGTTGAAGACCGTCTCGATTATCTTTTGAAAAGACTTTGTGTCCGTATCCATCGCAGCGACGAGGTCAGCAAAGCGCGGGTCCCGCTCAATCAAAATCGGCATCATGACGTCAATTTGCTCGTCGGTCTGGACCTCGTTAAATCGAGGGTCAATCACCAGATCCGGCGCATCCTCCAACTGATCCAGCACCCGCTGTCCTGTCTCGCGCTGTCGAGAGAGGTCGCCGCTATAGGCCGCACTAAAGCGCGTGCCCATTTGACGCAGAAATTCACCGGTGAGATCAGCCTGGCGCTGACCTAACGGCGATAGCTGATCATAGTTATCAGCGCCAAATGACGCCTGACCGTGCCGAATAATTAGAAGATTAGCCATAAAAAATTCGCTTAGCGCTGAAACCGCAATTTGCCAGAGTACGGGAAAAAGTCCTCAACGAAACCGTCCCTAAGTTTGTCTTGAAGGTTGGTCCAAAAGCTCGCCTCGTATAGATCACTGTGTAACTGATCGAACGCCTTGCGTGCTCGCGCATTCCCTGAAAAGAACAACCGGAACTCTTCAGGAAACACATCGTTTGGTCCAACCGAGTACCAGGGCTGACCTGACATTTCTTCAAACTCATCGCGAGGCGGGGGTATCTTTCTGAAATTAATGTCCGTCAACGGCTGAATTTCGTCGTAGTCGTAGAAAACCACGCGCCCGTGACGCGTTACACCAAAGTTTTTCAGCAACATGTCACCGGGGAAAATGTTAGCCGCCGCCAGTTCTTTAATGGCATTGCCATAATCGAGCATCACTGCATCCACCTCCTCATCGGAGGCGTCTTTCAGATACAGGTTCAGTGGCTGCATCCGCCGCTCGACATAGCAATGCTTGATGATGAGTGCGCGTCCGTTTATCTCAAGTTGCGAGGAGCAGGTCGCTTCCAGCTCTTCCATGAGCTCGTCCGAGAAGCGCGAGGCCTCAAATACCAAATTGGCGAACTCCTGCGTATCAGCCATGCGCCCCGCCCTGTCCCAACGCTTTACCAACTGGTACTTATCGCGGACCTCTTGATGTGTCACTTCCTTGGGCGGTGTGAACCGGTCCTTGATGATTTTGAAAACATATTCATA
>WTJR01000002.1:0-1421 GCA_011524755.1 Halieaceae bacterium | reverse complement strand
TTACGGAAAAAGTGGTGCTCCAAGGCATGCAATTCTAGGTCAGCGCGATGATCGTAGCCGGCATCTTCAACAGCGGCGGTCATGACTTCGGTGACACGCGTGACCTCACGGTCGTAATCCTCGTAAGGCAACGACATACCGTAGTCGAATAGTAAATTGGTGACAGCGGCCTTGAAATCACCCTTGGTGCGGTACTGGTTCAGTACGCGTCGCACATCCACTGGTGGCATGTCACCTTGCGGCGAGAAGACGAACGCGTAGTCGTCTCGAATCCAGCGATGCTCGAATACGGCATTGAAAATACTGTTGTAGAACGTCTCTGCAATCTCAAAGTTCGTCATCCCTCGAACGAGTTCAGCATAGAGATCTCGGGTCTCAGCCCAGAAATCAAGGTCGTGAAGCCGATCCTGAGCAATGTACTCGACGACATCGATGGTCTCGAGAACCTGAAGCTTGTAAATATCGATGCGACGCATCGACGCCTCTTGCGTCGCGCGCCATTCAGCATTCTCAAAGCGCGTGCGAGCCGAGAGCGTGATGTTTTCAAACTCAGCAAAATAGGCGGTAAAGCCATTCAGGATGGTGCGGGCAAGCCGGGACTGTTTGTCCATGGCTGAGAGTCTACTTACCGACGGGATCCGTGAACAGACGTCTCAATTTACGCATACCGCCCAACCAGCGCTCGTAGCTCCGCGCTTTGTTTTGACGATATTCCTCTACCTCGGGGTGCGGCAATATCAGGAAAGACTCGGCGTCCAGGCCTTGTATTACTGCCTCCGCCACCGCTTCAGCAGACAACATGCCATCGACACCAGCGACGCCGCCACCATCTGTACCGGCCGTCATTGCCGTATCGACCGCTTGCGGGCAAAGGCAGCTGACCTTAATGCCGTCATCCCCATGGGTGATGGCCAAACTCTCGGCAAACGATACCGCCGCATGTTTGGTTACCGAGTAGGGAGCCGAGCCGATCTGTGCGAGCAAACCTGCCGCCGACGCTGTATTGAGGAAGTAGCCCTCGCCTCGGGCAATCATCGCGGGCAGACAAGCCCGTGCGGCGTACACGTGAGACATCAAATGGATTTCCCACATGCGCTGCCAGAGTGCGTTATCCGCACCTGTAGCCCACCAGGGCTCTCCGTCGACACCAATGATGCCGGCATTGGAGCAAAAGAGGTCTATCTGACCGTGCTCAGCCTCTACCGAAGCAACGAGCGCTGCAATGGCACTCTCGTCTCTGACATCAAGGGCGTGAGCTTGAGCGCCGATTTCAGCGCCTACGGCAGAGACCGTATCAGCATTGAGATCAGCGATAACAACAGACTTTGCACCCTCAGCGATAAAGCGCGTGGCGAGTGCTTTGCCAATACCGCTGGCGCCACCCGTTACAACACAGACTTTGCCAGCGATCTTCATACTTA
>WTJR01000080.1:1250-6012 GCA_011524755.1 Halieaceae bacterium | reverse complement strand
GCAGACTCAAGGAGCGTCTTGGCTGCCAAGGTCGTTACCTGTAGATCGACAGCCTGAATTCGCTCGACATCCTCGAGCGCAGGCGCAAAGGCAGGATCCTTCTCATACCCGTCAGCCACGAAATCAAACTTGTAGCCTCCCGCCGCTTCCAAGCCATCACCCATCAAGATGGTTCTGTTGTCCGTCCATGTCGAAAAAAGACCGGTGGTGACTACTCTGGCTTGATGCTTGGCAACTCGGAAAATATCCCAGAACGCGTAGTTCGGCTCGATACCATAGTTAGCGCGAACATTGTGCTTGTTAGACCAGGTCCCGGTTAACAAGCTCATGTAGCCTACCGCGGACACGGTTGGGCTCTCTGTCGGCCTACCGAGCTCGCCTCCAACGTAGGCTCGCTGATACGAACCCTCCGCAGCGACAGCATCGATGCCTGGCGTGTTTACACGCTCAATGACGTCGGCGGGAATACCATCAACGACGACAAACAGGGTTTTTGGCGTCTTATTCACCTCAACCCCATCATCCGAAGTCCCGGGATCTGCAACGGTCACCTGAGCCATGAGCACCCCCATGCTAAGCAGCACTGGCAAAGGCAGTCTGGCATACGCCCAGAATCGATGTAAGCCCGCCAGCACTTGCACCTGCAATGAGACAAAGAAGAACCCGGGGCGCATCAGCTTACTCATCATAAAGTCAGCCCACGCTCGCTGGCCGGGGACTGGCGCTTCGTGCCATTCAATAGGTTTTTTCGACCTTACCCAAGTTGGCATAAATCGTTTTTGTTTGAGTAAAGTGCTCGATCGTTTGCAGCCCGTTTTCACGGCCAATACCTGACTCTTTGTAGCCACCGAACGGAATTTCGGCAGGGGTAATATTGTATTCGTTGATCCAGACAATACCGGCCTGCAAGGCATTGGCTACTCGATGAGCCAACGAAAAATTCTGACTAAAGACTGCAGCAGCGAGTCCTAGACGCGTGGCATTAGCACGGTTGACCACATCCGCTTCATCAGAGAATTTCAACACCGTCATTACCGGGCCAAACACCTCATCGGTAACCACCGAATGATCTTCATTGTCGGTCACCACCACGGCCGGTGAAACGTAATAGCCGCCCGAAAACGCAGCATCAAAATCAGTGTCACCACCACACAAAAGACTAACGTCATCCGCACTTCGAACCTCAGACAGGTAACCCGCCACCTTGTCCAATTGCTGCTGTGATACCAATGGTCCCATCTGGGTTTCGGGGTCAAAGGGATCACCTACAACAATCGCGTTGGAGCGCGCTACCACCTCGTCAACAAAGGCATCGTAGATCGCTTCATGAACGAACACCCGGGTGCCATTCGAGCAAACCTGTCCTGTTGAGTAGAAGTTTCCGGCCAATGCCGCGTTGACGGCGCTATCGAAGTCGCAATCATCAAAGATCACAATCGGCGATTTACCACCCAGCTCGAGGGTCACCTTTTTCAGAGTCTCTGATGCCATGGCCGCGACACGTTTCCCGGTGGCGACCGAGCCTGTCAGCGACACCTTTGCCACATCCGGATGCTGTACCAGCGCGCTACCTGTCTCACCAGCGCCCAGCACAACATTGAACACGCCCTCGGGCAGTCCCGCCTCACGGTATATTTCCGCCAGCTTCAAGGCCGTGAGGGGTGTCACCTCAGAGGGCTTGAACACCATGGTGTTGCCGCAGGCGAGTGCCGGTGCAGACTTCCACAAGGCAATCTGAATGGGGTAATTCCATGCCCCAATCGCCGCACACACTCCAAGGGGTTCACGTCGCATGATCGCGAAGGCCTCAGGCGGAAGATCGATATGCGACCCTTGCAGGCTCTGCGCAACGCCAGCGTAGTACTCGAGCACCTCGACGCCACTGATGACGTCAATCACGCTCGTTTCCTGAATGGCTTTGCCCGTATCGAGTGTCTCCAGTTCCGCAAGCTCCTGATTTCGCTCTCTCAGAAGCGCCGCCGCCCGTCGCAAAATGGCGCCGCGCTCAGCCGCGGGCGTCTCCGACCAGGCTGCGAACGCCGCATGGGCTGAGGCCACGGCAGCATCGACGAGGCGCTCATCGGCAATCTCGACATCACAGATCACCTGCCCCGTGCCCGGGTGTCGCGTTTGAAAGGTCTCCCCCGATGAGGATGAAACAAAATCACCATTGATGAAGCTGCGCTGCCGCTCCAAGGTGCTGGTTTTGTCATAAAACGGTGCGTTGGTCGTTGCGTCCATGGTGTGGCCATCACTTATTCTTCGAATTCCGTGGCGCAATGATTGCACAGATCGACCGCGGCAGCCGAGCTGTACTCGGCTTTTTATCTCCCTCTTGTGCGCTCGCGACGTACCTCCAACGCACCCCCAGCACACCGGTGACAGACCCCTCACCCATTGACCCGCGCGCCATCTCGCTATTAGATGAACGTCGATATGCGGGGCAGCATATGCACGATTCAGCTAATTCATCGCTTGCCGATGAATGAATAAACAATAAAAGCCAAGACTGAGAGATCGAATAATGAGTGACACAACTGGGCAGGACCAGCAGCAGAACATGCGTCGGGTCGCGATGACCTCGCTCGCGGGAACCAGTATCGAATGGTATGACTTCTTCCTTTACGGCACGGCGGCTGCGGTGATTTTCCCGAAAGCGTTTTTCCCGCAGGAACTGCCAACCATGGTCCTTCTGATCATCAGTTTCAGTACGCTTGCGGTCGGATTCTTGGCTCGTCCTCTGGGCGGAATTATCTTTGGTCACTTCGGTGATCGCATCGGTCGCAAACGAACCTTGGTCGTCGCGTTAATGATGATGGGCGTTGCGACAACACTGATCGGCTTCCTTCCGACCTATGCATCCATCGGCATCGCCGCACCGCTCCTACTGGTAGCCCTGCGCTTCATTCAGGGACTGGCTATTGGTGGTCAGTGGGGTGGCGCCATGTTGCTGGTGACAGAAAGTGCGCCATCTGATCAGCGCGGCTGGTATGGGGCCTACGCACAGGCTGGCGCCCCTATGGGTGTCATTCTCGCGAACCTGGCTTTCATTGGTGTCAGCAGCTCGATGAGCGACGAGGCATTTATGGATTGGGGCTGGCGACTACCCTTCATCGCCAGCATCGTGCTGATCGGTATTTCTATGTACATTCAGCTCAAAATTGAAGACACGGAAGCCTTCCGATCACTCAGCGATGCACAATCGGCTGACGATAAACCAGCAGCCGCGGTTGAGCGCTCACCGGTGGTTGAAGCGATTCGTAAATACCCCAAGCGCATCATGTTGGCGGCCGGTGCCTTCCTGTCGGTTCAGGTGACGTTCTACATCCTGATCGCCTTCGTGATTGCCTATGGTATGAACTCACCCTCGGTTGAACTATCTCGCGACACGATGCTGACGGCCGTTCTGGTCGCCGCCGCCATCATGGTGCCAACGCAGTTCTACTTCTCCGGATTATCAGATCGTATTGGACGCAAGAACGTCTATCGCTGGGGTGCCATCCTCACCGGTATCTGGGGCTTCATCTTATTCCCACTCATCGACACGGGTGACCCCGTGATGATCGGTTTTGCTATCACCATGGGACTTTTGTTCCTTGGTATGCAATACGGACCTCAAGCAGCCTACTTCACCGAGCTATTCAGCACCGAAGTGCGTTATTCGGGCGCTTCTCTGGGCTATCAAATCGGCGCCATTCTTGGCGGCGCACTCGCACCCACAATTGCTGTCTTGCTGTGGAATGAATTCGGCATCTTCTACGTGTCTGTCTACATTGCGATTGCCGCGCTGTTGACCCTCTGGTCGTTGTCACAGCTAGAGGAAACGAAAGGTAACAGCCTGTAAGTCGCCGTGGTCTCGGTAGGCAGGTTGTTGCTGGCAACGACCTGTGACTTTGGGAGCCTTTACAGCAGGCCGCAGGCCTCGAGCCGCGGCCACTCTTTAGCGGGGCATTTGTCGATAACGACAGTTAGCCCCTGATCTATTGCCTTTTGCTCAGCCTCGGGGTGTCGCACATCAAGCTGCGTCCACAGAGACGGGGCTCCTATCGCAATCGCTTCGTCGACCAGGCCAGGTAAAGCGCTGCCATCCCTAAAGATATCGACCAAGTCGACGGGGGTATCGATATCACTGAGAGAACCGACCACGGTCTGACCCTGAAGGGTTTGACCTGCAAGGCCAGGATTCACGGGCGTCACCCGATAACCTTTCTTTAGAAGAAATTCCAAGACCTGATAGCTTGGCCGCTCGGGCTTATGGCTCGCACCCACCAGCGCAATATGGCGCACGGTTTTGAGTAAATTGGCGAGACCCTCGTCGGTCTCGATCAACACGAGATCACCCCCAGTTCGGCGTGCGCTTCTCGAAAAACGCTTTGACGCCTTGGCGAGATTCGTCAGACGTCATCGCCTCAACCATGACCTGGTTAGCATGTTCGAACGCGTCGTTGAGCGGCATTTCAATCTGTGTGTAAAAAGCCGTTTTCCCGTCTCGTATGCTCTGTGGGGAGCGCGAAGCAATCCGCTCGGCAAGTCGTTGAGTCTCTTCTAGCACCTGCTCCGCCGGCACGTGCCGGTTGATTAGACCAAAGCGCTCTGCATCCGCCGCGTCGAAAAATTCGCCCGTAAGCGCCATTTCGAGTGCGTGCTTTCGTGAGAGATTTCGGCCAATACCAACTAAAGGTGTCGTGCAAAAAGCACCGAGGTTCACGCCCGGGGTGCAGAAACGAGCATCACTGGAAGCGATGGCCATGTCGCAGGCCGA